>CAZUBX010000018.1:0-47790 GCA_964619035.1 uncultured Syntrophaceae bacterium | reverse complement strand
ATCACGTGGCCCGACGCGCCTGCGACCTCCACGACGATGATGCAGGTGCGCTCCGTGTAGGCCGCGGCCTCCAGGGCAAAGCGAAGGCGCAGGTCCACGACGGGGATCACCTTCCCCCTCAGGTTGATGACCCCCTTCACGAAATCGGGGGTCTGGGGGACGTGGGTCACGGACATCATCCCGATGATCTCCTTGACCTTCAGGATTCCGATCCCGTATTCCTCGCCCGAAAGCGAGAAGGTGAGGTATTTACCCTCCCTGCCCGGAATTCCGGCAAGGGTGCTTTCCTGTTTTTCCATCCGCTCCGTCTGCATCGCTTGATTGTCTCCTTGTCTCCCGTGATGCGGTAGCCCGATCGAAACTCCACCCGCACCAAACCCATTAGAATGGAAAGGCCGGGACCCGCGCCCGGCCTGCTGAATCGGTGTATCTAAGAGCGCGCCTGGATTCCGTTGATCCTGTCCGCAGGGATGTCGAGGGCCTTTACGATCGTGTCATAGAGCTTCTTCACATCGACGGGCTTCGTCATGTAGTCGAGGAATTTGCCCCGCTCGTCCTCGGTGAGATACTCCGGGTACCCCGTCAGGATGATGATCTGGACGTCCCGGTGCATTTTGCGGATCTTTTCTGCAAGTTCGAGGCCATTGAGGTTGGGCATCACGATGTCGAGCAGGATGAGATCCGGCTTTTCCTCGCCGATGTGCAGGACCGCCTCGAGTCCGTTCGCGTAGGTCTTCAGGGTGCAGTGCCGGTTGAGGCCCAGTCCCTCGAAGGCGTTCTCGATGAAGGTGAGAATGTTCTCGTCGTCGTCGATGGCCATGACGAGTTTCTTGTGGGACGGCCCCCTGGATCCCGTCTTGCCGGCCTCCGCCGCCCCGGAGTCTGCCCCCTGGAGTTTTTCGAGGGACATGTCGCCGAAGCCGAACTCCCGCTTGAGCCGCTCCACCTCCACCAGCGGGATCTTGAGATGTTTACCGACCTTGTATCCCTTTACCGTCCCCTCTTTCACCCAGCGGTAGATGGTGACCCGGTTGACGTCGAAGAGATCGGCCACCTCGGACGTGGAAAAAAACATTTTCGCCATGGAACACCTCTCGATTCGGGTTTGGTTCGCAACACTATAGCAACATATAAATCCAGTGCAACACCTGCACCTGTTTTATCGACCGGAAACGGGGAAACTTTAGGGCGGGACAGAAAAAGGGGCGAGGGACTGGCCGCCGCGCGGCCGTGAAGAGGTGACTGAGTGTCTGAGTGTTTAAGAGTCTGAGTGAAGAAAAAGAAGGATAGAAGAGGGATTCAGGATTCCTGATTCCTGAATTATTCAATAAACTTACGAACAAATCAACCCGTTACTGCCAGCCGCCGGCGGCGGCTGGTCACAAGGCCGCATGCTCCGACTCCGGCGGCTTCTGCCCCTGGCCCTGGCAGTCGAGCCGGTGAATCTGGCCGGGCCCTTTCTGTTTGGCCAGATGCATGGCCCCGTCGGCTGTCCAGACAAGCTCCCAGGGATCGCTGGCAGAGGTGATTTGCTCCTTTTTAAGGGTGCTCACCCCGATGCTGACCGAGAGGGTGACTTGCTGTTCCCCGCAGGCGAATCGATGCGTTTGGAGGCGGCCCCGGATGCGCTCGGCCGCCGTCCTGGCTGCCTTCTGCCCGGCAGAGCCCAGTAGAATGACAAACTCGTCGGCACCGAATCGGACCAGCACATCCTCCCTGCGGCAAAGACCTCTCAACAGGCTGGCCATGTCCCGGAGGACCTTGTCGCCGATGAAGTGCCCGTATTGGTCATTGACGGCCTTGAAGTGGTCGATATCGATGAAAAGGCACGACAGGGACGAACCCGCCCTTCTGGCCCGCGAGAATTCCTCCTCGAGGCGGGGCTGCAGGTACCATCGGTTGTGAAGGCCCGTCGTCGGGTCGACGAAGTTGATTTTCTCAAGCTCCTCCACCCGCGAGCGGAGCTTCAGGCTCTCGATCAGGAGCTCCTTGTTCTTCCGGGTGAGCGTCTTGTTGTTCTCGACGAGCCACTCGAAAAGGAAGCTCTTTTCGTCGAAGTTCAGTGCTGCCCTGCCGCCTTCCCCGTCATCCATGATTGTTTCGTGCCCTTCCCCGGCTCAAGTTGGCCTTCATGATTACCGATAAGAGATTAGCACGTTCTGTGCCACGGAGTGGCGCCCCATCGGTCGTGAGACCAACCGGGCAGCGGTTCACAGGTCAAGCGCATGGAAACCCCTCACACACCACCCTTAAGCGACATGGACGAAGCCATCGTCAGAGAACGGGCCTCCGAGATTTTGAGAACCCTGTCAAACTGCCGGAAGTTTCTCACCCAGGGAAACGTCTACTCCTGTCTCACCGGCTTCAAGGACGCCATGGAGAAGATGGTCGTCACCCGCATGCTTCCCCAGGACGAGAAAGACCTGCAGGAAGGCATCAACGATTTTCAGCGGCAGCTCATGGCGAGCACCGCCTTCAAGAACACCTTCGGCCCCGTCACGTTCCAGGAGAACGAAAACGAGACGACGCTCTCCTTCGTGCGGCAGCTGGTATGCGTCTCCGAGGAAGAGATCGCACGGAAACTCGCCGACGGGGAGGAAAGCCAGGAAAACCGGGCCCTCACCATCATGCGGCTCATCGACAAGGGGGAGCATGAGAAGGCCCGGGCCCTCATCGGCACGAACGAGGATCTCCTGGGCTTCATTCTCCATACCTACAACGCCCTGGGCATTCAGGCCCGCAAGGGCGGGGAGTTCGAGAAGGCCGTCGCCGAGTTCAACAAGGCGCTGAGCGTCTCTCCTGACGACGAGGCGCTCCTGTACAACCTGGCGCGAGCCTATGCAGCGAAAAAAGAAAAGAAACCGGCCGTCGAATCCATCCAAAAGGCCCTGAAGATCAACCCCGCCTTCACGGAGGCCCAGGCCCTCCTGAATCACCTCCAGCAGAGCGCCGGCTGACGGAAGGCCGGCTTTTCGAACGTTGCAGGAAGCCGCCGATGCGCCGCCTCTGCCCCCATGCCGGGCCAGGGCGATATCGCTGCAAAACTCATTGGAGGAAATCTATGAATGCATGCAGCGGATGCCCCCGGAGTCGTATGGCAAAATAAATGAATAGGCAAATCACTTAAGTTCGGCTCCTTTTCATCCGATAGTCAGCGTATGGAATATTTTGAATATTTCATCCAACGGGACATGGGGCGAACAGAGCCATGAGTATGATTTCGGCAGTTCAATACAGCAATTTCATGATTTCAACAGCACAGATCGATAGCCTGTTTTCTGCCATACCCACTTCACAGAAACAGTATGACAGTTTGTCGAATAGTTCTCTCGCCCGCGGGATTGACCGCTATACGAGTGCGGAGTATGACGGAGCCGTCACGGAATTCAGGCGCGCGATCTGGCTTTCGTCTTTTTCCGATAACGCCGCCAAGGCCTATGATTACATGGCCAAAGCCTATCTCCAGGATGGCAATACAGAAGCAGCCATCAAGACCTATCAGGAAGCCATCAAGTCATACCCCACTCGGGCCGCCTTTCATATCAGCCTCGGCGACATCTACTATAAACTGGGACAACTTTCCGAGGCGGAAGCCGAATATAAAGCAGCCATCAACCTTGATCCTGAATCCACGGACAGCCGTTATGGTCTCGGCCAGGTTTACCTCAATTCCGAAAGGGTTGGCGAAGCGGAGGCCCAGTTTAAAAAAGTAGTCAGTTTATCCCCGCAAAGCTCCATCGGGTATTACGGATTGGGGCAAACGTATAGAAAAATGGGGAATTACAGCGATGCGCTTACCCAGCTCGATAAGGCCGTCTCATTGGACAGGAGTTTCGATGATGGTTTTCTTGAGCAGGGCTACACCTATGCCGACATGGGTGACATGGACAATGCCCGCAGTCTGGTCAACACGCTGTCAGATAACCGATCTTCTTTAGCGGGCACTCTCAGAGAGTACATCTACGCCAATGCAGCACCCAGGATCTCTCTGGCTTACAGCACCAATGGGTTTAAAGCCTCCCTGGGACCGGGCACACCCGTGGCCGACCTGGATTCCTCGTTGTCGGAAATTCAGGCTTCCAAAGCCTTTACGATGAGGTTCAGCTTCACCAAGGATATGGACCCCGCCTCGATCCAGAATCCATTGAACTGGGGAATCAGCAGAGCAGCGGGAACCAATGCCGGAGGAGCTTATAACTGGGGAATGCCGGCATCGGCAACGGATGTTGTCTTCCCTTCTCTTCCGGCCGGCGTGGTTTATGATCCTGAAACCTTCTCAGCCGATGTAACGTTCAAGATCACCCAGAACCGTGACGGGAATGGAACGATCGATCCTTCGCATATGATGTTTCGATTTTACGGGAAAGATGCCTATGGCAAAGCGATGGATTTGGCAGCAGACGAATACAGCGGCATTTCAGAAATTGCCTGATTCGGAACAAAACGAGAATCGAATCCGGTCCATGAGTCCGTATCATTAAAGTTTTTATCATAAAATGCCGATCTAGTAGGCAAGGAGTAAATCATAGATGAAGGGGGTGAAATAAAATGATCACCAGCGTTGTGAGCTCTCCTGGCGCAATGGCTGGCTCCTCGGCAACCGCAAGCGCGCCGCGTCCTGTGAACGAGTCTTCCCGGGCGGGACAGACCCCGGGCGGAGGCGCCCCGGTTAGCCCCGCAGAGCTCAAACAGGTTGTGGAGCAGATGCAAGGCCAGCTTGATAGCATGAATATCAGCCTCAAGTATTCCGTGTATGGCGAGAATGATAATAAGATCGCCGTTAAAGTCGTGGATCGGGAAACGGGAAAGGTCATTCGTGAGATCCCGGCGAAAGAAGTACAAGCCCTTCAGGATAAAATGAGCGAACTGGTCGGCATGATCTACGACCACAAGACGTAACTCGGGGCAGCGGTCATCGTGAAGGATGCCAGGGCCTCTGCCCCTGACGGAAGTCGAGCGTCGTAAGCGGTTGGAGGATCAGCGGTTTTGCAGGTTCATCCGGTATTGGGCTGAATTAACGAAAATTCGCCTACGCCGCAAGGCTGTATCCGCCGTTATGCCCCGTTGTTCAAACACAATCCCATTGATTCTCCCTGCAGACAAATGGATCCTTTCGCCAGTCGATACTGACTGATACCCACCGGCTTCAAGACTTCCTCCATCCCTATTTCTCCGGGATGAACCGGAGAATATCTCTCCCGCTCATCATTGCTCCCCAGTAATCATGAACTCTCTCAACATCATTTGCATTTCCTTCCCGCCGGGCTAAGCAGACGCGCCATTGTTCATGAATGCGTATGCTTTACTGCCCAGGGTTATCCCCTGCCAATGCCTCAAGCCGGTTGCCGCAAGACATTCTTAAATCTTCAAGATCCTTTACCGCGTCCATGATTTCCAACTTCACCAAAAAGTTTGTAACCCACTGCATTGATAGACTTATTTATTGCAGGAATCAGGGAATCAGGGAATCGGCGAACGTTTTTATCGCATCTCCTGATTGATCTCCAGTCACCGGGAAACCACTCTCCATGACTGCAAATGGTATGAAATTTGCCTATGTTATGGATCAATCCAAGTCTGGCCGACTTGGCCGCCCTCAGTACCTATGTCGCACAGATCATGACGACTGGAGAGGGGGTGCATCCTCACCCCAAGCAACGAAGAGTACGTGACGAGGAAAATGATCAAAATCGATGATTGGAAATCAAGAAGATCATGACCGAAACCGAATTGAGAAACCAGATCGCCGCCCTGGTGGCGCAATTTCACCAAACACGAAACGCAAAACAGGAATTCATCCCTGGCAAGACCCCCGTCCGCTACGCCGGGCGCGTCTTCGATGAAAAGGAAATCCAGGCGGCCGTGGAGGCATCCCTCGACTTCTGGCTCACGGAGGGCCGTTTCACCGAGGAGTTCCAATCCGAGCTGGCCGCCAAGGTGGGCGTCGAATACGCAATCCTGACAAATTCGGGCTCCTCCGCCAATCTCCTGGCCCTGACCGCCCTCACCTCCCCGCTCCTGGGCGAGCGCCGCCTCCAGCCCGGCGACGAAGTGATCACTGTCGCGGCAGGGTTCCCCACGACCGTCAACCCGATCATCCAGAACAATCTGATCCCGGTCTTCGTCGATGTGGATATTCCCGGCTATAATGCCCTTACCGATCAGATCGCCGCGGCGGTCAACCCCAGAACCCGCGCCATCTTCATCGCCCATACTCTGGGAAACCCCTTTCATATCGACGAGGTACTCAGCATCGTTCAAAAGAACAACCTCTTCCTCATTGAAGACTGCTGCGATGCCCTGGGATCCACCTACAGGCAAAACGATAACATTCAAGACCCGGGCCGCAGGAAATTTGTCGGTTCCTTCGGCCACCTCGCCACATGCAGCTTCTACCCGGCCCACCACATCACCCTTGGTGAAGGCGGGGCCGTGCTCACCTCCGATGAAACCCTGGCCAGGGCCGTCCGCTCCCTCAAGGACTGGGGGCGGGATTGCCACTGCGGGCCCGGAGAAAACAACGCCTGCGGCAGACGTTTTGCGGGGCAATACGGAAATCTGCCCTCTGGCTACGATCATAAATACGTCTATTCCCACATCGGCTATAACCTGAAGGCCACGGACATCCAGGCCGCCATCGGCGTCGAGCAGTTGAAGAAACTGGATTCATTCTGCGCCGCCCGCCGCCGGAATTTTCAGCTATGGGTGGAAGGATTCCGGAAGTACGAGCACTCTTTCCTGCTCCCCCAGGCCACGGCAGGTGCGGACCCGGCCTGGTTTGCCTTCCCCGTCATGGTGAAAAGCGACGCCGGTTTCACCCGCACCGAATTGACAAAGCATTTTAACGCGCACCGTATCGAGACAAGAAATCTCTTCTGCGGCAATCTGCTTCGTCAGCCAGCCTATCTGAACATCTCCCATCGTAAAATCGGAGAGCTGCCCAACACCGACCGCACCATGAACGATACCTTCTTCCTCGGCACTTACCCCGGGCTGGGAAAAGAGCAAATCGATTACACCATGAGTATCATGGATCAATTCCTATCATTGCGAGGAGCGACATGACGAAGCAATCTGAAAGAGAACGGCAAATGTTTGGCGGCTTTTATAAAGGTAAGTCCGCCCTCGTGACCGGCCATACGGGCTTCAAGGGTTCGTGGCTGGCGCTCTGGCTTCATGAACTGGGAGCTACAGTAACCGGCCTCGCCCTGCCGCCGCATACCGATCCCTCTCATTTTAAACTTATCGGCCTCCAGAATCTCGTGCGTCACATTGAAGGCGACACTCGCGATCTCAACGCCGTAACGCATGCCTTCGACGTTGCAAAACCGGAAATTGTCTTCCATCTTGCCGCCCGACCCATCGTCCGTGAATCCTACGACGATCCCAAAGCAACTCTTGATACCAACATTGGCGGCACAGTCAATGTTCTGGAGGCTATCCGACATTGCCCGACCGTCAAAGCCGCGGTCATCGTGACCTCCGACAAGTGTTATGAAAACAAGGAATGGGGTTGGGGCTACCGGGAAAACGATCCGATGGGCGGACACGACCCCTACAGCGCCAGCAAGGGGGCGGCGGAAATCATCTGCTCAGCCTATCGTCGCTCTTTCTTTGACAAAGAGGGTCGCGGTCCCCATCCCGGTTTTGCCACAGTCCGAGCGGGAAACGTCATCGGTGGCGGCGACTGGGCGAAAGACCGTATCATCCCGGACTGCATCCGCGCCCTGTCCAAGGGAGAGCCAATCATCGTCCGCAATCCGAATGCTACCCGTCCCTGGCAGCATGTCCTTGATCCCCTGACCGGTTATCTCCAGCTGGCTGTGCGGCTTTTTGAAAATCCTGAGAGATTCAGCGGCGCCTGGAATTTCGGGCCTCGAACAACAGATCAGATCACCGTTCGGGATCTTGCCGAACGGTTTATCGCTTCCTGGGGAAAAGGCGCTATTCATACGCCGAACAAGGAAAATGGGTGTCATGAGGATCACCTCTTGCACTTGAGCATAGATAAGGCGGCATTCGAGCTGAAATGGCACCCCGTGCTGGATAGCACTTCCTCTATCGACTGGACTGTCGATTGGTATAAATTCTGGCACGAGCACAACAGGAACCTGCAGAAATTGTCTGTTCGACAGATTCGAGATTTTCATAAACGGGTATTGAAGAACGGGCAAGCTTCTTGAATGGGCTCAATGGTCATAGAGCCCTGTCCTATTTTTTGGAGGCACCATGAAAGTAGTCATTTTAGCCGGCGGGTTGGGCACACGGATCAGCGAAGAATCCCACCTGAAACCCAAACCAATGATCGAAATCGGTGAAAAGCCTATTTTATGGCATATCATGAAACTCTATTCCCACTATGGTTTTGACGAATTCATTGTCTGCCTGGGATACAAATCCAATATCGTAAAAGATTATTTTGCCAACTATTTCATGTATGAATCGGACGTGAGTTTTAATTTCAAGAACGGCAAGGAGATATTTACCCATCGGCATTTCGCAGAAAAATGGACCGTCACGTTAGTCAATACAGGCCTCGAGACCATGACGGGCGGAAGGGTTAAGCGGGTTCAAAAATATATAGGAAATGAACCGTTCATGCTGACTTACGGCGACGGGGTCTCCGATGTGAACATTACGAATCTCATTCAGTTTCATCAATCTCACGGCAAGCATGTGACCGTCACGGCGACGCAACCGTTGGGCAGATTTGGATCTTTAAACATTAAGAAGGCAAGTGAAGTCGCCGGGTTCATAGAAAAACCCAAGGGCGACAACAGCTGGATCAACGGCGGATTTTTTGTGATGCAGCCGGAAGTGTTTGATTACATCAAGGGAGACGACACCAATCTGGAAATGGATCCTCTGCGAGTGCTGGCTCAGGAACATCAGCTCATGGCGTACCGGCATGACGGTTTCTGGCAGCCCATGGATACCATGCGGGACAAAACATTGCTGGAAGAGCTCTGGAAATCCGGCAAGGCACCATGGAAAGTTTGGCCGACGAACGGATATTAAAAGGAGCATTGCATGAAAAACTATTTTGAGCAGCCCCTGTTTATTTTTGAAATGGCCAACAATCACATGGGAAGCCTGGAGCACGGCCTGAACATGATCAGGGCCTTCGCCGACACGGCCCGACCGTTCAAATTCCAGTTTGCCTTCAAGTTTCAGTTTCGGAACCTGGATACGTTTATCCACCCGGATTTCAAATCACGGATGGATCTGAAAAACGTCAAGCGTTTCAGTGAAACCAAATTAACCAAAGAACAATTTCAGCTGCTCAAGAACTCTCTGAGCGCAAACGGCTTTATATCCATCTGCACCCCCTTTGACGAGCCCTCCGTTGACCGGATCGAGGAAATGGAATTCGACATCATTAAAATCGCAAGCTGCTCCTTTACGGACTGGCCTCTTCTGGAGCGCATCGTACAAACCGACAAGCCGATCATCGCGTCCACAGCGGGAGCGACCCTTGACGAAATCGATAAAGTCGTGAGCTTCTTTCAAAACAGGAAAAAACGATTCGCCCTGATGCACTGTGTCGGTGAATATCCCACGAAGCCAGACACTCTGAATCTGAATCAGATTGACCTGCTCAAGCAGCGTTATCCCGGTGTCACCGTGGGCTATTCGACGCACGAGGAACCGGACAACATTGAATCCGTCCAGATCGCGGTAGGAAAAGGCGCAACCATTTTCGAAAAGCATGTTGCCGTCGAAACGGAAGCATTTGCGAAGAATGAATACTCGGCGACACCCCACCAGATCACCCGCTGGCTGCAAGCTGCCGACAGGGCCTATCGGATGAACGGCGTTTCGGGACAGAGATCGAAATCATCAGAAAAGGAATTGGCGGATCTCAGACAGTTCAAGCGCGGCGTTTTTGCAACGCGCAACATTGCGAAGGGAGAAAAGGTCGATCCGACCAATACGTTTTTCGCTTTCCCCAATGTGGAGGGCCAACTGCTCGTCAACGACATGTCAAAATATACGGAATATGTTGCCAAGACGGATATTGAAAGACTTGGACATGTGAAGATCACAGACATCACGTGCATCGATCAGAGAGAACGGATCTATGCCATCGTCCAGAAAGTTAAAAAGATCTTGGCGACGGGGAATGTCGTCGTGCCGGGCATGGCGACCCTTGAAGTATCGCACCACTATGGACTGGATCGATTTGAAGAGGTCGGCTGCACTCTCATCAATGTGATCAACAGGGAATATTGTAAAAAGCTGATTGTCTTGCTTCCCGGTCAAAAGCATCCTGAGCAGTATCATCACATCAAGGAAGAAACGTTCGTTGTCCTGTGCGGCGATGTCGCCCTGACGCTGGATGGCGCAATAAAGAATTGCCACACCGGTGATGTTGCCACCGTGACCCGCGGCATGAAGCATATTTTTACCAGTGAGAATGGCGCGGTGATCGAAGAGATATCCTCGACACACCATAAAGACGACTCGTATTACACCGACGAGTCCATTCTTCAGAACAAAGACCGAAAAACGATTATTTCTTATTGGATGGGATAAACCGCCGTTGCTTCCTGCTGAATCGAATAAAATGAAAACCATTGTGTGGGATATCGACGACGTATTGAACGACTGCACAAAAACCTGGCTGGAAAACAGCTGGTTGCCTGCACACCCCGACTGCAGGTTGAGTTACGAGAATATAACGCAAAATCCGCCCCACCCCTTGTTGGGTGTGAGCAAGACGGAGTATCTCGATTCGCTGGATCGATTTCGGCTCTCTTCCGAGGCGGATCAAATGGTCCCCGATGACCGTGTGATGAGGTGGTTTACACGCTATGGCAGCCGCTTCCGTCATATTGCCCTGACGGCAAGACCGAGGAAGACGGTATCCCCTGCTGTCGTTTGGATGCTGCGGCATTACAGCGACTGGTTTCAGGCCTTTTGTTTTGTTCCTGCGGAACGACCGGGTGAGCCGCCGGGCCACCCCGATCGCAATAAAAGGGATTTCTTGTCCTGGCTGGGCAAAGCCGACTATTTCATCGATGACAGCGCAACCAACATCGACGAGGCGAGTCCTCTCGGGATTCATACGTTCCTTGTCGCCCAGCCCTGGAACAGCGGCCATATGACGCTGATGGATATCCTGAAAACGCTCGTAAAACAAGATCCTTGAATAGAGAAATGCGGATTCCATGAAATTATCGGATTATGTCTTTCAATTTATCGCCAAGCTGGGAGTCAAGCACGTCTTCCTGTTTGCCGGGGGCGGCGCCATGCATCTGGTGGATTCACTGGGCAGAAACAATAAGCTCACCTATATCTGCAACCTGCACGAACAGGCTTGCGCTATTGCCGCCGATGCCTACAGCCAATACACGAATCATCTGGGTGTCGCGCTCGTGACGACAGGGCCCGGCGGCACCAACACTCTCACTGGGGTTGCCGGAGCATGGCTGGATTCAACACCGATGCTGATGATCTCCGGACAGGTAAAGCGAGCGGACAGGATCGGCGCTTCCGGCGTGCGGCAACTGGGTTTCCAGGAAATCAATATTATCGACCTTGTCTCTCCCATCACCAAATATGCCGTAACCGTCATGGATCCGGAAAGGATCCGCTATGAACTGGGAAAGGTCGTCTATCTGGCAACGCACGGCCGGCCCGGCCCCGTCTGGATTGACATCCCCCTCGATGTTCAGGCTGCCCGGGTTCAGGTAAACGACCTGGCGGAATTCACCCCCGAAGCAGCACACAGCCAACCCGATCAAGGCGAACCATCGCTTCCGGAAAAGGTGAGCCAGGCCATTGCGTTGCTGAATAAAGCGAAACGCCCCGTCATCCTTGCCGGTAACGGGATCAGGCTATCTGATGCTCAGGATGATTTTCTTTCGCTGATTGAAAAGCTGGGCATCCCCGTGCTGACCACCTGGAAAGCAGCTGATTTTCTGGCGGAAGATCATCCCCTTTTTGTGGGCCGGCCTGGAGCATCCGGGCAGCGTGGTGCAAATTTCACGCAGCAGAATGCGGATTGGTTGATGATTCTCGGAGCAAGAATGGATTTCGGCCAGACGGCCTATTCGCACGAAACGTTCGCGCGCGGCGCCCGAAAAATCATGGTCGATATTGATTCTGCCGAGATCCACAAGCTGAAAATGAAAATAGACGTCCCGGTGTACGCCGATAGCAGGGACTTCATCCGCGAATTCCGCAGACAAACCCGTAAGATCACGCGTAAAGAATTTTCCGAATGGTTGACCACCTGCAAAGGTTGGCAGAAGAAATATCCCGTTGTTTTACCCGAATATTGGCAGCAGAATAAATATGTTAACGATTATGTCCTGATCGATGTGCTCTCCGATGAGTTGAAGCCAAACGATCTGCTGATCCCCGGCAGCTCCGGTGCATGCAGCGAACGCACCATGCAGGCGATACGGGTCAAAGCCGGCCTGCGCATCTTTAACAGCCAGGGGCTTGGTTCCATGGGATTTGGTATTCCTGCGGCGATCGGCGGCTGCCTGGCAAGCGGCAGGAAGCGCACGGTGTGCATTGAAGGCGACGGCGGCTTCATCATGAACATTCAGGAGTTGGAAACCGTTAAAAGACTTAACCTGCCCATCAAGTTCTTTGTTCTGAACAACGGCGGTTATGTTTCCATCCAGACAACCCAGAAGAATTACTTTGCCGGGCACTTCGTGGGAAGCTCCACCGCAAGCGGCTTGACACTGCCCGATATCAAGCGGGTGGCCAGATCTTTCGGTATCGCTGCCGCCCAACTGAAGAATCACAATGGGATCAGGGAAAAGATTAAAAGAATACTGGCAATGGAGGGGCCCGTGGTCTGCGAAGTCATGGTCTCTCCGGATCAGGTCACGGCACCCCGAGTATCTTCTCGTCAACGAAAAGACGGTTCCATGGAATCGCTTCCCATGGAAGACCTCTGGCCGTTTCTGAATCGGGAAGAATTCGAATCGAATATGTTGAAAGACAGCGGTTGAATCACAAGGCTGGAATGGTGTTCAGGCTGGACTCCAGTTCCATACGATTCAAGAATGAAGTGCTCTATGTGAGGTGGTCATACATGAAATGTAAAATATGCGGGAATCAACTCATCACATTAATCCAATATGAAAACATGGCCAGTGGAGCACAAATATTCCCCACGGAAGATACGCTGTCATCGGATAAGGCCATTTCTTTACCGATCAGTGAATGTACGGGATGCGGGTTGGTACAAATCCCGGCTAAACCGGTAAAATACTATAAAAAAGCGATTCGATCAGCAGCGTGGACCCGGGGTGACTGGAGAAAAAAACAGATATCGGAATTTATAAAAGAATTTGGCTTACAGGGTAAAAAAATTACTACGATTATGGAGGATCCAAAACCTTCCACCTATGATGCATTCTTAATGTTTAATTATCTGGAACATTTTCCGAATCCTAAAAAAACGCTATCTAAAATCCATGCAAATTTGAGTTCATCGGGAGTGGGAATTGTAGAAGTTCCCAACTTTGAGATGATTGTAAATGAGAGGATATTCTCTGAATTAGTGATCGATCATTTATTTTATTTTACCAAATCGACGTTGACACTCACATTACTTTCCAGCGGATTTGACGTGTTAAAAACCGATGAATTGCTGGATGGCTATATCCTGTCGGCTACCGTGCGTAAAAGACAGCCCTTACATTTTGTAGAGTCATTCAAAGAGGAACAGAATAAGTTACAAAAGGATTTACATAATTATTTTGCCAACTATTCATCCATAGCCATATGGGGTGCAGGACATCAAACGCTTT
This sequence comes from uncultured Syntrophaceae bacterium, assembly GCA_964619035.1. GTDB lineage: Bacteria > Desulfobacterota > Syntrophia > Syntrophales > UBA2192 > UBA2192. The sequence goes on along the minus strand of CAZUBX010000018.1, from coordinate 34,012 downwards.
TCCTGCTGTCTTTGATAAAAGATATCGGCAAAATTTCATATATCGTTGATTCCTCTATAAAAAAACAAGGCAGATACACTCCGGTAACTCATATTCCCATTGTGTCCCCCAGCATTCTACGCTCCAAGCCCGTGGAAGCGATTCTTGTTTTGGTGGGCGGTTTTTATTACGAAATTCCAGACCAGATTCAATCCTTACATTTAGATTACTCACCCTCATTGGCTGTCATTAAAAAAACGGAATTGGAGATGCTATGAGAACGCAGCAAGAAGCCATAAAAAGAGAGAAGCTAAAACATGAAAAGCCTGAAGCGTATGCAAAGGTCATTCAATTTAAAGGAAAAATTGAAAGAGGGGAAAGTATAACCATTCTTCAATTTCAATTCGATTATCGGTGTAATTTCAGGTGTTCCCATTGTTCTGTCTCCAACAGAACCAATCCAAACCGAAAAGAATTGCAAGTTGAAGATGTGGCCCATATTGCGAAACAAGCAGACGAATTGGGTTTAGCCAGGTGGGTTTTCACGGGTGGCGAGCCTTTGATGTCTCCAAAATTAGCTCCATTCTTAAAAGCCCTTGATCCCACTAAATGGTATATCAATTGTGATACCAATGGATGGCTATTGGATCAGGATCGTGCCATTGAGCTGAAAAGGTCTGGCGTGGATAGAATTCAGTTAAGCATCGATGGCCTGGATGCTTCTCAGCATGATGAATTTAGAAAAAAAAGGGGGTCTCATGCCAGATGCATGAAAGCTGTGGATGCAACCTTACAAGCTGGAATGGACGTATTCATACAGACCGTCGTTACCAAGCAACGATTGCACTCGTCAGAATTCAAGCAGTTTTTAGACTACTTTACAAATAGAGATATTGATGTGTTTGTGACTTTTGCCAAACCTGTAGGGAGTTTTGAGGGACACTTTGAGGGCATGATTGATCAGAACGATTTGGATTATTTCAGAGACATGGAAAATCTTTATCGTGTCTTCAGCCATTTAACACCCGCTTTTGGAATGGACTTGGGGTGCCCGGCTGTTAAAGGGATTACAACTATAACGGCCTATGGGGATGTCCTTGGATGTCAATACACTCCCATTTCCATCGGGAATCTATTTACGGAACCGCTCAAAGATATTCTGGAACGGGGAGCAACGATCAAACAGTACGGAGAATATTCACCCATATGTCCACCCGTGATGGATCGAACGTTTATTGAACGAACGTATGGAAAACAATTCCCTATTCCATGGAACGAATTCTTCAGACAAGAGGAGTTTATCAAATGAACCTCGTTGCGTGGGACATGCTCTACGGACGCCTTCGCATCCTTCATGGCGTTCAAGGCTACTTGCGCCCTGAACGCTGCTGCATGCGTAGAATGATATCTGGAGGACACACAGGGTGAATCCTGTCCTGAGGGAAGACGCTGAGCTCATATGCGGAGGAAATCTCGATCTGCGGGAACTGAAACATTGCAGCATCCTGGTAACAGGGGCCAATGGAATGATTGCTTCTTACGCTGTGCGTATTCTCCTGCACCTCAACGACATCTATCCGGGAATCAACATTACCGTGACCGCAATGTGTCGAAGCATGCAGAAGGCAAAGGAACGGTTCCATGATTTACTGGACAATCCATTTCTCGTGCTCAAGAGAGGAGATCTCTACGAACCCGTGGCGGTGCCAGGTCACGTGGACTACATCCTCCACGCAGCGAGCCTTGCCAGCTCAGAGCATTGCAAGCTGGATCCGACGGGGGTTATCATTCCAAATGTAATAGGAACCAGGAACCTGCTGGACATGGCCAGGGAAAAGAGGTCAAGGGGATTCCTCTTTCTCAGCAGCGGGGAGGTATGCGGGGAATCAGACAAGAAGATCATCACGGAAAACGATATCGGATCTCTGGATCCAACCGAACTCAGAAATTGCTACGGGGAAAGCAAGCGCATGGGAGAAAACATGTGCGTTGCCTGGTCTCACCAGTACGGGGTTCCGGCCATGGCGGTCAGGCTCGAACACACATATGGACCGACGATGGATCTCAATAACGACCACAGAGTATTCGCAGAGTTCGTGGCTGATGTCGTTAACAGAAGAGACATCGTCCTGAAAAGCGACGGACTGGCCGAACGCACCTTCTGCTACGCTGCGGATGCTATGGATGGTTTCCTCAGGGTGCTGCTGAAAGGCAAGGCAGGGGAGACGTACAACGTTGGAAACATGGGAGCCCACAGCTCTATCAAGAACCTGGCTGAAACCCTGGTGTCGCTGTTTCCTGAGATGGGCCTCAAGGTAATACGGAAAGAAAGAACGGAAGGCGACGCTCACATGGAGAATAAAGACAGGCAGAGGCCGATGCTGTCAACAGCCAAGATAGAGAACCTCGGGTATACGTGCAAATTCAGCATTCGTGAAGGGTTCCGCAGGACGATCATGAGATTCATCGCCGAAGAAGAAGCGCACGTTTATAACGCTGAGGCGAGCTACGGGAAATAAAAGATGTATTTAAATTTAAAAGTACCGCCCTATACGATCAAAGAACCTTCCTTTTACTCTGTAGATTTCGCAAACGATCAGAGCCCATTTTCTATCCTGTGCATTGATGTCGACAGCTATATTGTCGATGCAAAGATTCATACCTCGCTAGACTATCATTTGACAGATGGTGTCCATAATTTGCAGATCGGAAAGTACTCTTCCCTGGCAGAAGGTATCGTATTCTTGATGGATGTCGACAAGAATTATAAACAGGTCTGCATGGGTGCTTTAAGTGCGTTCAAGGAACAGAATCGTGATGTAAATAATAAAATGAAAAGAAAAGGCCAAATTATTATTCAAAACGAATGCTGGATCGGAAACGGCGTAACCCTTATGGGGGGTGTTACCATCCATAATGGCGCGATCATAGCAGCAGCGTCCGTTGTCACTAAAGATGTGCCGCCCTACGCAATCGTTGCTGGAAATCCTGCGCGGATCGTTAAATACCGATTCGACGAGCAACAGATTCTGGATTTACAGCGGATTGCATGGTGGAACTGGAGCCAGGATAAAATCAGGAGTAACGCAGAATCGTTTCAATGGGATGTATCCGTGTTTATTTCACGGCATATCGGAGAGGCTGATCGGGAACTGAGCAATGTTCCCCTGCTGAATGGCCATCGACGTCATGGTTCTCCATACACCTATTTGCTGATCCCTGATTTTTATGATCCTTATCCAACCTACGAAAAGGTGATGGGAGAGTTCGCAACCTGTTTTAATGAGAATGCAGAAATGCTGATTTATATAAGACAGGACGGCAGGTTCGAGGATCATAAAGCCATAATACGTAGCATTCTTGATGCGTATTCGGAACACCGCTGTATATTTACTGTATTGACCGATAACGTCAAAGATGAACGCTCTCTTTTTACGATTGCTGATTATTACATTACAACGAGGGCAAAGGATAATGTGCAACGGATGTGTTATGCCGCACTGTATAACACGCAATGTATTTCCGGCGTCGACATACCGGTATTCGGTTCAGCAGATTCTCAATCCTTGTCCAGAGGCACTACATGACATCAAATCGTTATGAACTCACAATTTACGTACCGACGTATAACAGACATGATAAATTGAAATACTGCTTGGATATCATTTCAAGAGAAATAATCGGATTCGAAGACAGAGTACTGGTTTTCGTATCCAATAATGGATCGTCCGATGGCACACGAGCCTACTTGGAGTCATTAGATCATACGTGGCTGCGCATCAGGCATAACGAAGAAAACGTCGGATCTACTCAGAATATCCTTTACTGCTTTAATTTGCCGTTCGAAACGGAATTCGTCTGGCCTGTAGGTGACGATGATTATTTAATGCCCAATTCCTTATCCGGGATACTTTCCATCATCCATCGATATCCCACGGCGGATTATATTTTCTGCAATACAACGGCGTTCCGCCATCAGCAATCTACTGAAATTCTGAAAAAATATTTGGCAACAGGATCCATAGAAGGGGGGATCCCGAAAAGCCGTAAATATACCGGAACCACTCTTGTAGATTTTGAACAGCTCATTGACCCGGATATTGCCGATACGCTGTTAGGCGAGTTAATGGTCCATTGTTTCAGGCAATCCAGTATACAATTTGATATCAAGGAGTTAACGGGCCTCAATCCTGATACTGCCGATTGGGATAACCTGGATTTTGAATCCGCAGGAAAATTGACTCATCCGCATACGTTGCCCTTTTTACGCTGCTTTACTGCAAAGACAAAAGCAGTGTATTGCGACGTCCCCAGAACATTTAATTTTTGGGGTTCTGCCGGATGGTTGGTCAATTACGATCATATTTTCCCGATAGGATTATTATTTCTCATATCGCAATATAAAGAACGTGGGTTTATTTCCGACGAAAAACTGATTAATTTATTAAATTATTATTATTCGATCATGCGAGGTCCCCTCACTCGACAAATTAATGGGCAAAGCACGGCACGCCCGTTTAATCCAAAAATTAAGGCGATCATGTACGAATTTCTTTTTCAGTACATGAACAAACAGTTCATGTCACCTCCGACGGAAGCCGATAAGCCACTCAAGCCATTGATAGAGGCGACCCCGAAGGCGATAAAAAGTGACTCAAATACCGGGATTCCCGACCCCGAGGCCCCCCTCGCGTCCATCATCATCCTTACCCACAAACAGCTTGATCTCACCAAGCTCTGCCTGGAAAGCATCGAGGCCCATACGCCTGAATCGCACGAGATCATCATCGTGGACAATGCGTCCACCGATGGCACCCTGGACTATCTGCGCCGGTACGAGTCGGCGCACTCGAACGTGCATGTGATTGCCAACAAAGAGAACCTGGGCTTTGCCGGCGGTAACAATCAGGGGCTGGCCCTGTCCAGGGGCGAATATGTATTGCTGCTCAATAATGATACCGTGGTAACCGACGGGTGGCTTTCGCGCATGTTGGCCACATTGAAGAATCATCCCGAAGCGGGCCTTGTGGGACCCATGTCAAACTTCGTGTCCGGACCACAGTTGATCAGCGAAGTTCCATACAAAAACATGGAACAAATGCATCAATTCGCAAAACAAATCGCTGAAAAGAATAGCGGGCAGACTGCCGAGTCTTTCCGTCTCGTTGGTTTTTGTCTCATGGCCCGCCGTGCGGTCATCGATCGAATAGGAGGTCTCGACGAACGATTCGGCAGCGGCAATTTTGAAGACGATGATTTTTGCGTTCGCGCCGCCATTGCCGGCTTCAAAAGCCTGATTGCGAAGGATGTATTCATTCACCATGTCGGCGGTCAAACCTTTCAGGCATTGAACATCAATTACAAGCGGAGCTTGGAAAGAAACTGGGATATCTTTAAATCGAAATGGAATATTCCTGCGACCATACCTTGCGGTTCCGTCTATACGATCTCATGGGATACCCGCGACCAGTCCCGGTATTACATCCCGTTAACTTCCGGAGGCCTCTCCTCCGCCATCCCGACTGATCTGAATGCGGGCGGAAATCATTCTTCGCCTCACCGCCCGGCGGCTGCAGAGGCGGTCAATCCTCAAGAGCCCTCGGGACAAAGGGAAAGACAAAACAGCGCGATACGGGGGATATTCTCTGCGGAACCTGAAAGCATAATTCCTCCTCTGACAAAGTCTGAATTCGATAAGGGGTTGATCTCGATCATAATCCCGGTCCATTCGGGCGATCTGCACGCATGCGTTTCGTCATTACGAAAACATACAAAAGAAGCGCATGAAGTGATCTTTGTCGATCGCGGCGCTGCTCCCGGTGTGAAGAAATGGCTTACAAAGGCAGTTAAAGACAACCATCACTTTCAGCTCCTGGAATACGATCAGGAAACCAATCTTGTCCAATCGCTCAATACAGGAATCAATCAATCAAAGGGCGAATACATCGTGCTTTTGTTTGATGATGTGGTTGTTGACGAAGGATGGCTCCCCGATATGCTGGGGTTCCTGCACAGCAGTGAGAATACGGGTATCGTCGGGCCGATGTCCGATACCGCCTCCGGGATGCAAAGAGCGGAAGGTTTCAATTCCACGTCAAAGGAAGAACGGATATCGTTCCGCGAGAGAAACCGGCATCGAAGAATGTATGTAAGATACCTGGAAGGTTTTTGCCTGCTCTTCCGGCGCAGCTTGCTCTCCAGCATTGATCTTTTGGATGAGGCCTTTGGCGCGGACAAGCATGTATTTGACGATTTTTGCGTGAGGTCAGTGCTGAAAGGGTACCGTAACGTCATTGCCGGGAACGTATTCGTGCATAACGGGGGTGGCATCCATGGGCTGATGTCCCGGGACAGGACCTTCTTCGACGAAAAATGGCGGGGGCTGGAAGCTTCAAGCTCTCTGGCCGAAAAGGTATTGACCGTAAATGCAATGGAGACGGCCCGTTCCTTATTCAATAAGGGATCGGTTGACGATGCCGTAAAAATTCTGATCGGGCGGATTGGATTCTCACCGCATGAAAACAAGTTATACTACCTTCTGGCAGAAATGCTCATTGAGGAAAAGAAATTTCAGGATGCCCTTGGCGCCCTGAAAGAAATGGCGGTCGTTGAAGGGGATGCGGAATATCATGAGGCGCTGGGATACGGTCATGAAGGATTGGCCTTATACCGCGAAGCAAAAGAACATGCCGATATGGCATTGGCCATTAACGGCCGGTCGGCGCCGGCTCTCAACCTGAAGGGTATCCTGGCCTACAGGAAAGGCGAAACGGAAAATGCCGAGGAGCAATTCCTGCTGGCCCTGGAAGCGGATCCCGGTTATGGCGAGCCCTACACGAATCTCGGCATGCTGAAATGGCTGGCCGGAGATCAAGAAGGGGCTCTCGATCTATTCGAAAAAGGCTTTATCCTTTCGCCGGACAGGTGTGATGTCTGTACAGCCTATTACGATGCAGTCAATATCCTGGATCTGCATGGTCGCGCTGAACCTATTTTCAGTGAAGCCAGAAGCGCCTATCCTGAAAATATGCGCATTCTTTTCCTGCTGATTGATCTTCTCTTAAAGCAGGATAAGCACCAGGAGGCCATGAAACTGGTCGAAAGGGCAATGGTTCACCAGGGCATGGATGAGGGGATTCTTGCTGCCGCACTGGAAATCAGAAAGAAAATAGGACCGAAGATCATAGAAAAAGCAAAATACTCCAAGACTAAGTCAGCGCCTTCTCTCTCCGTCTGCATGATTGTAAAGAATGAGGAAAAACATCTGGCCTATTGTTTAAACAGTTTGACCCCGGTTGCCGATGAAATGATTGTTGTGGACACGGGCTCCACGGACAAAACGAAAGTGATTGCCGAGGCTTTTGGGGCGCGGATCTTTGATTTCGAGTGGATCAATGATTTTTCGGCGGCAAGAAACCATTCCCTGTCCCAGGCTCAGGGCGATTGGATACTGGTGATGGATGCCGATGAGGTGATCTCCGGCCAGGATTACGCGAAATTAAAAAAACTGCTCCATAAAAAAAAGGAGAGTGCCTACATTCTTGCCACCCGGAATTACGTGCACAGGACGGCAGGCGACGGCTGGGTGTGCAACGACAACAGCTATATCTATGAACAGGCCGGCCGGGGATGGTTCCCCAGCACCAAGGTGCGCCTTTTTCCCAACAATAAAAATATCAGGTTTGAGCAACCCATTCACGAACTGGTGGAATATTCTCTGCAAAAGATCGGCATGGGCGCGAAAGAGTCCGGCGTCCCCGTCCACCACTATGGCGAGCTTGATGCCACGAAGGCCACCGCCAAGGATGAGCAATATTACGCGCTCGGGTTGAAAAAGATGAAGGAAAGCGGCGGTGATTTCAAGTCGGTCTGGGAACTTGCCGTTCAGGCCGGGGAACTGGGAAAATTTGAAGAGTCGATAGAGTTGTGGCACAAAGTCATCGGATTCAAGCATCGCGAGGCAGCGGCATATTTCAACCTCGCCAACCATTATCTCAACCTAGGGAGATATGAAGAGTCCCATGAATGTTCGCGAAAAGCGTATGCCCTTGATCCGCGGGATCAAAGTTCTGTTTTGAGTTTCGCCACGGCGGAATTTCTGGCTGGAGATCTCAATAAGGCCATATCGGCTCTGGAAGGTTATTTGCAGGGCAGTGATGCCCAGACCTCTCATGCGGCGTTGCTGGCTGTTTCCTATTTACTGACCGGAAAGACCGACGAGGGACTGAATCTCATTCGCCGAGGTGTAAAGAAAGGATATAATATGGTTCACTATCTGCAGCAGCAGTCCCAATCCTTACTAACGGCCGGAAATCGGAAGAGAGCGATATCCCTGCTGACCACAGCCATCGATATGAAATATTACACTCCACAGATGCAGACTCTTCTGGATGAGTGCCGGGCGGATGCGTGATCGCAATGGGATCCCGTTGCCCATTTCCTTATTATTTCATCCCGGGCTTGACTGAGCCTGCCCCGTACTTGGCGTGATGCGGGGGAATCCAAAGAATTCTCGATGATACCGGTTTCCGGCTTTCGCCGGAATGATCAACGTGCCTGATTTGTCCGGTTTTTCAAACGTCTCCCTTGGTTACACTTCGTTACGCTTATCTTCGAAGACCTGCCGCAATATTGAGATTGATATTGACGATGACCGTGAGCTTTTCCGGATCCGGTGAGTTCATCACCTCAAAGATGCGCTTGTCAATAAACGCACTCAGGCTGAGGATATCCTCTCGAAGTTGCCTGGGAAGGGGGTTGTCTTCCTTCAGAAGTTCTCCCTGGAAGATGCTCCATATCTGCTGATTGTATCTGAGCGCCTCATCCAATAGTTCATCGCGGTCGGGTGCGTCCCAGTTATTCTGCACTTCGGCCAGTTTCTGCGCCGCCCTGGTGAGGACCAAGGCCTCGATCTCGCTATCGGATGAAGTGACCTTCTGAACGGTTCTATAGGCTGCCAGTTGCTGCGCTGCGGACATGGTTCATGACCCCCTGTTCGTATTCGATCAAATGATTGGTCAGTTTGAGCGCCTGATAGTATCGATCGTGCAGGATATGCTCGCTGATCTGATCGATCAGGCCGACGGTGCTCGGCGCTGCATTTGTTACATCCTTGACCAGTATCCAGTATGTGGCCCGGTGTTCTTCGATATTTTTATCATCCACATACATGAGCTGGATCGCGAAATAGATCCTCCGGCAGGGCGAGTTCGCTTCATGAAGCCCCATGATGTCTTTTTCCCGAAGGATCGGCACGCTGTTCTCGATGACGAAATCACTGCGCGTGCCCCCATTCTGGAGTACCGCCCCGCCGATGATGATCCGCTCATCCGGTTTCAGGCTTATTTTGAGCGCCATGGAATCTCTCCAAAATGATTCTGAGGGGAGGAGAAATTCCTCCCCTCAGAATGCCCGGTTTACGCAAACAGTCTCAGAACGGACTGAGCTGCCTGGGCGGACAGACTCAGGGCGGTAGTCCCCAGGGTCTGGCGGGTTTGCAGCATCAGCATGTTCGCGCCTTCTTCGTTCATGTCGGCGAGAGTCAGCTTGTCCGAGCCTTCCGTCAAGGTATTCACCATACCCTTAACCCAATCCTGACGGGTGTTGATAATGCTCAACCCGGAAGAGAGATTTGAGGACTGCGTCTTCAATGTGGCCGTCGCGGCGGTCAGACCGGCAATATCCACATCGACATTGGCGTTGGTTGCCCAGCTGAGAGTGGCGGTTTTCGTCCCATCCGCCTTGGCCAGCAGCGCCGCGGCGGAGGCGTCAAAGCCGTTCAGTGTAATTTTGTCACCGGCCGTAGCGCCGAATTCAACGTCCAGAGTATTGCCCGCAGCCAGGAAGTTGATGCCTTTATAGCCGGAGTCCGTGGCTACGAGATCAAGTTGATTCATGATGTCGTTAAACTGCGTGGCGTAAGAGAGTCGGTCCGCACTTGCAATGGTAACATCCGCGTTAGTCATTGAAGTTGCCGTCGTCGTAACACTGGCTGCGGTCAGCGTAGCGGCGCCCGTAGCGGCGGTTAGGGTGACCTGCGCCCCACTGGCAGCTGCTGTTATGGTGGTAACTGCAGCAGTAATTGCAGCTGCAAGATTCGTGGCATCCTGGCCATTGGTACCTGCGATAGAGAACTGGTTCGAACCAACGGCAGTCACGGTGGCGGAAGATATGGCAGTGCCGCTGCCATTCTCGGAAACCGTGATGGCCGAGGTCGCCCAGTTCAGATCGAGAGTGGCAACGGCGCTCGACGCACCGGCGGCGACAGCACCTACTGCACCGACTTTTGCCAGGAATGTGGTCGCACTGTAATTCATGTTAGCGGCGACGATGAACGTAGATGCCGAATCGGCAGAGGATGCCGTATAGGTGGTGCTGCCGATCGTGATCGTATCTCCAAAGGTAATCGCGGTGAAATTAATGGATTTCTGCGTCCAGTTGTCCGACGCCACTGCAGTCAGCGTCTGCCCGCCTATGCTGATGGTCTGTCCGGCGGTGACACTGGCCAGATCCACGGTAACACTTGAAATAACATTAGCGGAGCCCGCTTTTGCCGTGGAAGCAACGGCCTTGGCCTGCGCGAGCAGACCTTCAATCGCCGTAATACCGGTATTGGCGGCCTTGATGGTCTGCACCGCTTCACTCATGCCGTCCTTGAACGCCGCGAGGTCGCTGGCGCGGCTGTTCAGGGCCTTTGCCGTAAAATAGTTAAGAGGATTGTCAAGGGCGGTATTGACTTTTTTGCCCGTCGATAATCTTTCCTGCGTTCTGTTGAGAAGGTCAACGGTTCCCTGAAGACTGACGAGGTTGGACCTCATTCCTGCGGTCAATGCTACGTCATTGATAGCCATGAATTGTTCTCCTTTTTCTAAGGGTTGTTGTCTGGCAATTCTTGCCAGGTTCTTTTGCCTGTTGGCCGAGCATTACAAGGCGTTCGACGGGTCTTGTGAATCATTCCTCCTTTTGACCTGATTATCTCTCGCCTCAAGCTAAATATCGGAATTTTCCGGCAAATACTTTAGTCGCCGGCGGCCTTTATTTTCAAAAGCAGGCTTCCGGTCATAGGGGAAAAGAGCCTTGAAAATCGGCCCTCTGCGTCGTTCCTGCGAAGCTTGTCCCCGCGAAGACCACATTCCTGCATCCGCAGGAAGGAGCTTGTCTCGATCCTTCCGTAAAATGAAAAATTCCTCGCACCAAGGTGCCAGGAATTTAGAAACTCAGGGAAGTGGCTCAGGGGAAGGCCGCTGGAATGACGGGCGGTACCTTATCGCAGAAAATCAAGGATCGAGGTGCTGTTGAGCTTTGCGGCGATGGAGTAGGACGTCTTCAGCGCAATTTCTTTCATGGACAACTTCATCGCAAGTTCCGTGACATTTGCGTCCTGCGTTTCGGAGAGAAGTGAGCTCAGGCTTTCATTGAAAGCCGTTACGTTGCTTTTCACGATTTCGAGATGTGCCGTTTTCGTCCCGCATTCGGCCTGGTTCACGAGAATCTGCTTCTGTGCCTTCTGGAGCTCCGCAACCTGGTCGGAAAGCACCTTCGCCTGGTCAATGATGAACGTCTGTCCCTCATTAAATTGGAGGGTACTGTCGGACGAGCCCCCCATGTTTCTGATGCCGATCGTCACGGCCAGCAGGCTCGCCCCGGAGGTATTGTCCACGACTTTCAGCTTTCCGTCGCTCGCGATGGATGGAGTCGCATCGCCGAACACCGATCCGATCTTGCCGAGAAGATCCCCGACGGTGGTTGTATCGGTAATGGCCAAGGTGTCATCGGAAACCACGTTGCCGCTTGTATCCGTGCCTTCCAGGTGGAGGTAGTCCGTGTTCGAATAACCGGTGTAGCCGTCTATGTCCTTGAGCAGCGTGGCTGCGGTGACGGGCGTGCTGCCTGCCGTATTGGCGATCGCATCGCTGGCCAGTGCGTCTCTCAGTGCATGGAGCGTTTGGAAGACGTCGACGCCACCCGCGCCCGCCGCGGTAAAGACTTCCGCGCCGGTGAGACTGTACTCATCATTCGTCCCGCGATTGATCGGGATGGACAGATTCTCGTTATTGCCCTGATAGTAGCCGGCAGCAGCGGCATTCACATAAAAGACATCGTTTTCGCCGAAAGGATTCGTCCCCGAAACATCGTCGAATGTGAGGGTCACGCCGTCGCCCAGGCTGATGACGCCGTTGGCCGGCGTGGAAGCGTCCGCACTCCATGTCCTGCCGCCATCCGTTGAGAATTTGTACGTCGCTGCGCCCAGCGCACCGGCGGTTGTGATCTTCACCGCATAGGTCTTGTTGGTGCCGCCCGTGTAGGCTCCCGATGAGACAACGGTCCCGGCAAATGCATTGCTCCCGGCCGCCTGGGGCGGATCGATCGTCGCAGCCGTCGGGGCGTCGGTGAAGGGCGCCACGTCTTCCCGCGTGCCGGAAAACAGGTAGCGGTCTCCCCATTTGGTATTGGCCAGGCTCCGCATGGAATCGATGATGTCCTGGATATTCGCTGCCGCGTTCTCCCGGGTTGCCGCATCGGCCCCCGCGCTTCCCAGCGCGATCCCCATGGCCGTGTTGAGCATATCGTAGGCGCTGGACAGGGTGGTTTCAGTCGCCTTGATCCAGGAGCGGCTGATGTCCATATTTTGCTTGTACTGTTCAATGGCGGCTTTGCCCCGCCGGATATCGAGGATCCGGGTAGCCGCAACCGGATCGTCCGAGGCCCGGTTGACCTTTTTCTGGGTGGAAATCGCCTCCGAGATTTCATTATAGTCGGATTGCGTATGGTTGAGGTTGTTCACCATGGTGTTGAATCTCATGCTATCGGTGATTCTCATGGTCGCCTCCCTAATTCAAAAGACCCATCAGGGTGTCCAGCATGTCATTCGTCGTCATGACGAGCTTGCCCGCCGCGCTGTAGCCCATCTGGTATTTGATCAGGTTGATCATCTCCTCATCGATGGACACGCCGGAAATAGATTCCCTCTGGTTGGTCAGGTTATTCAAGAGTGCGGTTTGATGTTCGTTGTCCCTTTTGGCGCTGGCCACTTGCTGCCCGATTTGCCCGACCATGGCGGAGAGGAAACTGTTCAGGGTCGCCTTGTTGCCGTTCATGCTCATTTCGTCCCGGACGGCGGCGATCCGGCTTGCCATTTCACCATCCTGAGTGACCGACGCGGAAGCGGCAATCCGGTTGGTATCGGCGACGATGACGGAGTTCACGGAGAGGGTGGCGGCTGCCTTGGTCGGGTCTGCGTCAATCGTGAAAAAATCGAGCCCGGTGTTTTTAAAGGCGTCGAAGCCGGTGCGGTGCAGCTCGTTTACGCGGGTCGCGAGGGTACGTGCAACTTCGTTGATGTCACTGATATACGCGGGAATAACGGTGTCCTGCATCTCCATGTAGGCGCCGAGTTTGCCGCGGGTCAGGGAACGGTTGACCGGCACATGGGTCGGATTGTCGGAGTAGACAATGCTCCGGGCATTTACATCCAATTCGACACTGAGGGGATGACTTTCTAACCCCTGGACCAGTGGATCCCCGTTTGACAGGTAGACATTGATGGAGCCGTCGGCGTTTTCGATCGAAGTGACGTTGACCATGCTGCGCAGTTCCTTCAGCGCCTCGGCCTGTCTGTCCAGCAGGGCGTTCTTTTCTCCCTTGTCTCCCGCAATGCCCACAATCTGTCCATTCAGATCGCTGATCTGACTGACTTTATCGTTAATCTGCGACACGATATCGTTAATGTTTTGGCTGACATTCGCACTGACGGAGTCGAGATCACTCTTATAGGAAACGATGGTGCCGCTAAGGTTTTCCGCGGCGGAAATCAGGGCGCTCCTTTCCACGATTCCGTCCGGGTTGTTGGACAGAGTATCCCAGGCGTTCCAGAACTTGTTCAACTGTTCGTCGAGGCCCCCTCCCTGGCTGTCGTCCAGGATAAGCTGGATGTTATTGAGCCCCTGCAACAGGGTGTCGCTGTAGCCGCTATTCTGGCGTTGCTCACCGAGCTGCGATTCGATATAGCGGTCAAAGATCCGATCGATCCGGTCGACCGTGACGCTGAGCTGAGTGCTGGCACTGCCCGTGTTACCACCACCGATGGATTGCAGAGCCGGCCGCTGCCGGGTATAGCCAGGCGTACCGATATTGGCCACGTTGGCGCCGGTGATGTCGATGGCCATCTGGTTCGCTAAAAGGGTATCCCGTGCTGTGCCTAAAAGGCTGGTAATAGACATATACCGATATCACCCCTCTTGAGATGTCAGTCTATCTTGCAAATTTGCGGGCTTCATCGTTCCGCAATAACCCCCTTCATGATGGATCCGAACCTCGACATGGTTCTACCCTCTTTCCGAACAGATCCGTCCGTTGAGGCCGTTGGTTCTCAATCGGCCTGACTCGGCATAGGCGGATCCGTTGGAGAGTAGGTTGGCAATGAAACTCACAGCACTCTCGTTGAACCGGATCGAAGATTCGATGAGGAGCCCGTTACGGCTGTTCATCCCCGCAATTTCCGCCACGAGGGTTCGCAGGACGGACTGGCATTCCATCAGCCGCTTTCGCTGCTCCGGGGAAGCATGGGAAAGAAGGACCGACAGGGAGATCTCTCCTTCATCCAGGCCGAGATGAGAGGCAATCCTGCTGACAGCCTTCATCCGGATCTCCTCAAGAATCCGGGTCTTGAGAATGCAGGTTTCCTTCCGGGCATTGCTTTCGTGAAGGGTCTCCAGGGAGGTCTTCAGGAGAACCTCCCCTTCAAGGATGATGGTCTGCGCGAGTTCCCTGTAGATCTCAATCTCCTTTCTGAGAACAGACAGCAGAGAGTCCAGCAGGGGGTTCAGCTCGGCTTTCACATCCGTTTCGTTGATCATCTGCAGATCGTGGTTCAACATGACACACCTGTCCTACAAAGCGTTGCCGGGCATCGGACAGACCGGCTTTGCAAGTCCGGCGGGGGCTTTTCCAGCGCCCCGCCCTTCTTTCATTCAACGCGAACGACAGGTGATGCGAACGGGTAATAATCCCTGGAGATGAAACGGCGGGAAATCAGTCCGAGTCGCTCAAGAGAGAACATCGAGCAGTGACTCTCCCACCATTTTCTCGGCAACCTTGTCCGCATCCACCCGATAGGTGCCCTTCTCGATCTGGTCCCTCAGGGCCTGGACCTTCTCCTCCCGGACATCGGGAAGTTTCGAGATGGCGTTCTTCAGGTTCTGTACGTCCTTTGCCGTGGTGGAAAGATTCACTTTTTCCTCGGGTACGAGATTGTTGGCGGAAGCGGCCTTCTCCGATGCGCGGTCCTCGACCTTCTCGGTCTTCTGGTACTGCTGAATCATCTGGAGGGTGGCGTCGTCAACCTTGGAAATCTTCATGTCGTACTCCTTGAGATTGAATCTTAACACACTAATCGGCAAAACCCTAGTCGGCCTTTAGCGTTTTTTTCATGGCAGGGTCGGTTTCGGCCCCGCTGCCCTCGTCCGTCTTCAGGCCCCCCTCGGGACGCTTCAGCTGGTTGTAAAGGACCTTCTGCAGCCCGATACCGCCCTGGCGGGCCAGGTCCTCGGAGAGCTTGTGGTCCATGATCATCGTGTAGGTGTCCTTCCCCGGCATCTTGGTCGTAGTGTGGCTCTCGGGGATCGTCTTCCGCATCGTCTGAAATATGTAACCTATGAATAAAGCTTCGAAATCGGCGCATGACTTCCTCAGCTTCCGATCTTTTTCCTCATCCTCCGCCGAGGCGGCCCCTGCCCTGGCCGACATCTTGGCCAGGCTCTGCGTTGCCAGGGGCGGGATATGCCGGATTTCTTCCATTTCCGTTCTCCTACATCACTTTCAGGTCGGCCTGCAGGGACCCTGCGGCCTTGATGGTCTGCAAGATTTGCATGAGGTCCCGGGGGGTGACGCCCATGGCGTTGAGGCCCCGGACCACATCCTGGATGGTGACCCCCCTGGGCATGACCACGAGGGCTTTCTTTTCCTCGGCAACGTTGATCTGTGTGCTAGGGGTCACGACGGTCTGTCCCCCGGATCCCATGGTGACACCGTGCCCCGCGTCAGTGGGCCCTTGCCCGGGTACTCCGCGGGGGGCGAACGGCAGGGGCTGGGAAACGTTGGATTCCTCCTTGATCTGGAAGCTGAGGTTCCCGTGGGCCACGGCAATCGTTGAAATCCTTACATTTTCTCCCATGACGACGGTCCCTGTCTTCTCGTTGAGGACGACGACGGCCGCGGTGTCAATAGAGACGTCGAGGTTCTCGATGGCCGAAAGCAGGCTCACGATGCTCCCCTTGTAGGAATTCTTGACGGTGATCAGTGCGGATCCCGAATCGACGAGCTTCACGTCCACATCGCCGATGCGGGAACTCACCGTCGAGGCCAGCCGGTTGAGTGTCGTGAAATCGGGCTGATAGAGATTCACCGCGAGCTGGCGGGTTTTCTCGAAATCGTACCGGAGCTCTTTCTCGATGAGGGCCCCGTTGGTGATATAGCCGACGGTCGTGTGGTTCTTCCCGACAGCGCTCCCCGAGGCCGAATTCGCACCGGCCACAAAGCCCCCGATGACCACGGCTCCCTGGGCCACGGCGTAGATCTCGTTGTCGGCGCCCCTGAGCGGCGTCATGAGGAGCGTTCCCCCCAGGAGGCTCTTGGCATCCCCGACGGAGGAGACCATGACGTCGAGCTTGGCGCCTGTCTTCGCAAAAGGCGGCAGCACGGCCGTGATCATCACGGCGGCGATGTTGTTCGACTTGAGTTCCTTGTCGCGCATCGCGAGGCCCTGCCTGGAGAGCATGTTGGACAAGGTCTCCCGGGTGTAACCGTTCTTGATGCTGTCGCCGGTGCTCATGAGGCCCACCACGAGGCCGTAGCCCACGAGCTGGTTGTCACGGATCCCGCCGATCGAGGAAATGTCCTTGATCCTTGCCGCACCGGCCGAAACGGGCAGGCACAGGCAGGCGATGAGAACGATTGCGGCCCCTGTCATAATCCCTTTATGCATGCGATTCAGGTTCATCTTCAACTCCACCGTCAATTTCTTATTGTTTGCAATATCTTTGCCCTGCCGGGCATTTTTTCTTTTATTTTCCGCGCCTTTTCCTGGCCCTGTACCCTGAACCCTGGACCCTATACCCCTTTTTAGAACGGCCACACCCAGTCCACGACACGGGTCATCCAGCCCGGCCGCATCTTGTCGTCCACCACCCCTTTGCCGGCATAGACGATCCGGGCATCGGAGATGTACTGGGAGTTGATCAGGTTGTCCGACGTAATGTCGTCGGGACGGATCAGGCCGGTGATGACCATGAACTGGTCCTCGGAATTGACCGTCAGCATGCGCCGGCCCTCGATGATGAGGTTGCCGTTGGGGAGCACCCTCACGACGCGGGCGCTGATCTTCCCCTTGAGGATGCCGTCGCGGTTGGTCTTCCCCTCGCCCTTCAGCGAGCTGTCCGAAGCGCCGCCCAGGGAGTATCCGGAAACGTAGCGCTTGTCCGGATCGTAGCGGACGAAACCGGTGATCCCCGCCGTGGTCGATGTCTGGCGCTTGGTATCCGTGTTGGCGTTGTTTTCCCCCTCGGCCTTCTCGTCAACGACGATCGTCACGATGTCGCCGATGTTGCGGGCCTTGCGGTCGGTGAAGAGCAGGTTGTTCGACGTAGCGCCCGGCCATATGGAGCCGGGGGAGAGCGTGGCCTTCACCTCCGGAGGCGAAGGTGGAATGACAATGGGCTCGCGCTTCATGGCGGCGTCGTAGCTCGTCGCCAGACAGCCGGTGAGCAGGAGAAGCAGGGTCAACATCAGACAGCGTTTAAAGGTTTTCATGATCGAACCCATCCTTTGTTTTTCAGAAATCCACACGGACCAGGGACGCCGCCATCACGCGGGCGAAGATGATCTTCTTCGACGTAAGGTTCTGGACGCGGACGAGATCCCCCTGCCCCCCATCCTCCTGGCACAGGCCTACGGTCGAAATGACCATGGGACCGTTCTCCAGGACAACGCGAACCACCTCGCCCTTCTTCACGACAGGCACCGAGCGCAGCATCTGCCTCGTGATCTCCGTGCCTGCGTTGAGCCGCATGGCGGCCCTCTTGCCCACGGCCTCGCCTGCATCCGTCAGGACTCCCGTCGTGGCCGTATCCATCCACTTGCTCGTCACCATCACGTCGCCCGGCCCGAGGATGTGGTCGCGGGGGATGCCGTGGGTGCTGGCAACGACGTCGGTGAGGACCTCGATCCTCACGCGGATCGTCTCTTCGCGGACAAAGGTGTCGCCTTTGCAGAAGCGGACCGCAAAGGAGGTGCGCCCGATGTAGTGCTCACCGGCGCGGCTGCGGACCTGCAGGTTCGCATTCCCCGCAGGAATGGCCACTTCGGGCATGGGGCCGAGGAACTCGACGCGGATCCGGTCCTTCGGCCAGGTTGCATTGTCCTCGATGTGCTTTTTCACGGCCTCCTTGATCGCCGTCTCGCCGGTTGCGGAGGCCTCGCAGACGGGGGCCAAACCGGCCGTAAGCAGGATGACGATCATGAATGTCGCGAGTGCGCCTGGGACGATGTGCCGTTTCATCGCTTCTTACCTCTTAAGGTTGTTCACCATCTGCAGCATGTTGTCTGCCGTCTGGATGGCCTTGGAGTTGATTTCGTAGGCCCTCTGGCCGACGATCATCTGGACCATTTCATCAACAACGTTGACGTTGGACATTTCCAGGAAGGTCTGGGAGATGGTCCCGAAGCCCTCCGTGTCGGGGTTGCCCGTCACGGGCTCGCCGGAGCCGTCGGTCTTGGCATAGAGGTTTCGGCCCAGGTTGGTGAGGCCCGCCGGGTTGGCGAACTTGGCCAGCTCGAGGCGGCCCGAGGAGAGGGTCGTCCCGGCCTTGTCCTTGGCCGTCCAGGTGCCGCCGGCATCCACGGTGAAGGTGACCGTCCCCGCGGGTACGCTGACCTCGGGGGTGAGCTTGAGGCCCTCGGAGTTCACGAGGAACAAATCCTTGCTGATCTTCCAGCTTCCCGCACGGGTGTAGAGGGTCTTTCCGTTGCCGTCATCGGTCTGGAAGAAGCCGTCACCCTCGATGGCCCAGTCGAAACGGTTTCCCGTCTGCTGGTAGTCGCCCTGGGTGAAGATCTTCTGGATCGACGTGAGCTTGGAGCCCAGGCCCACTTCCATGCCCAGGGGCAGGGCGGTCCCGGAAGTGGTCCCCGCGCCGGCCTGCCGGCTGATCTGATACATGAGGTCCTGGAATTCGGCCCGGGATGCCTTGAAACCGGGGGTCTGAACGTTGGCGAGGTTGTTGGCGACGACATCCTGGTTGATCTGCTGGGCCATCATGCCCGTCGCCGCCGTGTATAAAGATCGAATCATTTTCTCCTCCCGTACCCTTTAGCCTTTTACCTTTTACCTTTTGCCTTTAGCCTAAAATATTTTGCCGATGCGGTTCGTCGACATCCGGTCCTGCTCGCTGATCGTCTGCATGACCTTGAGATAGGCCTCGAAGGTGCGCTGGATGTCGATCATCTCGACCATCTCCTTCATGGCCTGGACATTGGACGTCTCGAGGTAACCCGAGCGGACCTCCGGGGTTTCCACCGCGGCCTGCTCGGCCTTGCCGGAAGCCTCGAAAAATCCATTTCCCCGCTTCACAAGCGCGTCCTTCTTCTTGAAATCGACGATCTTGATCTTGCCCACCTCGCTGCCGTCGACGCTGACGGCTCCCGCGTTCGAGATCTGGACTTTCTTCCCGGAAATGGTGATCCGGCCTCCCTCGCCCATCACGGCATCGCCGGACTGGGTCACCATCTCGCCGTTCTGATTGAGGGTGAAGCTGCCGTTTCTCGTGTAGCGCTCGCCGTCTTTTGTCTCGATGGCGAAGAACCCCTCGCCCTGGATGGCCACATCGAGAGGGTTGCCGCTCTTCTGCAGCGTCCCCGGGGAGTGGTCGATGAGGACGACGGGATCGTGACTGTAACTGTCCTCGGCCATGGCGTCAGTGCCGGACTTTCGCACAAAGATGAGCCGCTCGGCCTTGAACCCCGGCGTGTTGGCGTTTGCCATGTTGTGGGTCACGTAGTCGTTCTGTGAAAGCTTCTTGACGGCGGCACTGACGGCCGTGTTTACACCGTACATCATGGGTAATCGTTTCCTCTCCTCAAGGTGCTGACCCCATATAAGGCAACGGGTGTGCCACGCAAGGCAGGCGACAGGTGAAAGGTAAAAGGTGAAAGGTTCAAGAAGAAGAAAGACACGCAACTGCCTGAATACATTAAGCAGTTTAGAAGTACGATCCACGAATCTGCTTTTGACGAAATTTTCGGATGGGGGGTCGCTGGAGTCTTGAGAGGGCAATTTTGGGCAGGTCGGGAAAATATTGCCTGCGGGGTGTTTTCCCGTCTTTTTCTGGACCTTTATCCTTTGACCTTTATCCTTGACCCTGGTTTTCCCGGTACTTCTCGTTTGCGGAATAGACAAAGGCGAGAATCTCCGCTACGGCCTTGTACAGTTCTGGCGGGATGTGCTGGTCGATGTCGAGCTGGCTCAGGATCTGGATCAGGGCCTTGTCGCTGCGGACCGGGATGTCGTGCTGCCGGGCAAGCTCGATGATCCGCTCGGCCACATGACCTTTCCCTTTTGCCGTGAGCCTCGGGGCATCGTCCTTGGCGGCATCGTATCGAACCGCCGCCGCAACCTTCGGCTGCCCGCTCTCTTTTTTCTTCTTTACCGGCATATACGGACCTTCTGTTTCACAGCTTCAACTTCGGCTCGCACAGGCTATAGGCATTTCGTATTCACTCAGACACTCAGACACTTACGCACTCAGACACTTCTTTGCTCAAGCAAATACGCTCAACGTCTGCCCATCCCCATACAATTCTTCCCGGAAGCACTCTTCCATCGCCTCCCGAGCACCACTGTCCGCTGAGACGACAAGTTTCGCCACATGGTAGCCCGCCTCAATGAGATGCTTTTCCAGTTCCGGCAGCAGCCCGGAAACAAAGGATGCGACGGGCTCCCTTTCGCAACAAATCCGGACGGTCGCCTCTTTTGCGCGAAAGTGCGCCTGGGCCATCACGTCACCCAGGGCATCCATCTCGAGGGCAAAGACCACCCGGAAAGCCTCTTTTTGCTCCCCCTTGCCGGGGCGCCATTCTTCATTGCGGATGAAAATATCCGCTTTCCCCAGCAGGCCTGGCAGGATGAGGGGGACCTGGATGAGAAGCTTCCCCTCGGTTTCCTGGAAGTGCACGTTGAGAACCTGTTGGCTCTCAATGCCCCGAATGGTCCTTTCCAGGGCCGGGGTGAGCTCCCCGATCGCCTTCGCGTCGGCTGTATTGATTTCCGCTGATTGGAGCTTCGCCTGGAATTCCTCGAGAACCTTCATCAGGCCCGCCTTGAGGCCGGCCTGTGAGGGAACCGGGTTGGAACCGGGGCTCTCCAGGGCCTTTCTCAGATCGCCCTCGAGCTGCAGCCCCAGGGACCGGACGGCGTCGCGCAGCGAAAAGCCCCTTTCGATCTGCTCCCGGCCCAGCATGGCCGATGAAAGCGCATCGAGGAGAGCGGCCAGGTTGTCACGACCCGCAAGGCGGGAGAAGTCGGCACCCCGCATGCCGCCGAGGATCTCCGTCAACTCGGCGAGGCTCTGCGTGAGCGCGCCGGGATTGGACCGGAAAACCCGCAGATGCTCTGCGGTGATGCGCTCTTCGGGCGAGGGCGCAACCGACAGCAGGACCCTGGGGTTCAGGCTGTCCACCCGGAGCATCATCGCCTGCCCCGGCCGCAGGGTTGGCTCCGCCTCCGCCGTGAGAAGGTTCTGGCCGATGCGGATGATGAACCTGCCGTCCTCGAGCCTCTCCATCACACGGGCCTCCACCGTCTGCCCGACGGACAGGCCGGTTGAAGGCTGCTGCGCAAGCTTGATTTGCAGGACAGGGTCAACAAGCGGTTTGAAGACAGGCGGGAAATGGACGCCGGAGGGCATCAGCGGCGCTCACTTCTGCGGCGGGCAATGTCAAGGATGAGGCTGACCTCCCCTTCCGTAAGCCCGAGGCTGTCGGCGATCTCGGCCGGCGTAAACCCCTGATCGGCGAGCCGGATCACCTCGCCGTTCCTCTTTCCGGGGAGAGCCTCTTCCGGAACGGCGCTTGTTTTGTCGAGCCTGTCGATGTGGGAGGATGCCTGCGTCATGAGGCGCTTCAGGCGGTCTTCCTTTTCGTCGATCGACAGGGATACGTCCCGGAGTGCCTTTCGGCTTTCCTCCATCGCCTGCATCAGGCTCGTGGTGGCGTTCTGGGACTCCTGGATGAGCCGCCCCAGTTCAGACATGGCTTTCGGATCGATCGTCGACTTTCGTCTTTTCAACTCCCGATTGACCCGGCTGAGGATGAAGATGACGGCAATACACAGCACAAGGTCGGCCGCGACCTGAATGGCAAAAAAAACCTGGGGATTGATGTCGGTCATGAACATGCAACGCTGTCGATCGTAGATTTTCGGTTGGCTGTCTCCAGAAACTTGCAGGCAGGCGGTCAATGAAGATTCAACCGGAGGGGATGCCCTTTTTTCTTCCCCGCCGCGCAGCGGCAAATTCAGTTGATGGGTTGATTAGGGTACTCCCCTTATCAACGTATTACCTCGTCAACTGATCACTTTTTCCCACTGCTCACCGGTCACTGCGGCCTGAAGGCCGCTAGGCGCGGATGTTGATCCTTCCCCCCATCCCCTCCTCAAGAGGGGCTTCCTCCGGAGGGCTCTGGCGGGGCTTGTCCTCCGCCTTCTGATGATCCCGGGTCATCTTGCGCTTCCGCTCCCGTTCCTCCTCGCGCTGGATCCGGGCCTTCTCGGTCTCATCCGATTCCTTGACTTTCTCCTTGAGGAGCTTCTTCTCCTCGCTTGCATGCAGGGCAATGTAGCGCTGCTGGAGGTCAGACTGCTGCTGTTGCGCCTGCTGGAGTCTCTCCACCGACGTCGTCTGAATCAGGACCTGTTGTACATCGACCGCCCTCAACATAACCGGATCACCTCCTCCGGGACGGTTTACCCTTGGGCAGCAGCAATCGGGGCCTTCAGAAGAGTTCTTCCGGAGTCCCTGCTTATGCAATCGACGGATCAGGCCGTAATCTTTAATCCCGCCGTGCTGTTTATGTTAATGAGCCTGTGAAACTTGTTTCCTGCTCTCTATGTCCCATATCGGGATGATATCAGCCTTTAGCCTTTAGCCTTTAGCCTTTAGCCTGTAGCCTTCCCTACCTCCGCGCCGCTTTCTTACGCATTCCCACGGACTTACAGGGAATTTCGACGGAGAAGATGTTGATCCCCGCCTCGTGGCCGAACTCAAAGGTCGCGTCGTACTTGCGAACGAGAGAAACGGCCAGCAGAAGCCTCGAGGCCCACTCGTCCTTGAATCCCTGTGCCGGACGTCCCTTCAGGATCGCTTCTTTCAGTTCAGCCGGCAGCGGCCTGCCGGTGTCCTGAAACTTGAGGATGACGTGGCCGTTGCGCCGTGTCGTGGAGACGAAGAACTCCTTCACGGGACTCTCCCTCATGGCCTCCATCGCGTAGCGCACCCACGTGGAGATGAACATGGAGTAGTCGGCGGGGGAGCCGCTCACTTCGTGCAAATCCCCGTCAAGATCCATGATCTTCTTCACATTGTGCTTGAAATCGAGGTAGAAATCGAAAAACCGGATCTCGTTCTCCACGAGTTCCGAGATGTTGACCTGCTGCATGTTGCGGTCGCCGATGGCGTAAAACTTCCCCGAAACGTGCTTGAAGAGGTCGAAGAGCCGGTCCGACTCATGGGTGATGAGTTCGATGTCCTTGAGCAGCTTCGCGTGATCCTCCGAAAGGATGCGTTCCGCCTCCGGGAATGCCTCGCGGGTCTTGCGAATCGCTTCCTCGAGACGCCGCTGGAGAAGCCTGGTTCGGCCGATGATCCCGTTGAGGGGATTGGCGAAGTTGTGCAGGATCCCCGGGATGAGTTCCTCGATGAACGTGCCTTCGAATTCCCGCTCCAGGAACCGGTAAACATCGGCTTCCCGCGTTTCCTTCACTTCCTTGGGCTTGATCATATACTCCTTCTCCGCTTTCTACCGGGCCTCTTCGAAGCTTTCTGAAGACCTGTATTTTTCTAATCCTCTTACCTTCTAACTTTCTTACCCTCTTCTCCTACCGCCGGTTGTCGATAATCATATTTTGATTCTGAAGCATTTTCCATGCCTTCTCAACCTTTTCCTGTTCCGATCCGCCTTGAGTGGGGGCGGTGGGGGCGCCGGTGGAATAGATGACTGACGTGTTTCCCTCGGCATCCTTGACCTCCCTCACCCCGATCTGGTCAGAAGGGTTTCGCTCCTTCGCGGCCCGTTCCTGCTCGATCATGGTCCGTATGGTCTCATCGCTCACGCCTGCCTTCTTGAGCTTGATGACCTCCTCGGTCGTGAGGGCCTGCGCCCAACCGGCATGAAGTGCAATGATCATAATGGCAAATGCAATCTTTATTAGCTGCTTCATTTTCCTACCCTCTTCACCCTTAGCCTTTAGCCTTTAGCCTTTAGCCCTTTGCCTTATTTATATCAGCACATACCGGGTGATGTAAATGTCCTTCAGCGCGCCCTCACCCAGAAGATCCCGAAGCTCGTCGCGCATTTCCTTCTTGAACTTCTCGCCGGAATTGGAGACCCGGATCAGTTCAGAGCCTTTCTTCTTGGCCGACATGTAAATGATCTTACGGATCTCCACCTTCCGATCCTCCGTCAGGGTCACCTCCGACTGGAACTCGAGGGTGACGTCGCACTGGAGGAACCGGTATCGGCCCTGGACGTCTTTGAGGTCGATGCTGAAATCGGCAAAGACGGCCTCGCGGACCACCGGGACCGCGGAGGCGGCCTGATTCTTCTGCTCAGCGGCGAGACGCACCGCTTCCTGCTTCTGGAAAATAACGTAGACGACGGAGGCGCTCACAAGGAGAGCAACCGCGACCCCGGCGGGCACCAGCACTTTCCAGTTCAGAAGGGATTTCCAGTTGAAGGGAACGTCGGGGCGTTTGAACCGGCCCGCGATGTTCCGCAGAAGATTCCGGAACCGGAAAGGCAGCGAACCCCGAACCTCGGGCGCCTGTCCCGGTTCCGTGCCGGATACGGGGGGCGCGTCCTGCGGGGGGGCCGTCATCGCGTCCTGTTCCAGAAGATCAAGATCAACGCGTCTTGCCATGGTCCTGCCTGCTTATCTCAAGTCCTTCACCCTGCCCCGCAGCCGCAGCACGGCCTGGGAGTGGAGCTGGCAGACCCGCGATTCGGTAAGGCTGAGTACGCAGCCGATTTCCTTCATGTTGAGCTCTTCATAGTAGTAGAGCGACAGCACCAGCTTTTCCTTGTCGGGAAGCGCCTCGATGGCGTCCTTGAGGATCTTCTTCACCTCGCCCCGGGCCAGCATCGACAGGGGAGAGCCCTGGTCCATCTTTTCCAGCACGTCGTAAGTGGCATACTTTTCACAGTAGTCGGGCGGCAGATCCTCGCTCGAGAGAAGGGAAACCCCCGAGGCCTCGTCGAGGAGCTGATAGTAGTCCTCGAGCGGCAGGTCGAGAAACTCGGCCACTTCCATCTCGTCGGGCGGCCGGCCCAGCTGCTTCTGAAGGGCCCGCATCGCCTTCTCGATCCTGGCGTCCTTGTTCCGCGCCGATCGCGGCTGCCAGTCCCTCGCCCGAAGCTCGTCGAGGACCGCCCCGCGGATGCGGAAGCGCGCGTAGGTTTCGAACTGCACGTTACGCGTCTTGTCGAATTTCTCCAGGGCGGAGATCAGGCCGATGATTCCCACGTTGACGAGGTCATCGCGCTCGGCCACGTGATGGGGCACCTTGCAGGCGATCCTGTCGGCAATGCTCTTGACGAGGGGAGCGTATTTCAGAATCAGCTTGTCCCGTTCCTTCTTGTCCACGTCGTCCCTTATCCGCGTCCTTTGTCGACGATCGATTTCCAGAAAAACTTCAGGCTTCCCGACTCGCAGAACTCGGGCTGGAGCCTGCAGAGCTTGCGAGCGATGGAGTGCAGGCACTTGCTCGCCCTGGAATCGGGGTAGATCTCCGCCAGGGCCTTCTGCTGCCTCACCGCATCGCTCACCCGGGTGTCGTCGAGGACGTAGCCCAGGTATTCGATGGAAAGGTTGAGAAAGTGGGAGGTGGCATTGCTCACCTTCAGGAATACCTCCCGGGCCTCACTTGAATTCTTGACCCTGTTGGCGAGAAGCATGAAGCGCTTCTCCCCGTAGTTGCTGTAAAGGATCTTGATGAGCGCATAGGCGTCCGTGATGGACGTGGGCTCCGGGGAGACGACGACGATGATCTCCCGGGCGGCTACGTTGAAGTAGATGACATTGCCGGCGATGCCCGCCGCCGTGTCGATGAGCAGGAAATCAAACTCCCCCCCAAGCCCCCCCAGCTCATCGAGCAGGGCCAGCTTCTCCCCCTTCGAGAGCTCCGCCATTTCCTGGATTCCCGAGCTGGCCGGGAGGATATGCATGCCGCCGGGCCCTTTGAGGATCACGTCGGCCAGCGCCTTCTCCCCACTCAGGACATGGGAGAGATTGTACTTCGGGGTGATCCCCAGGATCACGTCGATGTTGGCCAGGCCCATGTCGGCATCGAGGATGAGGGTTTTTTTATTCATTTGCGAGAGATGCCAGGCCAGGTTGGTGGCGATGTTGGTCTTGCCCACGCCGCCCTTGCCGCTCGTGATGGCAATGACACGGATGGGCCGCTGGGTCAACTGCTCCTCCGCCGCGCTTCCCGGCAGGGGCGTTTTCGATCCGCTTTGTTCTTCCGAGGCTTTTTTCATTCGCCTGAGCATTGAAGCCTGATCCAAGGGAAAATAACCTCCGGTTGATGACGTGTACTCTGCCGCTTTCGGCCTTTCGGCCTCCATCGAGAAGGTAAGAGGGTCAGAAGGTTGGATGAGTCGGGGCCTTCAACCCTTCACTCCCTGTCGTTTCCTGCTTCTTACCCTCTTAACTTCTTACCTTCTTACCCTCTATTTCTCAATGCAGTGTCCGGGTCATGATGATCTTCGCCAGCCGGCCCGCGTCGATCTTCTCGATGTCCTGGGGAACGTTCTGGCCATTGGTCACATAGGAAACGGGTTTGCGCTCCTGATCGATCACGTTGTAGATCATGCCGAAATGGCGGCTCTCGTCGAGCTTGGTGAAAATGATCGACTGGTAGCCGATGGGTTTGAACCGCGCCAGGTTCTCGGCAAGGTTGTCCTGGCTCGACGTCAGGGGCAGCAACAGATTGGTTTCCACGGGGTTCTCGATCTGGAAGAGGTCCCGCAGCTTTTCGATGTAGCCGGGCTCCACGGAGCTCTTGCCGGGCGTGTCCACCAAAACGAGATCCCGGTCCGACAGTTTCGCCAGGGCCCGCCTGAAGGCTGTCTTGTCGGAGACCACCTCGATGGGGATCTCCATGATGCGGGCATAGGTCTTGAGCTGCTCCACCGCTGCGATGCGGTAGGTATCCGTCGTGATGAGCCCCACCTTCAGCTTTTCCTCGAGGGCCGAGCGGGCGGCGATTTTTGCCAGCGTCGTCGTCTTTCCCGCGCCCGTGGGGCCCACAAAGGCGCAGATCCTTTTGCGCTCCGCACTCCGGTAAGACAGGCCGATGGAGCGGGCCAGCAGCTTTTCGGCGACCCGGCACAGGCCTTCCTCGTCCTGCAGCTCCCCGGCCGTCAGGTTGCGGTTCAGCGTGCTGACCAGCAGGAAGGCCCTCGAGCGCGACACGCCGATGGAGACCATTTGATGATAGATCTTCAAGAGCGCCCCGGAAAGTTTCTCCTTGCGTTGGAAGCCCATGGTGTCGAAGAAGGTGTCGAGCATCTCCTTCATCTCCAGGAACTCCCCGTAGGGGAAGGGACGCATGGCCGTCTCGGCAAGCCGCGTCTTGATCTCCTCCACGTCGCGGCGCAGCGTAGAAGCCAGGGTCTCATCGTCGCCCTGCGCCGGCGCTGCCTGGGGAGCCCCTGCAGGCAGGGCGAGAGGCTTCTCGCGCCGTCCTTCCGGTCGCTCATCCAGGGCGGCTGTCACCTCGAAAAGCGGGACCCGCCCGCTTCGGAGTTTTCGCGTTGAGAGCACCACGGCATCCGGACCGAGCTCGTTCTTGATTTTCAAAAAGGCTTCCTGGGTGCTGGCGGCTTCGAAACGTTTGATCTGCACGGCCTTACTCCACGATTCCCAATGATTTGATGTTCACATCGTGCGTGATTTCGTTGTGAGAGAGCACGATGATGTTCGGGAAAAATTTCTCCAATACCTTCCGGAAATGAATCCGGGCACCCGGGGAGCACAGCACGATGGGCTGCAGGCCCCGCGAGGTGAAGGTGCCGATGTACTTCTGGACGCTGCGAACGATCTTCTGCACCCAGTTCGGGTCCACCGTGAGGTAGGACTCGAACTCCGTGTGCTGAATGGAGTGGCTGATCTTCTCCTCGATCTCCGGCGAGAGCATCACCACGGTAATGTTGCCCTCGGCGTCCCGGTACTGCTTCGTGATGCTCCGGGCCAGGGCCTGGCGCACGTAGCCCGTCAGGATGTCGATGTTCTTCGTGAGCGGCGCGTAATCGGCCAGCGTCTCCAGCACCGTCAGCAGGTCGCGGATGGAGATCCGCTCGCGAAGCAGCCGCTGCAGCACGCGGTGGATCGTCCCCGCGGAGACCACCTTCGGGACCAGTTCCTCGACCACCCTGGGGTAGGTCTTCGCAAGATTGTCGATGAGCGACTGGACCTCCTGCCGCCCCAGCAACTCGTCCGAATGGCTCTTGATGAGCTCTGTCAGATGCGTCGTCACCACCGTGGCGGGGTCCACGACGACCACCCCGCGGGCCTGGACGCTTTCCTTTTCCCTCTCCGAGATCCACACGGCAGGCAATCCGAAAGCGGGCTCTTTCGTGTCGATGCCCTTGACCCTGGGGGTCTTGTCCGACGTGAGCGCCAGCCAGTGCCCGGGCATGAGCTCACCTCGGGAGATTTCAACGCCCTTCAGGATGACGCAGTACTGGTTCGGCTTGAGCTGGAGATTGTCCCGGATGTGGATGGCCGGGATGACAAATCCCATCTCCTGGGCCAGCTGACGGCGCAGCGACTTGATGCGCTGGAGCAATTCGCCCCCCTGGGCCATGTCGACGAAGCCGATTAGGCCGTAGCCCACCTCGATCTCCAGCAGGTCGAGCGGCAGCAGCGAGTCCACCGTCTCGATGGCCGAGGGCGGCAGGACTTCCTCTTCCAGGGCCTCCTCGGCGGGCACAGCCGCCTTCATGAGCCTGAAGGCCAGGAAACCCGCCGCTGCGGCGATGACGAAAAAAGAGAACTTGGGCATCCCGGGGATCAGCGCAAAGACGAAGAGGATGGCGGCAGCCGTGCCGATGACCTTCGGCTGCGCGAAGAGCTGATCCGTGATCTCCTGCCCGAGGTTGGACGATGAGGTGGAGCGTGTCACGAGCATACCGGCGGCCGTGGAGATGATCAGGGCCGGCACCTGCGTCACGAGTCCGTCACCGATGGTGAGCAGCGTGTAGTTGCGGGCCGCATCGGTGATGTCCATGCCCTGCTGCAGCACGCCGACGATGAGGCCGCCGACGATGTTGATGAAGATGATCACAACCCCGGCGACGGCGTCGCCGCGCACGAATTTGCTGGCACCGTCCATGGCGCCGTAGAAATCGGCTTCCCGCTCGATCTCGCCGCGCCGGCGCCGGGCATCGGCCTCGGAGATGAGTCCGGTATTGAGGTCCGCGTCGATGCTCATCTGCTTGCCCGGCATGGCGTCAAGGGTGAACCGGGCCGCCACCTCGGCGATGCGCGTGGCGCCCTTGGTGATGACGACGAAGTTGATCAGGGTGAGCACCGCGAAGACGATGAGCCCCACCACGTAGTTTCCCCCCACGACAAAGGTCCCGAACGCCTTGATGACCTGGCCGGCAGCCCCGGTGCCCTCGTTTCCGTGGAGCAGGATGAGCCGCGACGAGGCCACGTTGAGCGAGAGACGGAACAGGGTCACCGTCAGCAGGACGGAGGGAAAGACGGAGAATTCGAGCGGTTTCATGACGAACATGGACATGAGCAGGATCACGATGGAGACCGTGATGCTCAGCGACAGCAGCAGGTCGATGACCAGCGCCGGCAGGGGGATCACCATGACCATAAGGACGCCGATGACCCCGACGCCCATGAGGATTGCCGGGTTTGCTGCCCAGTGGGGCGGGGCCTGTGCTCTCTGTACCGCTTCAGCCATGAATCATTCCTAGTTAAGGGGACAGGGTTCAGGGTTCAGGGTAAAGGGTCCGGAAAATACGGACATACGGCTCAAACCCGGAAACCTGGTGTCATTCTTTCCATTTCCAAACATGATCAGACCGCCCGCTCCTTGAGGCCGTAGACATAAGCCAAGATCTCGGCGACGGCACGGTAGAGATCCTCCGGGATCGCCTGATCCACATCGATCGTTTTATACAATAGTTGTGCCACGGGTTTGTTCTCGATGACGGGCACCCCGTGGGCCGCGGCGATCTCCCGGATACTCTGCGCCACGAAGCCGGCCCCCTTGGCCACGACGGTGGGCGCGTACATCTTCTCGGGGTCATAGCGGATGGCCACGGCCAGGTGCGTCGGGTTGGTGATGACCACATCGGCCTTGGGGACATTGGCCATCATGCGCTTGCGTGCCGCCTCGCGCTGGATACGGCGAATCCGCGACTTGATGATGGGATTGCCCTCGGTCTGCTTGTACTCGTCCTTGACCTCCTGGTGCGACATACGGAGCCCCTTCTCGAACTCCCAGCGCTGGTAAAGGTAATCCACGATCGCCAGTACGATGAGGATCCAGCAGGTCGTGATCAGGATTTTGAAGGAGATCCTCCCCGTGTACAGGAGGATCCCCCCGAGGGACTCGTCCATCAGCGGGATCATGTTCGGGAGTTCGTCCTTCAGGGTGAACCAGACAACGACGGTGACGATGGCCATTTTCAGAAGGCTCTTGACCAGTTCCACGAGCGAGCGCAGGGCAAAAAGCCGCTGGAACCCCTTGATGGGGTCGATCTTCTCGAATTTCGGGGCCAGTGACTCGGTGGAGAAGATGAAGCCGATCTGGAGATAGTTGGCCAGGAGTCCGGCGATGACCACCGTCAGCAGCAGCGGCGCCATGACCAGGAAGAGCTTCCAGGTCCAGCCCCACATCAGCGCGTTGATGTTGTTGAGACTGACGGTCGTCGTGCCGCTTTCCCGCAACGTCCAGCTCGTGAGGTCCATCAGGCGCTCAACCATCGCGCCGGAGCCGAAATAGAAAAAGATCGTGCAGGCAAGCAGGATCGCCGCCGAGGCCACTTCCGGGCTCTTGGCGACCTGGCCCTTGTTCCGGGCTTCTTCGCGTCGCTTGGGCGACGCCTGTTCATTTCGTTCCTGGTCTTTGTCGATGTCGGCCATAAGAAGTGATCAGTGGTCAGTGGCTAGTGATCCGTGAATTTTGTCCCTCGGTCCTCGTTCCTCGGACCTCGAGCCTGTTGCCTGCAACCCATGCAACATTCTTCAAGCGTTTCTGACACTTCCGTCAATTTTCAGGCGGAAGGACAGCTGCACGAGAACAAGCGCATGGGACAAGGGAAAGGGTTGCAGACTTCGTGCCGGAATATGAGCTGGAATGGGTTTTCGGCAGACACTTCTTGCCTTTTCCCTCTTGCCTTGAGCCTTTTGCCTTAAGCCTTATGCCTGGCGCCTTTGGCGCCTACATGGCCCTGAGCAAAAGGCCCATCTCGGCGGGGAGATTCGAGAAGATCCCTGACGCAATCTGGAGAAACAGGGGGATGGTGAGTCCGACCCCGATGAGCCCGATGGCGATCTGGAGGGGAATGCCGACGATGAACACGTTCATTTGGGGGACGGTCCGGGCAATGAGCCCAAGGCCGAGATTGGCAAACAGCAGCGCCACAACGATCGGTGCCGAGATCTTCACGGCGATGACAAACAGGTTCCGGGACAGATCGATAAGGCTCTGCGCCAGTGCCCCCGTCATGTGGAACCCGAGGACCGGCAGCATCGTATAGCTCTCCGAGACGGCCTGGATCAGCATGTGGTGACCATTGACGCCCAGAAAGAGAAGCCCCGCAAAAAGGTACTGGATCTCGGCAATGACGGAGACCTGGTCGCTCGTGAGGGGGTCGATGACGTTGATGATGGAGAAACCCATCTGGAAGCCTACGAGGTCACCCGCCATCCGGATGCCCGCAAAGGCAAGACGAGCGGCAAAACCCAGGGCGATCCCGATGAGGACCTCGCCCCCCATTCTCAGGCCGAGCGTGAAAAGATCGTCGGCGCCCGCGGCAGGGTGCCCGACGAAGGGAAGAACGAGAACGGTGATGATGATTGCCAGCCCCCCCTTGACCCGAACAGGGGTCGTCCGGTCCCCGAGGATGGGGATCATCACCACGATGGTGCTGACCCGGAGCAAAACGAGAAAGAAGAGCTCGATCTGCTCGGCGGAGAAGTTGGGAACATTCACGGCAGCTTACTCATTGCCCTTCGTTCTACGCAGGCTCTGCGTATCCTGCGCCATGACCTCATGGCATATGGCGTAAGGCTTAGGGCAGAAACGAAAAGATTTTTCATATTCCCCTTATGCCCTTAGCCCTTAGCCCTATGCCCTATGCCTTACCGTATGTAATTCGGTATGTTCGAAAAAAGGTTGTGCGTGAAGTTCACGAGCATGTCCATCATCCAGGGTGCCGCGAAGAGCAGGGCCAGCATGACGGCGATGATCTTGGGCACAAAGGCAAGCGTCATCTCGTGCACCTGGGTCACAGCCTGAAAGATGCTGATCACGAGGCCCACGACGAGTCCCACGAGCAGCACCGGGGCCGACACGAGAAGGGTCACCTTCATCGTCTCCGCTGCGATGCCCATGATCAGATCGGTTGACATGACTGCCCTTATCCTTTCCGGAGCCTCAGTGGAAGCTCTGGACGAGCGATCCAATGATGAGATACCAGCCGTCGACGAGCACGAACAGCAGGAGCTTGAAAGGCAGGCTGATCATGACCGGGGGCAGCATCATCATTCCCATCGACAGCAGGATACTGGCCACGACCATGTCGATGACCAGGAAGGGGATGTAGATGAGAAACCCGATCTGAAAGGCCGTCTTCAGCTCGCTGATTACGAAGGCCGGAATGAGCGCCAAAAGGCCGACATCGGCTTGTTTTTCCGGTTTCTTCCCTCCGGAGATCTTGATGAACAGCTCCATGTCCTTCTCGCGGGTCTGCTTCAGCATGAAGTCCCGGATCGGGTCCGCCGCCTTGTCGAAGGCCTGTTGCGTGGAGATCTGCTCGTTCATGTAAGGCTGGATGGCATCGCTGTTCACCTTCTGCCAGACGGGCGTCATGATGAAGAAGGTCAGAAATAGCGACAGCCCGACGATGATCTGGTTTGCCGGCATCTGCTGGGTCCCCAGGGCGTGCCTCAGGATCGACAGCACGACAACGATCCGCGTAAAGGAGGTCACCATCATGAGAATCGCCGGGGCAAGCGAAAGCACCGTGAGCAGCAGCAGGAGCTGCATCACCACGGCCACCTTGCCCGGCTCGCCGGATCCGTCGCCGAAGTTCAGGCTGACCGAGGGGATGGGCATGTTCTGCGCACCCGCCGGCCCTGCCAGGGCAAGCCCGGCGACAGCAGACAACACGAGCGCAAGCAGGATCCTGTAATAAGTCCGGCTCATGGTTCCTTGTTCAGTCGGGAGCCTGCCAGGCTCAGGGTTTTCAGTTTGCGTTTGTACAGGGTGATCTGGTCAAGGAAGGGCTGCGAGGACGAATCATCGGTCCTCGATGACCTCAGGCGCTCGAGGGACTCCTCGTCGGTGATGGTGGTGAGCATGGAGATCTGGCTGGGAGTCACGCCGACGACGATCACGCTGCCCAGCACATCGAGGAGCATAATGCTCGACTTCGGGCCCAGGTAGCGGGAGGACAGGACCCGGATCTTCTGCCCGTCGTCCACGCCCGTGCCCGTCTTTTTCATGAACTTCCGGACGGC
>CAZUBX010000017.1:0-48458 GCA_964619035.1 uncultured Syntrophaceae bacterium | reverse complement strand
ATAAATAGATCAGCTCATTCATGCAATGGTTATTTGGGCAACAGCCCGTCAAGACCTGACCCCCTCAGTTGTGTATATGCGGTCGTGACAAATTCAGGCCATGCAGCTTTGGCCATCTGGGCAAGGGTGCCACCTAGTGAATGCCCTGCAATATCAAAATCTTTAAGTTTAATCTCTTTGTCTCTTTGCAATTCTTCGATAAAATTTATCATCGAGCAAAATTGGGAACTGGGCGTTTCACCATTAGATAATTGCAGCGTGGCTTTACGATCCTGCGCATCAGTCAGGGAAGTACCCCTATTGACGAGGATTCTGTGTCTTATACCATTGCTGTCTGGTGGTCCCTCGAAGAGCGTCCCGGAATAGCCCGTGGTGCTGTCGTTTGATTTATGATTGAGGGCTGTGTAGCCCTTCTCCTTCATTTTATCCCATAAACTCTGATATTTTGATTCGGGCACCCATTCCGTTCCTTTCAAAGACCAATCCGCATATGCCAGATCAGAAAGAGCGGCATAGTCTCTTGCGCGTTCAGTCAGGAAGCTGTTATTGATTGCAATCTCTGGCATCTCCTCAGCTCCTTATTTTATGGGCTTTAAAACTTTATATTCAAACAATTCATAATCCAGGTTGGAAGAGGGGCAATGCGAACTGCCCTCTTCCTCGCTCCCCCACCCCCAATCCAGCCAGTTAAAAAAAGGTATCCACATTAAGCCATAATAAGACCAGCGGGTTGCACGATTAAATTCGGCCATCAATTTGCCCGAACTTCGGTCATAGATTTTCTTGAAGTTTATCTCTGCTATGCCGACTTTTACTGTGGTGACTTTGACCATGTATCTGCTTTTCGCTTCGCTCACAACAGAGCAGCTTGTTCTTTTAAAAGACGGTCTTTTCTCATCCCTTGGTAAGGGAATACATCTGTAAATTACAGGGCTGATTCTTTCTTTCGTTGAAGGCGTGATAGTTTGTTTTTCAACAACTTTCGCTTCTGCAAACGAATACCCTCTATGGCAGGCATCATCTATTGATCCAATCCTGATCAATTCATCGTCGGTTATGTCCCTGCCGCGGCGCTCCAACTTATATAAATAATTGTGTAACCCTTCGAAGTAGATACTGTCGGTTTCTGCGGTATCGTAAATGGCAACCTTGGGGATAAAAAAACAGGCAGGGTAATACACAATAAACCCAAAAAGGGCATCCCATGTGGGCAGCAGGATGACAAAGGCAACTGCCAGCCGTCGATAAGTCTGATTGGCAGTCCTGTGCTGCACAAACTTGACAAATACGACCGAAAGCAGGACATACACCAACATTATGAAAAGAATGATTAATACATCCATAAGCACACTCCCATGACGACCAATGATAAAGGACCCAAGCCTCAAATCACCTCAAACATGTGTCGGTTCTTTTCAAAGTCTTTTTTGGCGGGGCGCACAAAGAGGAGAAAACAACCTGACCGCCCCTCCTGAGAACGCGCACATTTTCTGAATCTTAATGAGTAGCCGCATCAGACTCATCTACTCAATCGGATTGCGCAGAACATATGCAAGAAGTCCTATCGTCAACAGGACAAACGCAAACAAGTTGAAATACCGCCCCTCCTCAGGACATCATAAAAAATTTCGATCTTAGATTACCACGCCTCCGAACATTCACCCTCACCCCTACCCTCTCCCGTCGAGGGAGAGGGAGCCTGAAGAGTCGCGACTTTCAGAGGCTCGGCTCGTAATGACACTTTTTTTGAATCGTAGATCGCCATGCCTCGGAAGAGTCACCCTCACCCCTGCCTCGTTCGTGGTTCGACAAGCTCACCATGACCACTCACGACAACGCTCTCACCTCGTGGGAGAGGGGGATTTTCTCTTTATTTTCATACGTGATTGCAGAATTCGGACCAACCCAGAGTGGTTACACGAGGTTTTGATGGGATAAAAAGAAGATAATATTCGGCTGGTTACGGCAAAACATCGAACGATCGTGCTCATCCGGACCGGCAGGTGGCGTCCCTGCCGGTTGGTCATCTTACCTTCAACCCCTCGTCGAGATACTTGATGATCGGGAACAGGAAAAACTCGATCACTCTTCTCTTGCCCACGTTGATCTCCGTCGTGACGGCCATGCCGGGCCTCAGGGGGTAGACGGTCCCGTCCTTGGACTTGAGCTCCATGGCGGTCAGGTTCACGAAGACGGGGTAGCCGTCGCTGGTGTTTTCCTTGTTCTCCACGTTGAAGGGGCTCACCGTCCCGACAGAGCCTTCGACGGTACCGTATTTCTGGAAGTCGTATGCGTCGACCTTGACGATGCATCCCTGGCCCTGCCTCACGTAGCCGACGTCGCGGTTGACGACAAGCACGTTGGCGATAATCGGCGTATTCTCGGGGACCAGGCTCACCAACGGCTGGGCCGGCGTCACAACGCCTCCCACCGTTTTCACGTGGAGCTGGTGGATCGTGCCGCTCACGGGTGCCGCGATCTGGCGTTTCTGTTTGCGGAAGTGGATGCTGTTCACTTCCGACTCGAGGTTGTTGCGGCCCTGGATGTTTCCCGAAAGTTCCGAGAGGAGCTTTTCCCGGAAGGTGCCTCTGACGGTCTCCATCTCCTCGCGCACCCGTTGCACCCGCCAGGTCACCTCCTCTTCCTGACCCCGCTTCATCTCCAGCTCCTTCTCGGTCTGGAGCCTTTCCTTCACTTTCTCCCGGTAACGGTTCTCGGCCAGGGCCCCGATCTGCACCAAAGCCTGCTGGCGTTTCTCCTCTTCGGAGACAAGCCGGTGGATGCTCTCCAGCCTTTTGCGCTCCTCCCTGAGCCCCTGGAGGGATGCCTCGGCTTCCCGCAGCGCCTTCTCTTTTTCGCTGATCGTAGAACGGTAGACAGCCCTCTGCGTTTCGTAGAGATGGCGCTGTGCCTGGGCCAGTTCGGGCTCGGTGTCGGCGCCGGGCCGGAAGGGCTCGCCGCCGAGCACGGCGTTGATCCGCTGCGAGGCCGCCCGCGAAAATCGCAGGTTCTTCTCCTTTCCCTCGAGATCGGCCGTGTCGAGGGCGGGGTCGATCTCCACGAGGGTGGCGCCCCTGGCCACGTAGTCCCCTTCCTTGACGTGGATGCCGCTGACCACGCCCGTCTCCAGGGGCTGAAGCGTCTTGACGTCTCCTGCGGGGATGATCTTCCCGCGGGCCGAGACGACCACGTCGACCTCGATC
This sequence comes from uncultured Syntrophaceae bacterium, assembly GCA_964619035.1. GTDB lineage: Bacteria > Desulfobacterota > Syntrophia > Syntrophales > UBA2192 > UBA2192. Next base: position 45,255 of record CAZUBX010000017.1, on the reverse strand, counting down.
AGGAACAGGCCCAGCCCCGCGATGACCAGGAAGGCCATCAGGACCCAGAGGAACATCCGTCCCGCAGGGTTAGGCGGCCGCTCCTGGATCTCAGCCAGGATGGGCCTGAACTCGTGCTGATCCGTCGCCTTCGATTTCCTGTTGTTTGCAAAGATGGGCATAGAGCCCTCCCTTCTTCATGAGAGACACGTGATCGCCCGTCTCGACGATGCGGCCGCGGTCGAGAACAATGATCCGGTCGCAGTCCCTCATCATGTTGAGCCGATGGGCAATGAGGATGACGGTTCGGCCCTTTCGGATCAGGCCGAGGTGGTTCTTGATGGCCCGCTCCGATTCATAATCCAGGGCGCTCGTCGCCTCGTCGAAGATGATGAATTTCGGGTTGGTGATGAGCGCACGTGCAATCGAGATCCTCTGGCGCTGGCCGCCGGAGAGCGATACGCCCCTCTCCTCCACAATGCTGTCGTAGCCCAGGGGCATCTCGGTGATGAACTCGTGGGCCCCGGCGACCCGCGAGGCGGCCATGACCCGCTCCATGTCGGCATCGGGCATGGCCATGGTGATGTTCTCGCGGATCGTGCCGCTGAAGAGGAAGCTGTCCTGCGGCACCATGCCGATCCGGTGGCGCAGAAACAGCGGGTCCATGTGGCGCAGGTCGATGTTGTCGACGGCGATGACGCCCTCCTGCGGGTGATAGAGGCGCTGGACGAGTTTGGCGACGGTGCTCTTGCCCGAGCCGCTCCGGCCCACGATGCCGATCATCTCGCCGGGCTGGATGGCAAGGCTCACCCCGTCGAGCACGAGCGGCCCGTCGTGGGCATAGCGGAACTTGACATCCTTGAAAACGATCGACCCCTGGAGATCCCTCAACGACACGGAGCCGCCCGTCACCTCCGAGGGGGTGTTGACGATGTCGCCGATCCGCTCCAGCGAGAGCCGCGCCTGCTGGAAGTCCTGCCACATGTTGACCAGGCGCAGGATGGGCCCGCTCAACTGGGAGGCAAACATCTGGAAGGCGATCAGCTGGCCCACGCTGAGGCGGTTGTCGAAGACGAGGCCCACGCCGAAATAGATCACGGCGAGCGTCATCAGTTTCTGCAACGCCTGGGAGGCGGTGACGGCGACGTTTCCCACGTTGGCGAGGTTGAAGGCCGACTGGATGTAGTCCCCGAGGTAATTCTCCCAGTTTCGCACCATCTTTCCCTCGAGGGCCATGGACTTCACCGTCTGGATCCCCGTGATGGACTCCACCAGGAAGGACTGCGCCATGGCCCCCTTGTGGAATTTCTCGTTGAGCTTCGCCTTGATGTGCGGGGTGGCGACGAAGGACACCAGGCCGATGACGGCGACGAAGGCGAGCACCATGAGGGTCAGCGTCACGCTGTAGAGGGTCATGATGACGATGAAGACGATGGAGAAGACCGTGTCGAGAAGCACCGTGAGCGACACGTTGGTCATGAACTGGCGCAGATTCTCCAGCTCCCGGACCCGGGCGATGATGTTTCCGACCCGCCGCGTCTCGAAGTACCGGTACGGGAGCGACAGCAGGTGCCGGTACACCCGGGCGCCCAGCCCCGCGTCGATCTTGTTGGCCGTGTGGTAGAGAAGGTAGTTGCGCAAAAAGTTCATGAAGGACTCGAAGACGATCACCGCGAGAAAGGCGGCGGCAACGACCTGGAGCGTGGCGACGGCGTGATGGGGCAGCACCTTGTCGATGATGACCTGGATGAAAAGCGGCGTCACGAGCCCGAAGGACTGGATGAAGAACGAGGCGCCCACCACCTCGTAGAAGATGGACCGGAAGCGGAAGAACTCCATGAACAGCCACTTGAAGCTGCTGTAGAACTCCGTCTGCTTGAACCGCGGCCGCAGCGCAACGACCTCCCCGGACCAGAGGCCTTTGAGGCTCTCCTCGTCGAGTTCGCGGATCGCCTTCTCCCCGGTGTCGAAGATCAGGCACTTGCCGTCCTTCATCCCGATGAGCACGTGGAAGGTCCGCTCCGGCGTGAGGATGATCTGGGGCAGCGGGTAGCCTCTAAGCTCCTCGAGGCTCGAGAGTTTGCGGTGCTTGGCCTTGAAGCCATGGTCTTGCAGGATCCGGATCATCTCCTCCGGGGAGAGCTCGCGCTCCACGAAATACTTCTTCCGGACGGACTGGACGTCCATCGGGACGGAGTGGATCCTCGCGGCGATTTCAATTGCGATGAGTCCCGTTTCCATCAAGCTCCCCCATGGCACTGGCAAAATCCGTTTCCAGCAGGTATTTTTTCACGGCGACGGCCCGCTGATTGACGTACACTTCCATGTCCCGCTCGATGGCGAGAGCCTCCTTCTCGCTTTCCAGCAGCTCTGCCCGGCTGCGGCCGCCGAGGGCCGTCGCCCCCGATGCGATCCCGAGAAGCTTTTCGTAACGCTCGAGAAGCTTCCGGTATTGCCCGATCGTCCGCTCCAGCTCCTGGAGCTTCACGAGCAGACCCGTCGAGTCCCTGCGTTTCTCTTCCTTCAGCACCTTAAGCGACAGCTCCTGGCGCCGGATCTCCCCGGAGGCGCGCTCGCGCTCCCACTTGCGCTGACCGCCGTCAAAAAGAGGGATCGAGATATAAACGCCTGCGTTCCAGGAATTCTTGTCCGTGTCTTTCATGGCGTCGTAGAATTCGGGGTTGCGGCCGTAGAAGTCATAGCGGCCGTAAATCCCCACGTCGGGCAGCAGGTTGTTCTGCGCCGCCCGGCCCCGTTCCTGAGAGGCCTCCACTTCCTTTCTTTTCGCCCGGTACTCGGGGGTCTGCTCGAGCCGCTCCGGGTCAAAGCGCCCGGAGATCTCCGCATCGCCAATCAGCCTCTGAAGCACTACGTCCTCGCTGTACTCGATGCCCGTGTAGAGAGTGAGCCGCGTCAGGTTTTCCTTGAACTGACGGAAAACCTCGGCACTCTCCTTTTCCAGATCGACGACCTGGACCTCGGCCCGCAGCAGATCCTCATGGGATATCTCTCCCTCCCGGTGAGCCTCCGCCTTCAGCGCAACGGACTCCTTCATCTTCGAGATCATCCGGCCCAGGTAGCCCAACCGGATGCTCCCCTCGGAGAGGGATCCATAGAGATCGGTGATCTCCAGGACGATCTTTTTCTTTTCCGACTCGCTTTCGTAGAGGGAGGCCTCGGTGAGCCTCTCGTAGTAATAGCTCTCGTAGCGTTTCTTGTACCAGTTCGAGAGCGTGTATTCCCCCAGCACGAAGACCGACGAGCGCCACTCGTCCTGGAGGCCTCCGACGACGCCACCGTTGATCGTCCCGATGCTGTCCTGCCGGGTGAGGTTGTTGAATCGCTCGAGGCGCCCGTTGAGCGCAAGGGTCGGATAGAGGGCTGAGAGGGATTGACGGTAGTTCGCTTCGCTGATGAAGACATCCTCCTTCTTCACCTTCAGACGGGAGGAGTAGCCGAGGGCCTCGCCGACGACGTCCTCGTAGGAGAGCCTCTCGCCGCCTGCACTCGTCCCGCAGGGCGCAAGCAACAGAAGCCCGACGACAGCGTGCAGGAAGGCCCTCTTTTTCCAGGCGCGCCGAATCATGGGGCTTTGTCCGATCTCTCTCTGGGTTTCTTCTTCGGTCACGCCGTCGCTTCCCTCCCGGGACCGTGCGCCGGATCCTGAGCGCAATAGAGCCATCCCGGCACACCGATGGATCATTCACGAAACGACACGGAAAGACAATCGGTAGGGAGTATGATTTCGGGCACAACTTTCGGGTGAGAGAAAGGCGGGATTTCATACGACAGAAGTATGATCCCGCAGGCAGCGGCCTCATACTTTCTTCTTACGGCAATCCCGCTTCAATGCCGCCCGAATTCCTCAAAAATAGGGCTTATATTGAGGTGCCTTTTCTGGTAAGATTCCGCCGCTGATGGCGACCTCGCCGGGAAAGGGCACCCATTTCATGAAAACAGCGTTTCTGCTTGCCGCGCTTCTCATTCTTGCGCCCTGCCTTGCGGCAGGGTCCGGGCCGGACCAGCCTGCCGTGAAAGAGGGGGCTATCCAGGAGCAGCAGCCTGCCGCGCCTTCCCCTGAGGCAACCCCTCCCGCACCCGCCATCCGCAAGAAGATCCGCCACCCCGATGCGCAAGCGCCTGCCGCATCCACTGCGCAGGAACCCGCGGCGCCCGCTTCGAAGGCCCCGGCATCATCGGCTTCGCAAGGCCCGGAGCAAACCAGGAAAAAGCAGATCGTCGCCGCCTACAAAAACCAGACCCCGAAGGATTGGGGCGAAAGGGTGGCCGGCGTCAAGACACAGCTCGACACGTCCGAGAAGGTCATCGCGCTGACTTTCGATGCCTGCGGCGGCCCGAGGGGAAGCAGGGTCGACACGTCACTCATCGAAACTCTGCGGCAGGAAAAGATCCCCGCCACCCTCTTTGTCAGCGGAAGCTGGATCGACGCCAACCCGGCCACCTTCAAAAAGCTGGCCGCAGACCCCCTCTTCGAGATCGAAAACCACGGCCTTGCCCACAAGCCCTGCTCCGTGAACGGAAACAAGGCTTACGGCATCAAGGGGACGGCAAACGTGGCGGAGCTGGTCGACGAGATCGAGAAGAACGGCAGGAAGATAGAGTCCGTCACGGGCGGCAAGCCGAAATTCTATCGACCCGGCACGGCTTACTGCGACGAAGTGGCCGTGAAGGTGGCAGGCGAGCTCGGCTACGAGGTGGTCAATTACAACATCCTGGGCGATGCGGGGGCGACGCGCCCGAAGGAGAAGATCCGGGAGGCCATGCTCAAGGCCGGGCCCGGGGCGATCGTCATCCTGCACATGAACCAGCCCCGCAGCCAGACGGCGGCTGGCCTGAAGGAAGCCATCCCCCTGCTCCGGCAGAAGGGGTTTCGCTTCGTGAAGCTCTCCGAGTTTCCGCTTCGCTAAAAGCAGAAGGTGAGAAGGTTTGAAGGGTTGAAGGTTGGAGACTCTTGCAGCACGAGATATGCGGGGAGATGAATGGACGTGATTGACTTCATGAAAAAGGCTCGCCCTATCCTCTTTTCCCTCCTCTTCATCGGCGTTGCGGCTGGTTTTTGTCTTGCCGAACAGTGGGAGACAGCCCCGGTACCCCTGCCCGGCGTGCAGCCTGGGCAGGAGCATGCCAATTACTGGATCGCCCGCCACCCCGAGCCTGACCGGGTGATCCTCACTCTCGAGGGAATCGATGCGATGAACCGGGCCGCCACGGGCCGCCCGGAAACGGAACTCGTTGACGTATTTGCGATCCAAGACCCGATGGAAGGGGCCGTCGCCCGCAAGGCCATCGCGGAGGTTCTTTCGGAATCGAGGCAGACCAAGGGCTACGACCACACGAACCGCCTCATCACGGCCGCCTTCTACGACCGCATCGAGGCATCCATCGGGGCCGTGCCGCCCGTCATCCGCCCTGCCTGGGGCGTCATCACGGCGCGGGTGAGCCTGCGGCGGCTTCCCACGAACGAGGCCTTTTACGACCGGCCCTTCGGCAACGAATTCGACCGGTTCCAGTATTCGACGCTCGAGTGCGGAAACCCCGTCGTCGTGCTCCACCGGATCGCCGACGGCAGCTGGTCCTTCGTCCAGACGGCCTACACGATGGGGTGGGTCCCCTCGGCCTCAATCGCCATCGGGGAGAGGCAGACCGTGGATGCCTTTTCCCGGGCAAAGCCCCTCGTCGCAACCGCGAGCATGGTCGCCGTCTACACCGATGCGGCTTTCACGATCCACGCCGCCACGATCCCCATGGGCACGAGGCTGCCCTTCGTGGAAAAGACGGAGCGCCACTACGCCGTCACCCTGCCCTGGAGGGCGCCCGACGGCGGCCTCAAGTTCGTGACGGGCTACATCCGCAAAGAGGCCGACGTCAGCGTCGGGTTTCTGACCTATACGGCACGAAACGTCTACCAGCAGCTCTTCAAGCTCGAGGGCTACGCCTACGGCTGGGGTGATCTTTTCGACGGACGGGACTGCTCACGCCTCGTCATGGATGTCTTCTCCACCTTCGGGTTCAACATGCCCCGCAACAGCAGCCGCCAGGCCGCCTTCAACCTCGCCGGGCGAAAGGATACGAAGGGTCTCAGCGAGAAGGACAAGATTGCAATCCTGAGAAACCTCGGCAACCGGCCGGCCCTGCTCTACATGCCCGGGCACATCATGATCCTTCTCGGCGTCATCGACGGGAAGGTCTATGCGATCCACAGCGCCTGGGCGTTACGGGAGTCGCGGATCCTCGGTGAACGGACGGTCATGGCGGGCCGGGTCGTCGTCTCCGACATCAGCGGGGGCAGCGGCGCCCGCGGCTCGCTTTTGAAACGGGTTACGGCCATAACCCCCCTGGATTAAAGGATAAAAAAGTGCTAGCGCTCACGGGCGACATGGTTTATATATCCGCTGATTGATTCTCCGGGAGGGAGGACATAATGGAAGGCAAATTCAGCATCTTCATCGACGGCAAGGAGTGCCAGGCGTCGGCCGGGCAGACCATTCTCGACGTAGCAAAAAAGAACGGGATTTTCATCCCCACGCTTTGCTATTTCCCCGCTACGACCCTTGTGGGCGCCTGCCGCGTCTGTATCGTTGAGCAGGAGGGCGCGAGAAACCTCGTGGCTTCCTGCGCCATGCCGGCAAGCCCCGGCATGAAAATCCGGACGGACACGCCCCGGGTCATCGAGGCGCGGAAGATGGTGGTGGAGCTCATCTGGTCCTCGGGCGACCACAACTGCCTGCAGTGCGAGTCCAACGGGCAGTGCGAGCTGCAGGACCTTGTTTATCGCCTGGGCATCGAGAAGCCCCGCTTCGAGATCTCCCCCCCGGGCTACACCCTGGACACCTCGAACACGATGATCCAGCGCGATCTCAACAAGTGCGTGCTCTGCGGGCGCTGCATCCGCGGCTGCAACGAGATCCAGGTCAACGAGGTGCTCGATTTCGCCCAGCGCGGCAGCCGCATGAAGGTGGGCCCGGCTTTCGACGAGGATTACATCAAATCATCCTGCGTCTTCTGCGGCGAGTGCATGCAGGACTGCCCCACGGGGGCCATCATCAACAAGCAGGGCCGCTTCCAGGGGCGCCCCTGGGAGATCGAGAAGGTCCGCACGACCTGCACGTACTGCGGCGTGGGCTGTCAGCTCGACCTCAATGTCTATGACGGAAAGGTCGTGAAGGTCACCTCCGACCGCCGCCACGGCGCCCCCAACTGGGGAAGCCTCTGCGTCAAGGGCCGCTTCGCCAATGAGTTCATCCACTCGCCCGACCGCCTCACCACCCCGCTCATCCGCAAGAACGGCAAGCTCGAGGAGGCCTCCTGGGACGAGGCGCTCGATTATATCGCCGACAAATTGAAGGAGATCAAGGCAAAGTACGGCCCCGACGCGATCGGCGGGCTCTCGTCTGCGCGCGTGACCAACGAGGACAACTACATCTTCCAGAAATTCATGAGGGCCGCGGTCGGGACCAACAACGTCGATCACTGCGCGCGACTCTGACACAGCTCCACGGTGGCCGGGCTGGCCGCCTCTTTCGGCAGCGGTGCCATGACGAACGCAATGGACGAGATCGAGTTTGCCGACGTGATCCTCGCCACGGGGACCAACACGACGGAGAACCACCCCATCGTGGGCATGTACGTGAAGCGCGCCGTCCGCAAGCGCGGCGCGAAGCTCATCGTCATCGAGCCCCGCGAGATCCCGCTCGTCAAGTACTCCACCCTCTTCCTGAGACAGAAACCCGGAACGGACGTGGCCTGGATCAACGGCATGATGAACGTCATCATCGCCGAGGATCTCTACGCGAAAGAGTACGTGGAAAAGCGCACGGAGGGATTCGAGGAGGTCCGGAAAGTCGTCACGAAGTACACGCCCGAGTACGTCGAGTCCATCACGGGCATCCCGGCCGGGCAGCTTCGCGAAGCCGCCCGCCTCTATGCCACGGCCCCGAAGGCCACCATCCTTTACGCCATGGGGATCACCCAGCACAGGACGGGCACGGACAACGTGAAATCGCTGGCCAACCTCGCGATGCTCTGCGGCAAGGTGGGGTATGAATCATGCGGGATCAACCCGCTGCGCGGCCAGAACAACGTCCAGGGCGCCTGCGACATGGGCTGCCTCCCGAACGTATTCCCGGCCTACCAGAGTGTCGCACTGGATGCGCCGAGGGAAAAATTCGAGACGGCCTGGGGCGTGAAACTCCCCGCCAAGCCGGGCCTTACCGTTGTCGAGATGTCCCGGGCCGCCGACGAGGGCAAGCTCAAAGCCCTCTACTGCATGGGCGAAAACATGCTGCTCTCCGACCCGGATTTGCACCATCTCGAAAAAGCGCTCAAGAAGTTAGACCTGTTCGTCGTCCAGGACATCTTCCTCACGGAGACAACCGAGTACGCCCACGTGGTCCTTCCCGCGGCCTGCTTCGCCGAGAAGGGCGGCACCTTCACCAACACGGAGCGCCGCGTCCAGCGCGTCCGCAAGGCCGTCGAGCCGCCCGGAGAGGCCCGCACGGACTGGGAGATCCTCGCCGAGCTGTCAACCCGCATGGGATACCCCATGAAGTACGCCAAGCCGCGGGAGATCATGACCGAGATCCGCCAGGTGACGCCGAGCTACGGCGGGATCACCTACGAGCGCATCAGCCGCCAGGGCCTGCAGTGGCCCTGCCCCAACACGGACCACCCGGGCACGAAGTACCTCCACAAGGACCGCTTCACGCGGGGTCTGGGGCTCTTTGCCCCCATCGACTTCATCCCGCCCGCCGAGGTGCCCGACAAGGACTACCCGCTCTACCTCACGACGGGGCGCGTGCTCTACCAGTACCACACGGGCACCATGACCCGCAGGGCCAAGGGCTGCAACGAGCGATACCCCGAGAGCCTGGTGGAGATCCATCCCAAAGATGCGCTGAAGTACGGCATCACGGACGGCAGGAGCGTGCGCGTTGCCTCGCGGCGCGGCGTCGTCGAGGCAAAGGCTTCCGTGACGGAGCGCTCCCCCGAGGGGACTATCTTCATGAGCTTCCACTTCAGTGAGGCGCGCGTCAACCTGATCACGAACCCGGCCCTCGACCCGGTCTGCAAGATCCCGGAGTATAAGGTCTGCGCCGTCAAGATCGAGGCGGCCCAGTAAAGCCCCCCTCCTTGATCTCCCTCGCCCTTGAGGGGAGAGGGTAGGGGTGAGGGTGAATAATCCCCTTCCATTAAAAGAAACGCAATACGCATAAAGAAAGAAGGCGGGCTCGATGCCCGCCTTTTTCTTACCAATTGTTTCTGTCCTGGCGTCAGATTTTGCCCGATAATTGCCTACACCTGCCTATCCGTAACATAGTCTGTATTTGCTGCTGATATCAGGGTGTTAGATGTTATTTACGGTTTCATAAATTCCTTATCCCGTCAAGGATCATGTACGCTGCCCGTGGTTCGTTCCATGATCCTCTCCATCGCTTTGAAGTAATCCCTCTGCACTCATATTCTATCCCTGACACCACAACGACTGCATAACCGGGAGTGGCCCGACAGGGCCACGATCCGGTTCATGCGATTGTTAGCCAACAAAATTCAATATCCATAACCTCCGGTAATTCGAGCCAATAAAGCAACTCACTGAACACACCCCGCACCCAGGCATTCGAGGGCATTGAAATCATAAATTTCTGAATGACCACAGTTGCCTTTGGGGCGTGGAACCCCTTTAGGAATGAAGAATTTTGATGAGCTTTCATACAGTCCAGCCGGGCAAGTAAATTGTTTGAGCACAACATATGCGTTGTGACGCTTTTTACAGGGAGGAGCATCCGCCGAAATAGTGCACTCAGTAATGGTAAGGCTGGGGCGCGTGGGCTGGATATCAACTTGTCCAGCAACCGGCGGCACATCGCTTTTGGGCATCTTGGGGCGAACCGCGCGAACCCAAGCATCAATATCTGCATCGGTAGCCATACGCAATAATCCTTTTTGGATTGCTTCCTCTATGCCCGCCCTGCCAGGAAGTGGCGCTGTCCTGTCGTAAAATGATTCCGGGGGTACCTCTTTCGAAGTAATTAGTTCTACACCTGCTGGAACTGCTTCACCAATGACGATTCCGCCATTTTCGGATAGATGAACCATATCCACCTGGCGGCCGAAGAGTCGACGGGCCATTGGGTTAAGTGCGCCGAGATCGTTTCGACGAACATAGAAATACCCGCACGATCCCTTGTTATCATAGCTGGTATTCAGAACAGGGACGGCAGGATCGAGCCCTGCGACCGCTTGACGGTGATATCCGCTTACGAGCACAGCAACAATGGTGGTTGTCTTACTCCAGATTACATTCCAGACGGTCGGTTCGTAGGCTCCAAGCATGAGCACCACAGGTTTGGAGGAAAAGTTCACCACCACATCCATCTGTGTTGCCACGTGTCCGCTTTTATCTATTTGGGTATTTAGTTTTCGTCCCGAATAACCTCCTGCTGCAAATATGCTATATTCTGCAGGGAGCCTCAGACCTGAGAATTCGCAAGACTTTCTGCTGTCAACAATACGCTCCCTTTCACTATCTGTCGCAAGAGAGTCCAAGCGTTGCTTATAGACTCGTGTGAGACATGCAACATCCTGGCACACATTCCGTTTATCTGTCAGCCAAGCACGTTGTTCTTCTTTAAGGGAGGCAGGGTCGATTGCAACTTGTAAAGTATTCTTATATGCTCTGTCCAGTTCATCATCCAACTTCGATAATTGCTGATTGCTGCATATGGCATGTTCAATGAAAGTATGGCTCTTTTTGCAGTTAAAGCTCGCTCCGCTTGCATAAGTTGGAGGAAACAACAGCATCAATGCAAAAAGCACAAGCGTCATAAAAAAGCTTCCTTGGTTTGTCCGAAAAGAGCGATAATTCATAGACACGGTCTCCCAATAGTAGGTTCTAAAGGCTAGCGGTTAATATACGAAGTTCATTTTTTCGATGAATTGGTTATCTACCTAGCATATGTTCCCTCTCTACAAAAGAGACATCTGACATAATTACAACTAAGTATCCGTATTCAGCGTTTCGTCTTTCATGGCAATAAGGACTAAAAACGAACCTCGTAATTTATAGAAAATTCTGAAACCTACCATCAAATGCCCCGTAGCGCTAAATCATCTCTGTCATAATTAATACGAAAACATGGTCAATAATTGTCAGTTGAAATGGTGCATTTTAATTGAGGGTGACGTTTTCTTTGTTACAGGAAGACTCTTAGGCGACACGATTTCGACATTTGAAAACATTCGTGACCGTCGGGCGATCTTGAGTTTATCTAATTTGTGACCAACGTCCCCGAGCTTGCGTTGGTTCCTGATGGATATTCTACTTTGATCATTTCGTTCCGGCTGCCCGGTAGCATTGCCGGCTTGTGGCCTCCAACGTAGTAAATGGATTTATTTTTGTACTGCGTCTTCATCGGTTCCGGATATGAGTCATACACGCTTTCCTGATATTTGGACGGCACCGTGCCGCCTAAGTAAATCTGCCATACGTCAACATTGAGTTGTCGCCTGCCGAGAGTCTTCGAGTAACACACGACAAGCCCGTCATCGCGATAGACACACTCATACCGGTGTTTTAACCATTCCAGAGCACTCTCTTCGTTGTCAAAATGCTGCTGGCCTTCGTCAACAACTCCTCTCCTGATGCCGTTATGTTCCTGCCAAATATCTCCTACAGCCGCATCATAGACGCCCATGCTGCCATACCATCTGGCCTTTCTAGGGAACATGATCAAAGAGCGGGTTTCGCCTTCCCATGTGTAGGACCTCATCAAGCCCTCTCCTGCAGTGATCGTTATCGTCCCTGTGACAGTGGTCGCTGTTATTTTCATTCCTTCTGTCATCACGATCTCATTGTCAGCAGGAACAGGCGGCGGAGATGAAAAGTCGTAGGTCGTGCGCAGACATGCAGATAAAACGGAAATCATCATAAGGAGAAAAGCAAATTTAATCGGCTTCATATTCATTCACTCTCTGCATAACAATAAATCTGACGATTTTGCCTTACAGTAAAATAAAACAACGTATTATTCAACATCACGGCTGATCCTGCTCGCTCCTCTCAGGGCATGAAGCGATACCAGGCGTTAATGTCCCCGTCGCTCATCAATATCCGGGCTTGAACCCGGTTTTGCCGTGCAGACGTTGTGCACATCCTGCCACTCGTAGCCCGGCAGGAGCCGCGTGCGGGGAGCCGGCGCACTGTCGGCCAGAGCCTTCAGCCTCTGGATCCGGCCTTCCATGTCGGGATGGGTCGAGAGGTAAGCGGGGATTTTGAGCGATTTTTTCCCGTCCCTCTGAATGGTTTCAAAAAGGGAGGAGAGCCCTCGGGGGTCGATGCCGGAAGCGATGAGCATCCGGATCCCCTCCGCGTCCGCTTCTTCTTCGTATTGCCGGCTGTACCGAAGCATGCCCAGGACCTGGGCCCCTTCCAGGCCGTATGAAAGACCCTTGGCATCACCCACCGCCGCCGCGATGAGCACCTTCATAGAGAGCTGTTGAAGGATGGCCCGGGTGGTGTGACGCCGGAGGATGTGCTGCATCTCATGGGCCAGGACCCCGGCCAGCTCTTCCGCACTGCCGGTCTTGTCCAGAAGCCCCTGGAAGACGACGATCGTGCCCCCAGGGGTTGCGAAGGCATTGACCGATGGGTCGTTCACCACGATCACCCGGAAAGAATAAGGAGACTGGGGAACGGAGGACGCCAGAGTGGCCAGGATTTCCTTGACCTTCCCCGCCCGGGCAATATCCCTGCATTGCCTCTCGGGTGGAGCCAGTTGCAGGGCCACGGATTGGCCGAGTTGCTCCTCCCATGCTACGGGGATATGCGGAGCAAGAAAGGAAGCCAGGGCCGGGATCCCCCAGAAATAAAGTCCGCAGAGGACCGCGGAAGCACCCGCCGCGGACAGAAGAACCGCCCGGGCCCATTTCCGCCGCCGGTCGGGGGCACGGAACCGCTTTTTCGACGCGGGCCATACGGCATTGGCCGTTTTCAGGAAAAGTCCCCCGTGAACGAGGAGAACCTCAGGCGTGTCCCCACCCCTTTCCAGCCGGATCTGAGCGTCTCCGAAGTAATTCCCGGGCTGCCGGATTTCCTCGAGGGGCCAGGAAAGGACATCCCCGTTTTCCATGAGGATATGCAAACCCGCGCGCGTCAGGCGGACGCGGACGCGGTGGCGCTCCGCCGTTTGTCCGTCCAGGTAATGGCCTTCAAGGTCGGTGTGCATATCGGTGTGAATTCATACCGCCCGGAGATTGCGGGGACTGCCGTCCGGCCGCCTCTCGCGGGGTTCGAAATTCTAGTATCCCACGTCGAGCCCTGCGTCCACAAACCCGGCAAGCATGTCCCCGGTGGCCGATGCGGGTTGCGCCTCCTGACGGACCTTCGCCAGATCGATCCCGCCCTTGAGAGTCAGGTACGAGAAGGAAAAGTTGATGTTCCGGACCATGACCCAGGACCAGGCCATCCCCAGGGTCACGAGGAGAAGGACAAAGTTGGTCAGGTACAGGCCCAGCAGCCGCGCGCCGGTGACGGTGCACTCGAAGTGGACTTCATCCAGGTGCGTGTGCTCCCAGAAGTACCTCTGCCGTGCGGCCATGAACCAGACCCAGGAAATCCCCAGGGTCGGAATGCCCAGGAGCAGTGCCACGAGGAAGGGCTTGACAAGGTCCCGGCCGTGTCCGTCGAATCGGAAGGAGAGGTTGCCGAAATAGGCGTTGTTCACCATGAACTCCTGCCGCCGTGCATCGAAGAACGGGTAGTAAAAACCCAGGGTGATCGCGGTCAAGATTCCCCCGCCCAGAAAAAGCGCCACGAAGTCCTTGTTCGCCCCCCGGAAGGAGAAACGAATTCCCCGCCAGGAGGTCCGACTGAGGCGATAGCGCCTGGCCCCCGCCAATGCCATCGGAATCAATATGATGAACATGGCAACTGCTAAAACCTTGGCGATGACCTTGATGGCTATGCCCGGCCCCATGAACATGGGCACCAGCTCCAGCAAAAACAGCGGCACGGCGAAAAAGATCATGACCTTGAAGAAACCGGTCATCAGCTCCATGCCGGTCCCATGGTAGACAAAGCGGTCGCCCTCCAGTTCAGTCTGGCTCCAGATGTAATTCCGGATCTTGGTCTTTCCCCAGAAGCTGTAAAATCCCAGGGTCACGATCGTCAGCAAGGTGTTGACAAGCTGGATTCCGCAGAGAGCGCCTCCCGTCCCTTTAAAAGACGGCTGCCGGATCTCACCCGGCTCCACCTTCTTCGGGGAAGGCTCTACCGGGGCGGTGGCTTCCTCCCTTGACAGGGGGGGCGGTTCAGGGTTTGAAGGGGAGCTGACACGTTCTTCAGGGGGCCGGCCGGCGCTGACCAAAGGACGGTCGGGGATTGGCGGCGGTGAGGATTGCACATAAGCCTGACCCTTGGGGACATCCAGCGGTTTGCCGCAGGACCGGCATTTGTCCCTGAGGATCTGCATCATGCCGCATTTGGGACACGGGCCGAAATCCATCGTTGCCTCCCTGTTCTTCTCTCAGCAATGGGGTGATGTCTCGTACAGAGGCATCTCTAGAGAGAAATCGGCTGTTCGGGGAGGATACTTGAACGGAATCGATTTCTTTGCGTCTTTTCTTCCTGAAGCTAAAACCTCCCGCTGAACGGACGCGCCGGTCAGCCGACCCTGTCGCCAACGCCTCCGAGGAAATCCCCCTTTTCGACCCGACCGCCGTCCCGGGCACGACAAAAGGATTAGTCCGCCCTCATACTATATTCGTAGGCAAAAATCATACTTTCGTCGAATTGATTTCATGGGCGAGAAGGTGCAATCTATCGCCTGAGACAGATGGGGTAATCCTGATTCAGCACGGGAGGAAGATATGCCCATTCAAGATTTATTCGCCGCTCCGGCCAGGCAGGAAAAGCCGCAAGAGGATAAGGCCATTGTACGTGCTGTCGTCCGGTACTTCGAGACGGCGCCCTCGAGGGTGAAATCCCCGGCGGGGGTTGCGGAAGCGGCCATCATCGATGCCATTCACAGGTATTTCGCCAAAAAATAGCCATGAAGATACCACGGGTATTGTCGGCATACGGATTTTTGATCTTCGCCGTCTTATTTGCGCTTTTTATTTATTTCACGAGATGAAGGCAGTTTGCTGGTTCGTTTGTTCCTTAGTTCGTTAGTTCCTTGGTTCAGGAACGAACACACCGCCTTTTTTCTCCCCGGACCGATTGAACCAACTCACCAACTAACGAACGAACCAACGAACTGTTTTTATTCACTCCGCCACGGCCGGGCCCGTCCGGCCCGATCCCGCCGTCTCCTGACTCCTTTTCATGAAGAGGACCATCAGCCCCGCAATGGCCATCAGCATGGCAAGCACGAAGAAGGTATCGTTGAAGGCCATCATGGTGGCCTCCTGCACGAGCCTCTTGTAGAGGAGCACCAGCGTCCCGGCGTCGAGCTGGGATGGCGCGAAGCCCTGACCTTTCAGGATCCCGGAGACCTGCGGCAGGGCCTCCTGGAAATTCCGGTCCAGGACGCTCATCCCCTCGGCAAGGCGCCCGTGGTGGAACTGGGCCCTCCGGGAGACGAGCGTGCTGGCAAAGGCGACGCCGAAGCTCCCGCCTAGCATTCTCAGCAGGTTGAACACCGACGAGGCGTTCCCCATTTCCTCCTTGTGGATCCAGGACATGGTCAGGGTGGTCAGCGGCACGAAGACAAGCCCCATGCCGAAACCCATGACGATCCTCGGCAAGGCCACGGTGTAGAAGTCCGTGGAGAGGTTGAACCACGACATCATCAGCATGGACCAGGCCGTAATCATCGCACCGACAAAGAGGACCGCCTTGGGGTTCACCCGGGTGATGAGCCTGCCCGCAATCGGCATGGAAATCATCGCCATGAGGCCCCCGGGGCCGAGAACCCAGCCGGCCAGAAACGCCGTGTAGCCCATCAGGGTCTGCAGGCAGATGGGGAGCATGATCAGGCTGCCGAAGAGCGTGAAAAACAGGGCAAAACCGATGACGTTGCCCGAGGCAAACGTGAGATTCTTGAAGATGTGCAGATCGACGATGGGGTGCTCGGCATAGTGCTCATTCACGATGAAAAAGACAAGACCCGCCAAGGAGATCACGCTCAGCCACAGGATGAACTGGGAGGCGAACCAGTCCTCCCGCTGACCCTGGTCCAGGACGATCTGGAGGCACCCGATCCCGACGGCCAGGAAGGCAAGCCCCATGTAGTCCACCGTCACCTTCCGGGCCCCGGCGTAATCGGGATCGACGATGAAGGCCATCGCCATGAGGATCGCGACGATGCCGATGGGGATGTTGATGAAGAAAACCCAGTGCCACGACCAGTTGTCGGTGATCCAGCCTCCGAGGAGCGGCCCGATGACGGGCCCGATCATGATGCCGATCCCGAAGATCGCCATGGCCGTGCCGTGCTGATGCCGCGGGAAGGTCTCCAGCAGGATGGCCTGCGACATCGGCTGCAGCGAGCCGCCGGCAAGCCCCTGGAGGATGCGGAAAAAGATGAGGGTCCGGAGGTTCCAGGAGGCCCCGCAGAGAAAGGAGCTGACGGTGAACAGGACAATGGAAACGAGCAGGAAGCGCTTGCGCCCGAAGAACCGGCTGAGCCAACCCGTCATGGGGATGACGATGGCATTGGCGGCCAGGTAGGAGGTGATCGCCCAGGTCGACTCGTCGATCCCCGCGGAGAGGCTGCCCCGGATGTGGCCCAGGGAGACGTTGACCACGGAGGTGTCGATGATCACGACCAGCGTGGGCAGCATCACCGTGACGGCCACGAGCCATTTGTTCATGACGCCCCCGGGGCTCTCAGCGCTCGGTGAAGATGGTGGGGACAACGGACATCCCCACTCTCAGCAGGTGCTCGGGGTCGCTCCCCTCGTCGAGGCTGACCCGGACGGGGATCCGCTGGACGATCTTGACATAGTTCCCGGTGGCGTTCTCGGGTGGAAACAGGGAAAACGCGGACCCCGTGCCGGCCATGATGCTGTTCACCCGGCCGCGGAACGTCTTGCCAGGGTAGGTATCCACCTTGATCTCGACCTTCTGCCCCGGTTTCACATCCCTGAGTTCCGTCTCCTTGTAGTTCGCGGTGATCCAGATCTGCTCCTGCGCCAGCGGCACGACGGCCAGCAGCGGCTGCCCCGCCTGGATCTGATTGCCCACCTCGGCGCTGCGCTTCGTCACATAGCCGCTCGCCGGGGCCAGGATCTTCGCATAGCCCATATTCAGTTTCGCCTTCTCGACCAGGGCCTCCCTGTGCTGGATCAGGGCATGCTGAGGGGCCACGGCCGCCTCCATCTGGCGGATAAGGGACTTCTGGGATTCCACGGAGCCTTCCAGCCGGTTTATGTTCTCCCTGGCCGATATCACCTGGGCGACGGCGACATCGTGATTTGTTTTTCTCTGGTCGTAGTATTCTTGGGTGACGATCTGCTCCTTGATGAGCGGCTCGGCCCGCTTGAAATCCGCGTCGGCCTTCCAGGCAAGCGCCTCCTGCGCCTTCAGGGCGGAACGGGAGGCATCCAGCGACGCCCGGATTTCCAGCAGCTGCTTGCGGGCCGTCTCGACGCGGCTCTGCACCTCGGTGAGCCGCGCCCTCTCCATCTCGAGATTGGCCTGCGCCTCCTGGAGGGCGACACGATAATCGACGGGATCGATCTCGAGAATCGGATCGTCCTTTTTCACAAACTGATTGTCCTTGACATGAAGAGCGAGAACCGTGCCGGGGACCTTGGAGGCCACGATGTGGATGTGGCCATCCACAAAGGCGTCATCGGTGGTCACATGGGTGCGTCGGTACTCGAGAAAAAAGAACAGCGCCACAGCGCCGGCGACCAGCACCACGGTAAGGATCCCGAAGACCACACTCCTTTTCTGAAGATTGCCCAGTGCCATGATTCCGCCTCTCTCCTTGCCGAATCTCGAATCCTGTTCAATCGAACACCAACCAATTGTATCCCGAGATGCCTAAATCATAAATGGGCAAGATGCAATAGAAAAAAAGGGACTAGGGACGCGGGGGTAGGGACGAGGGTTCGCGCAGAGCGCGAGTGAAGAAGTGTCTAGTGGCTTGTAACTAGTGAAGAAGAGAGAGAATGGATAGCAGAAGCAGAGAAAAAGGAGGCGGACCCCGCAAGGTCCGCCTCCCAATCATTTCTTACCCTATACCCTGGTCCCTGTCTTACGCTTTCGCCTTCGGTGCCGGGCGGGTGAAACTGAGAGCAACGACAAATCCCGCGGCGAGAAGACCCGCCGCCACGTAGAGAGCCATGCCGGGAATCTTCGCAAAAACAAAGGGTCCCACGACGCCGGCGCAGGCCCAGGCCGTGAGCATCATGCCGTAAACCTTCCCGATGTAGCCGGGGCCGAAGGAATCGGCCGTGAAGGGGGGCATCGTGGCGAACCCGCCGCCGTAGCAGGCCAGCAGATAGCACGCGACGATGGTGAACAGCATCACGTTGCTGATCTGGGGAAGGAAGATGTACAGGACTGCCTGGCTGGCGAACATGACCATGAAGACCATCTTGCGCCCGATCTTGTCGGAGAGAGACGCCCAGAAGAGCCGCCCCAGCCCGTTGAAGATGGAGGCAATGGCAAGGATGGTACCGCCAGCGATGGCCAGATCGGCGGGGCTGATACCGGGGGTCTCAGTCTTGACAACGACCTGAGCCAGCGGGGAAAGCTGTGAAATCAGCCCGAGGCCCGCAGAAACGTTCAGGAACAGCATGCCCCAGAGCATCCACCACTGGGGCCGCTTGACGGCCTCGTCAAAGGTGAAGGAGTCGGCGGCGGACACCGAGGTCGACGGGGCCGTCCAGCCCGCGGGGGTCCAGCCCTTGGGGGGGTTCTTGTAGAACTGTGCGCATCCCGTGACGACGATCAGGAAGATCACGCCCCAGATGTAAAAGGTCTGGGCCACGCCCATGTCATTGACCATCCCGGGGGCGATCTTTCCCATGAAGAAGGCGCCGGCGCCGAACCCCATGACTGCAAGCCCCGTGATAAGGCCGCGCTTGTCGGGGAACCAGCGGATCAGCGTCGCGATGGGCGTCACGTAACCGAAGCCGTTGCCGAGGCCGCCGATAATGCCGAAGCCGAGATAAAGCAGAACAAGGCTCCCGACCTGATCGGCATAGCCGGCAAGCAGAACACCGGAACCGAAGAGGATACCGCCGATGGTGGCCACGAAGCGGGGGCCCTTCTTGTCGACGAGGGTGCCACCGAAGGCGGCCGAAACGCCGATGACGGCCATCAGAATCATCATGGTGGACGACACTTCGAAATCGCTCCACCCGTGGGCCTTCATCAGGGGGATTTTGAAGACGGACCATGCATAGACCGTCCCCAGACAGAGCTGCATGACGACGGCAGCCCCTGCAATCAACCAACGTTTGCTTTCCAGATTTTCATTGCTCATAAAATAATTCCTCCTCCTCTCTTCACCGATTCTCTCATCATAAAAAAATGGGCTAAAAGCCCCTTGTGATTGCCTTCAGCCCCGTATTCGCCTCTGCCAGATGATCATTCTTCATACTTTGTCGTGACCTTGTATCCCGCACCGCGCAGCACCTTGCAGAGCTCGCGGATGTCGCCGGTGTTCACCCGGAGCACGGAAAGGCGTGTCGCCGGGTCGTTGCGGTTCACGGTGGACACCATGGAGATGATCGAAAGCCCGAGGTCCTTCACGATGCCCGCGATGTTGCAGATCTCGCCCATGTCACTCGGGATGGAAAGCTCGATGCGGGAGCTCGGCGTCCCCACACCCATCACCTCGAGCAGAACATTGAGCATGTCACAGGTCGTGATGATCCCCGCCAGCTCATCGTTCTTCACGACGGGCAGGCAGCCGATGTTCCTTTCGTTGAGGATCCTGGCCGCCTCCTCGACGGGCGTCTCGGGGCTCACCGTGACAGGGTTGCGCGTCATGATGTCCCCGGCCTTCATCTCCGAGAGCAGGTAATTCAGCTCGTGGACGGAGAGAGTGCTTGCCGGCGAGGCCGAGTTCTCCCGGATATCGCCGTCGGTGACGATGCCAATGAGCTTTTTCCCCTCCACCACCGGGACCTGGTTGATATCCTTTTCCCGGAGAAGATTCCGCACATGGAGGACACTCATGTCTTTCGTCACCGTGACGACGTTGCGCGTCATGCGCCGACCGACAAACATGCTCAGTCTCCTGCAAACAGAGAAGTCCTGAAGTTACGAAGATCGGATACTCTTTGTTATTATTGCGCTTTTTCAGAGATCACGGAATTGGGCACTGGAATATACCAAAGGCGGATGAGAAAATCAAACGAAATCCCCCCTCTCCTTAAAGTAGGGACACGGGGGGATTTAAGGCATCCGGTCGAACAGCAGGACGGACTTGTCGAACTGCGCCGTGGCGAGGTGCTTCCCGTCGGGGCTGAAGGAGACGCCGTTGACAAGCCCGTAGAAGCTTCGCACCGTGCGCAGGGGCTCACCCGAGACGGAATCCCATATGAAGATGGAATCCCCGCCCGTGGCGATCCGGCTTCCGTCATGATTCCAGTCGAGACAGAAGATCATGCTGTCCTGCCCGGTCAGGGTTCGCAGCAGCTTGCCCGTTGCCGCATCCCAGAGGATGATCTTCTGGTCAAGGCCCGCCGAGGCGAGGGTCCTGCCGTCGGGGGAATAGGAGACGGCCTTGAGGAAGCTTGCGTGCCCCTGCAGAGTCATCAGGGCCTCCCCGGTCTTCAGGTCCCATATCATGACGGTGCGGTCGTCGCTTCCCGAGGCCAGCCGTTTCCCGTCGGGGCTGAAGGCCACGGCGTCGACGACATCGCTGTGCCCCTCGAGGACCTTTTCGATACGCCGCTTCTCCACATCCCAGACAATGACGCGGCGGTCATCGCTTGCCGAAGCCAGCCGCTTCCCGTCGGGGCTGAAGGCAAGGGAAACGATCCAGCCGTCGTGGCCCGTGAGGGTGCCCGCAAGCTCTCCCGTCGCCGTGTTCCACAGGTGGATGACGTTGTCCTTCCCGCCGGAGGCAAGGGTCTTGCCGTCGGGGCTGAAGGCGACCCGCATGATGGCTTCCCGGTGGGCACGAAGGGTGTGGACGGGAACGCCCGTGTCCGCGTTCCAGAGGATGATGTTCATGTCGGCGCTTCCCGAGGCGAGGGTTTTCCCGTCGGGGCTGAAATCCACGGTCCAGACGATCGACGTGTGCCCCGAAAAAACCCGGTCGGGGCGGCTGCTGAGGGAAGAGCAGAAGAAGTAACGCGAGAGGAGCGTCTTGACGAACCCCACGACACCCGGCTCGTGCTCGGACTGGACATACTTCTTTTCGTCGGGCGTGAGACCGGGAGAACAGGCGGCAAGGCACAACAGGGCGAGAAGGCACAGAACCCCTGTAGACCGCAGGCGAAAACGCATCATGAAAGCCCCTCCTTCTGTCCCCTTAAGCCCTAAGCCTTTATCCTTTAACTAAATATCTTCTTCTGCGGGTATTATCAACTTCCGATTTACATACAGCGGCTCGTTGAGTTTGATCTTGTTGACCTTCATGAGGGCCGCGATGGAGGTGTTATGTTTCGACGCGATCTTCTCGAGGGTGTCGCCCTTGCGGACCACGTAGGTCGCGGTTTTCTTCTGGGGCTTTGCCGCCGTTTTCTTCTCGGCCGGGGCCTCCCTTGCCTTTTCTTTCTCAGCCGCGGGCACCTTGAGCTTCCGGTCGACCCAGAGGGGGTCCTTGAGCTTCATGTTGTTGAGTCTGGCGAGCTCGGCCACGGTCGTGCCGTTGCGATCGGCGATCTTTTCCAGCGTGTCGCCTTTCTTCACCCGGTATATCGTGATCTTCTGCGCCGGCCCGGCCGCCGAGGCTTTTTTCACCTCCGGCCTGTGATCTTTCGCAGGGGCAGTTTCCGCCGCCAGATCCTCGTCAGGCTTCTCGACGGGCACCTTGAGCTTGCGCCCCGCAACCATCGGTTCGTTGGGCTTAAGATTGTTGAGCGTCCGGATGGAGCGCACAGTCGTGTGATGCTGCAGGGCGATCTGCTCCAGCGTGTCCCCTTTTTTCACCTTGTACGTGATGACCTCCGGGGCGGGCTTCTCCTCCTCCCTGACGGGCGGAGCGGACACTTTCAGCTTCCGGTCGACCCAGAGGGGATCCTTGAGCTTCATGTTGTTGAGCTTGAGCAGCTCCGCCACGGTCGTTTCATGGCGGACTGCGATCTTCTCCAGGGTGTCTCCCTTTTTTACCCGATAGGTGACGGTCCCGTTTTTCTTTGCCCGTGCCGGATCGGCCGCCGAGGACTTGCGATCTTCGGCCTGTTCGGCCTTCGCCGCGGCCTTCGTCGCAGCCTTCTTCGGCACCGGCTCCGCATCGTCCTCCCCTGCCTTTTCGAGGGCCCGGCCTTCCCTCTGGCGGGGCTTTTCCGCCTTCTCGTCCTTCTTTGCGGCCGCAGACCCCGTTTTGTCCTTCGCCCCGGCAACCTGAACCGCGTCGGGCGGCTGGCCGGAGGGGATAAACTTGACGATGGCCTTGGCAATGGCCCCGGCCACTTCGTCCTGGAAGGCCGGCGTCCGAAGCAGCTTCTCCTCCGTCGGGTTCGAGATGTAGGCCGTCTCGATGAGCACCGAGGGGATCTCGGGCATTTTGAGGACGCGGAAGGGCGCCCCCTGGACCTGGGTGAATTTCAGGTAGTTGATGTCGGAGATGTTGCGCAGTGAAAGTTGCGCAAGCTCGCGGGAGCGGTTGGCGGTGTTGGTCATCACCATGTCGAGGGTGATGATGTCGGAGGCGTCGACCGTGTCGTCGCTGGCCCAGCCGCCGATGACATCGGCGAGGTTCTCCTTGCGGGCCAGCAGTCTCGCCGCCTCGTTTGTCGCGCCTCCCGTGGAGAGGATGTAGGCCGAACCGCCCCGGACCGTCCGGTTGCGCACGGCGTCGGCATGGATGCTGACGAAGGCGTCGGCGCCGTAATCCCGGGCGATCTTGAGACGTTTATTGAAGGGCACGTAGTAATCCCCCGCACGGGTCAGGAACGCCCGGTAGCCCTGGCGCTTGTTCAGGTTGTCATGGAGCTTCTTCGCAATCTTGAGGACGACGTCCTTCTCGCGGGTACCCATTTTCCCGACGGCGCCCGGGTCTTCACCGCCGTGGCCCGCGTCGATGACGATGATCCTCGCCTTCTGGAGCTTCTTGACCTCCTGCCGGCTGAGGCTCTCCTTCTCTTCGACCTCGGGGAACTGCAGGTCGATGACGATACGGTTGGGCTTTTCCAGGAACTGCTTGAGCTTGAAGACCTTCGCCTCCACGTCCTGCGTCAGGGTCAGCTCGATGCGGACGCTCTCGTCGGGCAGGGTGACGACTTCAATCTTCTCGACGCCGGCCTTGTTCAGGAAGCTCTGGAGGGGAACGTCCTCGGCCACGTCGGCATTCTTCACGGTGAGGGTGATCCTGCGGCCCTCCTTCGACACGACGTAGGTCGCCTCTCCGCTCGTGTCGATGACCACCCTCGTGTAGTCCGGGGCGGCCCAGTGACGGATGTTGGAGACATAGACGAGCCCGAAGGCAGGGGTAACCAGAACCCCCGTCAGGAGAAGGATTGCGGGCAAGAACATGCGGAAAAGTCTGATCATGTTGAAACCAATACACCTCAAACGCGCTGAATCTATCAGATTTCCGGCGGTTACACAACACCGGCATTTAGAAAATCTGTTGACAGAATCGGCCCAAAGTGCCATCTACACATGCAATTTTCGCAGGAGCCGCACATGCTGATCCGGGATTTGTTCGGTCAAAAAAAGACAACGCTCTCCTTTGAGGTCTTCCCGCCCGTGCGGGAAGGAAACCTGGAGAGCCTGTTCAAGACCGTCGCCGAGCTGAAGGAGCTCAAGCCCGATTTCATCTCCGTGACCTACGGCGCCGGCGGCGGGACGCGGGACAAGACGATCGAGATCGCCTCGCGCGTGCAAAACGAGTTCTGCAGCGAGGCCCTCGCCCACCTGACCTGCGTGGCCGCGACGCGGGACGACATCGCCCGTATTGTCGAGGAGATGAAAAAGCACAACATCGAGAACATCCTGGCCCTGCGCGGCGACCCGCCCAAGGGCGAGGAGAAATTCGTGAGGCCCGCGGGTGGCTTCGGGTTCGCCAGCGAGCTGGTCTCCTTCATCCGCGAGTTGAACGGCTTCTGCATCGGCGTGGCGGGCTACCCCGAGGGGCACCCCGAGGCGTCGAGCTTCGACGACGACCTGAAGAACCTGAAGCGCAAGGTCGATGCCGGGGCCGACTTCATCGTCACCCAGCTTTTTTTCAACAACGACGACTTCTATCGTTTCCGGGACCGGGCGCTGGCATTGAAGATCAACGTTCCGATCATCCCCGGCATCTTCCCGATTCTCAACTACAAGCAGGTGCTGCGCATCACGGAGCTCTGCGGGGCGAAGATCCCCTCGGCGCTGGGAGAGAAGCTCTGCTGGCTCAAGGACAAGCCCGAGGACGTCGAGAAGTACGGCATCGAATACGCCCAGAAGCAGGCCCGGGATCTCCTCCACAACGAGGTCCGCGGCCTTCACATCTGCACGATGAACCAGAGCCGGGCGGCCCGAAAGATCGTCAGGGAGTTGGGGCTTTAAATACTAGTGGATTTTTTCGGTTACGACGGTATAATGAAACTCATTCTGCCCGGGGAAGGAATCCCCGGGCATTGCCAGTCTTATCACCGGGAAAACACGGGCGGTTAGCTCAGTAGGATAGAGCGTTGGTCTCCGGAACCAAAGGTCCTGGGTTCGAGCCCCAGATCGCCCGCCAAAATTGAAAGGGTCTCAGAGGAATTCTGAGGCCCTTTTTTTGGTTCCTTGACCGGCATTGACAGAGAACCCCATCGCCTATATAAATACTCAAAGCGTACAGAAGGGGGCTACCATGCAAACCGCCAAAAAGGAAATCAACAAACTGCTCAGGCGCCTGCCCGAAGACTGCTCGATGGAAGACATCCAGTATCATATCTATGTCCTCCAGAAAATCGGGCGGGGATTGCAGCAAGCCGATGAAGGTCAGGTGCTTCCGGCTGAGGCAGTGCAAAAAAGGATGAAGAAATGGCTCGGACGATAGTCTGGACCCACGAAGCCGTTTCCGATCTCGAGGCGATAGCCGACTACATAAGCAGGGGCTCTGCTGCTTACGCGGGAGCAGTCGTCCGTGAACTGTTGGTTGCAGGGAATTCCCTGGACAGGTTCTCGCAGAGAGGTCGCATCGTTCCCGAGACGCAACGCACGACAATCCGGGAACTAATCGTCGGGGAAAACCGTCTCATCTATCGGCTCGAAAGAGCCAGGATCGTCATCGTCACGATTGTCCATGGCAGAAGAGACTTACGGAAGCTCTGGTCAAAGGGAAATAGAAACAAGAAGACTTGAGGTCCCTTTGTCTGCAAATTAAGACAAAGCATTGACCTCCGGAACCAAAGGTCCTGGGTTCGAGCCCCAGATCGCCCGGCAATAATAAAAACAGGGGGTCAGGAAATTTCCTGACCCCTTGTTTTTTGCTCTTTGTAAATGAATTCCCAGCAGACAGACAAGGCAAAGGAGGTGTGTACCCGATAACTCGCCGGAAGACAATGCCTCTCAACGCTTATGACGCTTTGTCGGGGTAACCCGGGCAGCCCGCCTTCAACTCTTGACATTCATTCCCCCATCAATTAGAGAATACGTATTGTCCCGTCGGTCCCTATCTAACCAACCAGCCTTGACATAACGGGGGGACTTGAGCGAGCATGAAACCCTGCTTTCAGATGAAGGCGGGGTTTTTTATTTCCGTGGGGATGCAACAGGCGCGTTGATGAAAGTAAGGCAATCCTGATCGACCACAAAAGGAGGGACATGACATGGCCAAGGCAATCAAAGTGAAGCAGCTTTTTTTCTCATTGCCCAACAATGTTGGGTTGCTCATGGAAATCACAGAGGCACTCGCGAAAGCCAAAATCAACGTTGAAGCAATCTGCGCCTACGCATGGGAGGAGTTGGACGCATCGTTCATGATCGTGACCGACAACAATGCCAAGGCAAAGAAGGTGCTCTCCAAGATGGGGGCCAAGGTGGAGCTGCAGGACGTTCTGGCCGTGGAAGTGCCGAACAAGGTGGGCGAACTGCACAAACTCACGAAGAGCATCGCTTTTGCCGGCATCGACATCTACTTTGTATACGGAAGCCCGGCGAAAGGGAAAATGACCATGATTTTCCAGACGGAGAACGATAAGAAGGCGCTGAAAACGCTCGCAAAATGAAGCGGATAAAACCCCGGGAGGGTGAAAGATGAAAAAATTTCTCACCGGTGTTGTCTGTCTGGCGGCAATTGTAGCTACATCGGTTGTCCTCTTACCCGCTGCTGCCGTAAGAATCGCGGTGCGCTTGTCGAAGCCCCGGGATAAAGCCAGAGAGGATCGGCCCCATGCGGAAGCTGAGCAGCCTTCGACGGGACTGCTGACGGAGCCGTATAAAGTACAGGGTTGAGTGCGGTTTACGAGACCGCCCAGCGCTCCATATCCGCGAAAAGAAGAAGGGGGACCTCATGAGGGGTAGACGTTCGTTCATCGCCGTTGTCGTTCTTGCCGTCATACTGATCGCCGGATTCCCGGGCAATGCGCCGGGGGCGGAGTGGGTCTATTTCGCCACGACGGCAAAAGGGACCCATTATTACGACAAGGAAACCGTGAAGAAAACGAATACGACGGTCAGCGTGTGTGAAAAGACCATCTACAGCGAGGATGGAAAACGACATGAGGAAAAATTTCTCCGCGGGACCGGGGAGTACAAGGGACAGGCACTGGACCATGTCATCACCGTGAGCGAATTCAATTGCAAGGGGGCCAAGGCAAGAAGCCTCTCCATGGTGATTTACGATATCGACGGAAAGCGCATCGCAGGAAGCCCGGCAGGGGGTTCCCCATGGAGGGATCTTGCTCCAGGCACCCTGCATGAACGGCTCTCTCAACAGGTCTGCAAATAGGTATTGATCGCATCACGTCAATAACGTCGGATCGCCTGCAAAGAAAAAGGGACAGCCTGCGCGTTGCAGCTGTCCCCTGTTTTTTAGCCTTTCGTTGCTGTCGGGTTACGGGATCATTCACCCTCACCTCAACCCTTTCCAACGGGAGGAAGGGATCTGCCACCCTCACCCTTGCCCTCTCCCCTCAAGGGAGAGGGAACCTATAAGGTAAATATTCCTATAAGGAGAGGAAGAGCCCGGAAGGCGTCCTTCACAGGGAGAGGAAGATCAGGATAGGGTTTTTTCTGAGGCGCCCCCGGTCATGACTGCAGGGCAGCGATTTCCTTTTCCCGCTTTTCCTCTTCCCATTTGACCGGAATATTACAGCCGGGACAATATCCTGAGTGATATTTGGCCATCTCGGCGGCTGTACCACTGACAGGTACCCCCTTATACGGGCATCCCGGTTTGTGACCTGCGGTATCTTTCCATTTCGTCATTTCCATAATCATCTCATTTCCTCGATGGGCATCCATCGCTTTCATCCGGATTTTGATATCGGGCTTCATCCTAACACGTCACTGTTGAATGAACAATATAAAAGGAGACGGCACCCATGCTCCGTATCGCCGCCAGAGAGATCACGGAAATAAAATGGGGGCAGCCGCAACGTCAAGGCAGTCCGCTATTTCTTTGGCTTGTCGTGCCGGTCGACGTACTCGGGGGGCTTGCGGCGGACCCAGCGGATGAATTTGGCGATCTCGGGGTGGGCCCGCACCGCCTCGGGCGTGCCGTAATCGGAGGCCAGTTCTTTCGGTGTGAAGACGCTGTGGAGCTTGCGGTGGCAGACGACGTGGATGGCCCCGGAAGCGCGGCCGCCCCTCGATTTCGGCAGCCAGTGATGCCGGTCGGCTCCGGGGCCGCGGGCGATGGGCCTGCCGCACACGGGACAGGGCTCGTTTTCTTTCGTAACGCCTGCTTTCATTGCTGCGGGTTTATGCCCCAGTTCTCAAGGCCCGGACGACATCAGTCATTGAGGTCTCCGTCCCCACGTTTCCCGGGAAGACGATGTAGCTCATCCCCGGAAATCGCGAGCCCTCGCCCAGGCGCCAGACGGGAACGCCTGGAACGATCTGCCCCTTGACGATGGCCCTCTGGACGCCCAGGGCCTTTGCGGCGATATCATGGGACGTAATGCCCCCCTTGGCCAGCACGTAGCGCGGTGCGGCCTGAATCCCCCGCACGATCCCGATGAGAGCTGCCGCCACGTCTGCCTGGATCCGGATGCTCTCCTCGGCCGTGGCCCCCGTCACCAGCTCGCGGCTCGTGTGGATCACCGTGTCGCAACGCGCGCCAACCGACCGGTTCGCCTCCCCCATCACCCTTTCGATCTCGTTCTTCCCTTCCCCGGAGAGCAGGCGCCTGACGTCCAACTCGACACCGTGAACATCGGCATGCTTCAGCAGATGAACAAGCTGAAGCGACGACATGGGGACAAAGGAGCCCACGACGATCAGGCCGCAGCCGTTTTGCGGCGAGGCGAAATCCCCCGCGCCCAGCAACGGGCGAGGTGCAAGGCCGATGAGCGCCGGGATGATGGCCGCGGCCGTCCGGAAGAGAAACCGCTTTCCCTTCTCTATGGCCAGATAGACGGCCAGCGCTACGACGTCCATATCGCTTCGCTCGCAGGCATTGACTACGCAGAAGCTGCCGTCGCGGCACGCTGCCAGCTTCTCGGCAACGGCCCCCGGCCCTCCCCTGCGGATGTCCTCAAGCGTGATGGAGCAGACATCCTCGCGGGCGACGGCACCGCCCGTCTTCTCGCGGATGTAATCCTTCAGGTTCGACGAGGCAAACCCGAAGGAGGGGTCCTTTGCATAGGGGGTCTCGGCGGCCGGGACCAGCTCGTCGCCCTCCTTCACGTAGTGGACATCATCGATCGTGAACCGCCCCCCCTCGAAAAAGGCGGGGATGCAGAGCGTCACCGCCTCCTGCCACCCGAGTTCCGCTTTGAGAGTTTCGATCTCGGCCCGGAAGTGGCCGCGCAGGGTCGAGTCGCTGCGGCTGATGACCATGAAGCGCCGGCCCGTTGAAGATGCCGCTTTCGCAATGTTGCGGGCCACCTCGCGGTTGAGCTCGATTGCCTCCCGCGCGGGCAGGCTTCTGGAGTTGGTGAGGATGAAGAAGCAGGGGCTGCGCTCGAACTCGGCCCTCAGGGCCTCCACGGGCCAGGCCGTCAGGATCGGGATGTCGTGGACCGTCTGGCAGCCCGTCGGGTCGTCGTCCATGACGATGAGCGTCGAGTTGGCCCGGGCGAAGGCTTCGCGGATCGCGGGAAGGAGGTCTTCCATCCAGGGGGGCGGGAGGCTGCGCATCGTCTCGTCATAGGGTAACCTCATCGGTCTTCAACCCTTCCGCCACTCAGGCACTCAGGCACTTATTCACTCAGACACTTCTTTATTCTTCGATCGCAATGACCCGGGCCGGCGCCCCGTCGCCGCCTTCGATCTTGAGCGGCAGGGCGATGACCTTCACCTTCGGTTTCCGGATCTCTTCCAGGTTGCAGAGGCCCTCCACGAGGACAATGTCGCCATCCAACAGGATCCGGTGGACGGCCTGCAGTTCCTCCCGGTCCGTCAGGATGGCCACCGAGGGCGGCTCGACGCCGATGAGCCTGACCTTCTTCTCGACGCACCACCGGGCCAGCTCCCGGCCGATCCACGGCAGCGCCGTCCTGTAGTTCTCGGCGTCGATGAACCGGTGCCAGCCTGTACGGAAGAGAAGGCCCTCGCCTGCCGAAAACCGGTCTTTTACGTCCTTCAGGTGCTCGATCCCGATCATCATGCTGTCCGTGACGGCAGGCGCGTCGATCACCCAGGCATCGGCGAAGAAGCGCTCCGGGGGAATCCGGTCGATGGTCGTGTCATTGACTCCGAAGTGAAGCGGGGCATCCATGTGTGTGCCCGCATGGGAATAGAGGTGGAGCATCCGGGCGTTCCAGCCGTCTTTCTCGAGCACCTTGAAGGCCTCGAAGGTGACGCCGCGCATCCCGTCTTTCATGGAAACGGTCAGGTCGATGATTCGGGACATGGTTGCTCCTGAGAGATTAAAAAATCCATGTGGGAAAATCCCCCCTGCCCCCCTTTACGAAAGGGGGGTTGTGAGGGTTGCCCCTTTGCGAAAAAAGGGGGGGGTGCCATGTTATGAAGGAACAAAATCTCCTAGACGATGTCGAGGTTTTCGGCCACGCGCCGGGCGATCTCGCCGGTTGTCGCCTTCCCGCCCAGATCGGCAGGCAGCACTCCCTCGGCCGTCGCCTTGTCCATGGCCTTCACGATCTGCCGCGCCGCCTGCAACTCACCCAGGTGCTCGAGCATCAGGGCCCCCGACCAGATCGTGCCGAAGGGGTTGGCGATCCCCCTGCCTGCGATGTCGGGCGCCGAGCCGTGGATGGGCTCGAACATGGAGGGGTACTCGCGCTCGGGGTTGATGTTGCCGCTTCCGGCCAGCCCCAGGCTCCCCATCAGCGCGCCGCCCAAATCGCTCAGGATGTCGCCGAAGAGGTTTGTCGTCAGCACCACGTCGAAGATCTCGGGGCGCAGGACAAAGCTTGCCGCCGCATTGTCGATGTACATCTGCTGGTGCTCCACATCGGGGTATTGCGCCGCCACCTCGCGGATAACGCGGTCCCAGTAGGTAAGGCTGTGGATGAGCGTGTTGGACTTCGTGATGTGGTGGACCCGTTTGCGGCGCTTTCGCGCCAGCTGGAAGGCGTAGTGGGCGATGCGCTCGATGCCCCTGCGGGTGAAGATGCTCGTGTCGATGGCAAGCCCCCCGGCCTCATCGGGCTGAATCTGCTTTCCCGCCTGGACGAACTCGCCTTCCACGTTCTCGCGGATCACGACGAAGTCGATGGGCTTGTCCGTCCGCAGGGGACGCGCAACGCCGGGCCAGGTCCGCACGGGACGGTAGTTCACGTACTGCATAAACCCCGTGCGCACCTTGAAGGTGAAGTCCTTTGCCGGCAGCGTGTCGTCCACATCGGGCAGGCCCACGGCCCCGAAATAGACGGCGTCGAATCTGCGCAGGATGTCCAGCCCGTCTTTGGGCATGAAATGGCCGTGCTTCTTGTAGTAGCCGGCCCCCCATTCCAACGTTGTCGTCTCGATGGAAAATCCGAATTTTCCCGCGGCCCTCCCCAGTACCGTGAGCCCTGCCGGGATGACTTCGGGGCCGACGCCGTCACCGGGAACGGCGGCGATTCTGTGTGTTTTCATGGTTCCTCTTTTCACCCTCACCCCTACCCTCTCCCCTCAAGGGAGAGGGAGATAGGATTATCGTTCGAGGCGATGCCAGCGGGTCTTGCCCGTCAGCCAGTTCGGGATGCCGATCTTGTCTTTTTCGGCGTGGTAGTAGTAGGCACTCCCGCGGAAGGGGTCGAAGACCTGCACGAGGGGGAACTCGATGACGTTTGTGTTCTGAAGCGCGATGCCGTTGAGCACGGCGGTGTTCTTGACAATCTCCCAGCAGGCGGCGGCGTTGACCATGGAGACGAAGATCTTGCAGTTGCGCGGGGCGATCTCGCCGCGCTGGACCTTCTGGAGCGTCTCCGGGGTCAGTCTCTCGGCACGCCCGGGGAACATGTAGATCCGCATGAACTTCGGCAGGATGGCCTTGTAGTCGATCTCGCGGGCGTCGGTGCCCTCCGTCCCGAAGCCGCCCACGCTCTCCAGCGAGACGCGACCCGAGTGGGTAAGGGTACTCACGGCCCAGCAATTCGACGTGCCGGGGCCCACGACCATGCGCTTGCGAAGGCGGTGGCAGACCCGCGGGATCAGGAAATTGGCCTCGATGTCCGTCATCCCCAGGGCCACGATGTCCACGCCCGCGATGACCTCCGCAAGCCAGGCCTCGTCGTTTTTCGTGACCCTGCGACAGTGGACGGTCACGTCGCAGTCGGGGTTGAGTCGTTGCAGATACTCTTTCCAGGCCTCGGGTTTCGTCTTCCCGACGGAATCCGGCATGAAGGGCAGGCGGTTGAGGTTGGTGGCCTCGACGACGTCGAAGTCGATGACGACGAAGCGCTGGAAGCCCGTCCGGACCAGAAAATCGAGGACGGCGCCGTTTCCCCCGGCCCCTGCCACGAGGACCCGTGTCCGTCCGATCGCTTCGGTGAGCTCATCGGTGAAGTTGACGATGCCCCGCTGGCGCTCGACGATGTCTTTCCACATGGGTTGCTTCCCTTTCAGTTGGCGACGGCACCGGCCAGCCGGTACTCCTCCTCGAGAATGGCGATCACGTCATGACCGGCGTTGGCGAGGATGCTCGTCCTCTTCGCGCCGAAATAGTACAGATCCTCCGTTGTCATGGGTCGCCGGCTGCAGCGCATCCAATCGACGATGGCCGGCTCGTCCTCGTTCTGAAAAAACCAGCGGTAGAGATTCCGTTTGCCCTTTGCCCGGGCATAGCGCTGCTCGTAGCGCTCTTTCATCGTCTCGAGGTTGAGCCGCACGTAGGAGACCTGCTGGCTCGTTTTCGGGCTCAGGCGGGGCGCCTCGGACGCATCGTCAAAAAGCAGGAAGCGCGAGTAGAAGTCCCTGTGGTGAGCCATGACGGAGGCGACGATGTCGGTGCGCTCGAGCAGGTAAAGACTCGCCAGGTGGGCCAGCCGGTAGAGGTGCATGGCCAGCTCGGGGGGGATGCCCCCGGGCTCCTCCGTCACGACGAGCGAGGAGATTTCGCTGAGGCGCCGACCGGCCTTCCGGAGATCGGCCAGAGGCTCCGGGAAGATGCGGTCCGTCGGGAGCCCCAGCCTCGAGTCGGGGATCACCGTCACCGAGCCCGCGAGCTTTCCTTCCTTCTCGGCCAGAAAGATCGTCGTCTCCGGGTGCAGGTGGTGAATCGTGCACCACAGGCCGCTCTCGCGACCGAAGCGCAGGTCGTATCCTTCCCGGATGTAGACATCGTAGACAAGCCGAAAGGCCTTCTCCCGAAGCTCTTTCGTATTGGCAACGACGATGCGCCATTCCCTATTCGGCCCGAATCGATATTCAAAATTGACGTTCAGATCTTCACCCCTGGTCTCACAATGGAACCTAGGGTATGGCAAAGGCCACCCCCTGTCAATACCGTGTTGCCCGTTTTCGCTCGTTCAAGAGTATGAAAGACTGAAATTTTCATGTAGGATAAGACAAAATTTTAGCGAATTCTCTCTCGAAAGGAGACAGGCATGGAACTCGAAGCCGCCGTCCGGGGAAGACGAAGCATCCGGAAGTTCAGACCCGACCCGATCCCGAGGAAGCTCCTCGAGGAGCTCCTGCAAACCGCCCGGTGGGCGCCCTCCTGGGGCAACACCCAGCCCTGGGAGCTTTACGTGATCACAGGGGAGCCCCTGGAGGCCTTCCGCAAGGCCAATGTGGCCAGTATGGCCGCCGCAGAGCCGCTGCGCAACGACGTCCCCATGCCTGAGAAATGGCCGGAGCAGATGAAAGAGCGGTACATGGAAGTCGGCAAGGCCGTCGTCACTTCCCTGGGGCTCAAGCGGGAGGACAAGGAAGGCCGTAAGCAACATCAACTGAACATGGCCGCTCTCTTCGGCGCCCCCTGCCTCATCGTCGCCACCGTCCCGACGGACGTCCTCGTCGAGTATGCCATGCTGGATGTGGGCCTGCTGCTCCAGACGATTGCGCTCGCGGCCCACGACCGGGGACTCGGGACCTGCATCATGGCAAGCTCCGTCCACTACGCCGATCTGCTGCGCAGGCACGGCTCGATACCGGCGGACCGGCGGGTCATCATGGGGGCCGTCATCGGGTACCCGGAACGCGATGCCCCCATCAATCAGTTCGAACGTCAGAGGACCGACGTGGACGCCTTCGTGAAATGGATCGGATAAGGGAACGAAATTCGTGACTGAGCAGCGCCTCTCCCGATCCGGCTATCTCTTCGCCGCCCTTGCGGCCCTCTGCTGGGCCTCTTCCGGCACGGCGGCCAAGTTCCTGTTTTTGAGCGGCATCACCGCCTTCGAGCTGGTACAGCTGCGGACGACGCTCGCCACGGGTATTGTTTTATGCTGGATTCTGCTTCTTGACCGCTCCCTGCTGACGATTGACCGGCGCGACCTTCTGTATTTCGTCACCCTCGGCGTCGGGCTCGCGGCGGTTCAGTTCACCTATCTTTTCGCCATCAGCAAGATCCAGGTGGCTGCCGCCATCCTGATCCAGTACCAGGCGCCTATTTTCGTCGCCCTCTACACGCTGTTCTTCCTCGGCACGAAGCTTCCGCCTGTTGTGTTTGCCGCCATGGCCGGCTCGCTTTTCGGCTGCTACCTCGTCGTGGGGGGCTACAGCCTGGATCTGCTGGACATGAACCGCGCAGGCGTCCTCTCGGCACTCGCCTCGGCCGTCACCTTTGCCTGGTACACCGTTCGGTGCGAGTACGGGATGAAGCGATACCCTCCCTGGACGGTGGTCTTCTACGGGCTTCTGTTTGCCGCGGTGACCTGGAACATCTTTCACCCGCCCCTGAGCGCGTTCCTGCGCCCCTCGGGCATTGCGCAGTGGGGATGGGTCCTCTTCATCGCCTTCTTCGGCACGGTGCTGGCGTTCATCTGCTACACCGAGGGCATCAACCGGATCGGCGCCGCGAGGGCCAGCATCACGGCCACCCTGGAACCGATCACGGCGGGGCTCATCGCCTGGATCCTCCTGGGGGAAACGATGGAGCTGTGGCAGATCCTGGGCGCCGCCCTCGTCATCGCCTCCGTCATCGGGCTGCAGGCAAGCAGCAATCCCGCAAAAAAAAGTCGAGAGCCCCATTGACTTTTCCCCCGGATGGCCTCATCTTATTATCAGAAGCGCGCAAGCGCATCGTTCTCACCAGATGCCCCACCATACGGCAATTCATGTCCTGACGGAAGCGTCAAGAGCCTTCGCCCCGAGAACGGGCGAAAAGTAACCCGTGAACTCCTTTCAAGCCTTGTCCATCCTGGTAACGGTTGCATCGAGCAAAAATACGTCAACGTTTCAACGGCCCACAGAAATCGTCATCAATCCCATAGTGGGTTGGGCCGAGGCGGTCCTGATGTCAAGAGACTGCCGAGCATAAACCTACAACCCGGAAAAGGAGGGTACCCATGTCACTATTTGGAATCCAGGTCACCGTTATGGTGCACGTCCTGTTCGGCGTGCTGGGGATCATCCTGGCGGTGGCACTTCTCGTGTATGTCCTGAACCTGAGCGAGAAGAACATCCCCATGATCCGCAGCCTGAGCCTCTGGACGGCTCTGTCCATGATCCTTTCCTATGTCATCGGCGGCTGGTGGTATGTGGTCTACTATGTCCACGAGAGAGACATCATCCGCGCCGGTCCGTGGAAGTGGGCGCACACGTTTTTCATGGAGTGGAAGGAGCACTTCTTTTTCGCGCTGTTGTTCCTGAGCATCCTTCTGCCGATCATCGCCTACCGCAACGACCTCATGGTGCCTGAAAACCGGAGGCTCATGGTCGTCGTTACCGCCATCATCGTTCTCATCGGCCTTGCCGTGGATGGTTCGGGAGCCATCATCAGCAGGGGCGTCATCGTGGGATACATGGGGAGGGTTGCGCCATGACAAACACGACACTGGATAAAACAACGATCGGGTTCGGCCTCTCCACGGCCATTGTGAGTGTCCTCAACACACTGCTGGTCATCTTCAAGGAGCTGACGCCGCCTTTCAAGAAAGCGATGGCGGATGCCATGGGGCATCACTGGACGACCCACGGGGTGATCGTCATCGGGCTCTTCCTCGTTCTGGGGTTTGTCCTGGCCGGCGCAGTCAAGCCGGAGTCCTGGGGTGCCGACAAGCTGGGGAAAGCGATCATCTGGTCCGTCATCATCTCGGGCGGCGCCCTGGCGGCGTTCTACATTCTGCACTAACTGCAACCTCAAATCCCCCTTACACCCCCCTTTGCAAAAGGGGGAAAGAGGGGGATTTTTTTGCGCCCGCAGGCGGGCTCCTGTCTATTTTATTTTGTCATCTCAATCTCTTTCTGCTATGTTTTTCGCGTCGATTTCTCGACGGGCTGATGCACAGCAGGTCAGTCCTTTACACCCGCATCCAAGGAGCCCGCCATGGCAAGACTGAAGAGTCACGAAAGAATGAAATCACCTGCCCTTGTCATCGTCGTTGCAGGACTTTTTATCATTTTGGCGGGTCTGTTCTCCTGTCTGAACCGGGCCACCGCCGACAATCAGGACACTGAAGGAGCGAAGAAAGCATTTGCCGAGGCCGCAGAAGTCCTGTTCCACCCCCGCTGCATGAACTGCCACCCTTCGGGGGATGCGCCGACGATCCGGGACGACTCACAGCCCCACATGTTCAACGTCAAGCGCGGCCCCGAGGGCAAAGGGGTCGGGGCGATGAACTGCACGCTGTGCCACGGGGAGGCGAACAAACCCGGAGGGGCCCCCGGTGTGGCCAACTGGCACATGCCTCCCGAGAACATGCCCATGGTCTTCCAGGGCCGCACGCCCGGGGAGCTGTGCCGTCAGTTGAAGGACCCGAAGATGAATGGCGGAAGGACGGGGGAGCAGATCATCGAGCACATCGGCAAAGACCCCTTGGTCCTGTGGGGATGGAACCCCGGCGAGGGACGGACGGTCCCGAAGATGAGCCACAAGGAGTTCTCGGCGAAGATGAACGAGTGGGTAAAAAAGGGAGCCGCCTGCCCGGAATAAATACAGAAGTCAAGAAGGTGAGAAGGTAAGAGGGTAAGACAAAGAAAGCAGGTGGAGGTCATCCCACCTGCTTTCTTCTTTTTTGAGGAATTCCTACGAAATCACCCTTCTGAGTGCGTCGAGGAAGCGCTCCACGTTCTCCTTCCTTGCCGTGTGGCCCATGAGACCGATGCGCCAGATCTTCCCGGCCAGGGGCCCGAGCCCGCCACCGATCTCGATCTTGTACTCACTGCGCAGACAGCGCCGGGCGGCCAGTTCGTCGAGGCCCTCCGGACAATAGGCCGTGTTCAGCATGGGAAGTCTCCAGGTCTTCTCGACGACCATCTTGAGACCCATCTCCTCGAGTCCTTTGACCAGGAGCTCATGGGTGTCGCGGTGCCTTTTGAAAACCCTCTCCGGCCCTTCTTCCAGGATGAGCAGCAGCGCCTGATACAGAGCGTAGATCATGTTCACAGGGGCCGTGTGATGGTAGACGCGGTTCTGACCCCAGTAATTCGCGATGAGCGAGATGTCGAGGTACCAGTTGGGGACTTTCGTCTTTCGGCCGTTGAGCCTCGCCATGGCCTTCTCGGAGAAGGAAAGCGGGGCAAGGCCCGGGGGACAGGACAGGCACTTCTGGGTCCCGCTGTAGAGGGCGTCGATCCCCCAGTCGTCCATGCGGACCTCGATGCCGCCCAGGCTCGTCACGGTGTCGACAAGGTAGATCGTGTCAGAGCCCTTCAGGAGGGCTCCGATCTCTTCCACGGGATTGCACACGCCCGTCGACGTCTCGGCGTGGACCACCGCCACGATCCGGTAGGTCTTCTCTTTGAGCTTCTTCGCCACGTCCTCCACGATAACCGGTGTGCCCCAGATGAACTCGAGGGCATCGACCTCCGCGCCGAGCCGGCTTGCGACCTCGCGCATCCTCACGCCGAAGACCCCGTTGATCAGGATCAGCACCTTGTCGCCAGGCTCGACGAGGTTGACGAAGCAGGCCTCCATGCCGGCCGAACCGGTCCCGGAGATGGGGACGGTCAGATTGTTCTTCGTGTTCAGGAGCGTGCGGAGATGCTCCTTGAGTTCGTCCATGATCTTCAGAAAGTAGGGGTCGAGGTGCCCCAGGGTCTTCTTGCCGATCGCCTCGTAGACTTGCGGGGGCACGCAAGAGGGTCCCGGCCCCATGAGCAGGACCTCTTCTATCCCTCCGAGCAGGTTCTTCATCGCTGCATCCTCCTTTCAAGTGGTCGCACCGCTTCATCACGGCAGGTCCGGTGCAATATGGCACATCTTGCGCAAATCTTCAATCGATGACCCCTTGCCCTTGAGGCGCAGGGCTCTTTTCGTTTCCGGCAGCGGTATGCAATCAAAATCCGCGCACCAAGGTGCTGGAAATTTATAAGGGCGGCGCCCAAGGTGTCCAACACATGGCACGATCTGGAGGGGATCACCGGAAGGGCTTCCTTGGGCATTCCCGCTCAGCCGGCAAAAACCAGTTGACAATCAGGTCGTTATCTATAGAATAACAAATGCAACCGATGCAACCATTCGTGCCGATAACGGGTATCGGGTTGCGGGGCTCTCGCAAAGGATGACCTGAACAACATCTTTTTTCCGGCAATGGCCTGCAGGCTCTTCTGTAAACCGATACCCGACTGCCTTTTACACCCAGCGTAATCCGTTTCTATCCCCCAATCAAAACAGACCAGAGCGGCTATACAGAGAAAGTAACCCGTTCATACCCTTTCATCATCCGGTAAAGGACATTTTTCGGCGATGCTCCATCTCCTGTAATTGTCCGGTCGTCTATCACCCATTCCAATCCGACGCCCATGAAACGTCCTTTCCCGCAGCCATCCTTCAGGCCATTGAGCAAGGAGGTGCACCATGTCTAATGGGACAAGCGCTGCAGTGACAGAAGCAGCTCGACTTAACGAGATCGGCTTTCCCGAGTTCACCGCAAAACTCATCACGGATACCTTCGACGCGATTGTAGCAGCTAATATACGCCAGACACAGGCTTATATTGAGCTGGTCAAGGAGGTATCAAAAACCCTGACGCAATTCATCAACGACACGAAGGATGACATCGGAGGAGAGCTACTCCTTCAATTCCTTGCACGGGTGCTCCCGGCACCGAGCGAAGAATCGGGAACCCTAGTCAAAACCGGGGGAAATCTCGACAACGCTCAAGCAACGAAATTTGCAGAAGCCGTAGCTCTACCGGGCGAAGTTCCCAATGCGGGGCCCTTCACAGGGGCTATCGACGATAACCGCTTCAAAGCCATCCTCGATGCCGTCGCCAAACGGATCAGCGCGGACAAGTACACCATGCTCAAAGAAATGGTGAAGATGGGCATACTCAGGCTCGTTATCGAAAGCGGACAGATAGAAACCCGACTCACCTTCACCACCTACGGTTCGACGTTCTATGAAAAACAAACGACGAAATATCACCGCGACGAGTTCAAGTTCCGCGCAAAGGCTAAGACGGGGGCTCTCGTGAGTCTGTGGGCCAGCGCTTCAGCTTCTACTTCCTATACGAGTGTTAACATCAGCACGGCCAAAGAAACCAACCGAGATATATCGGGAAGCCAGGTCCAGATTTACGGTCGTGTGCAAATCAACTTCAAAACGGATTATCAGCCAATGACCGGTTGATGGTGACACCATGGCAGAACCGATCAAGAAACCCACGGATATGGCCTTCGCGGAATTCACAGGGCAACTCATCTCTGAAACCTTCATGGCCGTGGTGCAGTCCATGCTCCAGCAGGAGAAGGAGATCCGTGAAATCGAGAGCATGGCCCTGATGGAACTCGAAGACCTTGCCCGAATTGCCGTCACGGATGACATGGTCCGGGCCGAGGTCCTGCGCCTTTTTCCGTCCCGCACCGGCCAGGAGAACCAAAGCGCAGTAGACCCGGAGGCCCCCTATCTCTCTGCACAGCAGGACCGAAAGGAGGACCCGCCCGTCTTTCTCCTGACGGGCTATCAAATCACAAAGGGGGACATCGAGAAGGACCCGGTTGGACGGGGCTACAGGATCACGGATTCAGGGTACGGGCACATCGCCTGGGCGGTCCGGTTGCTGATCGCCTTGATCTACCGGCAAG
The DNA here is from genome assembly GCA_964619035.1 of uncultured Syntrophaceae bacterium. Taxonomy (GTDB): domain Bacteria; phylum Desulfobacterota; class Syntrophia; order Syntrophales; family UBA2192; genus UBA2192. Next base: position 5,468 of record CAZUBX010000017.1, on the reverse strand, counting down.
GTCTCCTCTCCACTGTCCAGCGGGGAATCCCACGGATTTACGTGGATCACGGCAGGGTCAACACAAAGCTGACATTCACACTCACGGACCGCAAACAGGGAAATCCTTCGCAGAAGCCGTCCCTGTTCAAAGGGGCCGTGCGTCTGCCCGGCCTGACCGTGAGGCCTGTCAGCAACAAAACGCCGGAGTTCCTGGGGTTGCGCGTCGATGTCATCGGGGAAGTTGAGATCACCTTCAAGACGATCAGCGGGTGAACCCATGCTAGAGAAAAACAATGAAAAGGCCCGGAGAAAGAGGAACATTTATCTTACGGAAACCATTCTGACCATTCACCACGAGGTACAGAGCGCCGTCGACTACATCAGCGAGGTGGCGAGCCACGAATCGACCGAACTCGGCATGAGTTCCGCCACGATGGGCATCGAAACGCTCCGGATTCGATTCCCCTTCATTCTCGAGGTGGAACAGGAAACGGAGAGCGTCTGGACAAAACCACCCGTCCTGGACAAGGCCGCGATTCTGAAGAACCTGGCCGGGAGGAAAGGGTTCCTGGTCGACGTGGGGCTGCCCGGGAAACGAGGCTTATACTCGAAAATCCGGATCGCACAGCCGAAATTGCCGGAACACGGCATCGAGGACAGCGAGGGCAAAAAACGGCAACCCCTGATCGGGGAGATCGAGATCGTCTTCGGCCCTCTCTCAAGGGAGTCCCCGGAAGACACGCCTGCCTCGGGCAGGACGGAACGTTCGGAGTAATACCGCCACACCGCTTAGGCCCGGTGGGACGGTCCGCACCTGCAATGTCTCTTCGTGCGGGGTTGGCCGCATGCAAAAGGGCCTGCCATAGGGCAGGCCCTAATCCTTTTTGCCGCCTTTACGTTCCCCGGCAGCGAAGACGCTAGTCCCGCGGAACGAGAACGATCTCGATCCGCCTGTTTTTCGTACGCCCCTCCGCTGTGTCGTTCTCCGAGACGGGGCGGTACTCCCCGTAGGCTGCTGCAGACAGAAGGGCGGGATCGACGCCGAGCCGCTGGAGATACCGGGCCACGTTGATGGCGCGGGCCGCGGAGAGCTCCCAGTTCGAGGGAAACGCCCGGGCGAGCGCGCCGCCGATCTTGACATTGTCCGTGTGCCCCTCGACGAGGATTGCCTTGTCCTCCACCTGGCCGATGACCTCGGCCACCTTTTGGAGGACTTGCCTGCCCTCGGGCTTGATGTCGGCCCTTCCCGAATCAAAGAGGATGGCGTCGACCATGTTCACGGTGAGCCTCCCCTGGAGTTCGGTGATCGTCACCTGCCCTTCGGCGATTTCCGATTTCATCTTCTCGATCATCTGCGTATAGGTCTTGCTGACCTCCTGAACCTTTTCCTCCCGGTTCTTTTCGATCTGACCGATCTGCTCCTGCTGGGACTGGACCTTCTTCGCCAGCTCCTCGTTCTGCTTTCCGAGCCGCACGACTTCTTCCTTGCAGGTGGCAAGCCCCTGCTCGAGGCTGCCGGCCTCTTCCACCTTTTTCAGATAGGTGCTTTCCGTGACCATGCACCCCGAAACGGACAGGGCTAACATCCCGACAACCGCCAGAAGCCAACTTTTTTTCATCATCTGCAATCCTCCCCTTTCAGGAGCGTGAACGATGCGAGAATCGGTTCCTCCGGTGAGCCCATGGATCGACCGGTCCCCGGTACCCCCTTTGATAGGGAAAGGCCCGAATCCTGTCAAGCCTCATTTTGGCAGTGCAAAAGGACCTTTCCTTCCGCAATACTCAGGATGAGACTGTCTGCTACAAAAGGCTTGATTTCTCCTTTTATCTGGTATAAAAGTACAGGTTCAAAAATTTCATATATAGGCACTCCTTGCCCGGACCCTGTGCCCGGGCTATAGAGCCGAAAGGAGGTCAAACGACTTGAAGCGTTACGAAACTCTGTTCATCGTCCAGTCCGAGCTGCCCAGCGAGGATATCACCGCCATCATCGACCGATACAGCAAGATCATCACCGACATGAAGGGGACGGTCCTGAAGGTCGAGAGATGGGGAAAGCGAAAGCTCGCCTACCTCATCCGGAAGCAGGCCCGGGGGTTCTACATCCTCATCGATTTCGCCGGCAGGCGCGAGATCGTCGCAGAGGTGGAGAGGATCCTGAAGTTCGACGACAAGGTCCTGAAGTACATGTCCTTGAGGCTTTCCGACAGCATCACGGCGGAAGAGATCGAAAAAGAACTGGCAGGAACCCAGAAGGCCGACACTCCCCCGGCTTCCATCATCCCGGCGCAACCCATTACACCGACAACGACAACGACCACGACGACGTCCGCGACGTCGGAAGCCACGACGGAGGGATAACAACATGAGAACGCCTTCAGACAGCACAACGGGCAGCCGGCCCAGAACGGGGGGCCCGGGCGGAAGAGATTCGAGAGGACCGGGAGGCGGACCCGGAAGGCCGAAGTCCGACCGGAGAGTCTACCACCGGAGGAAGGTCTGCCGGTTCTGCACCGATTCGAACATGAAAATGTCCTACAAGGACATGGAAACCCTCCGGTACTTCGTGACGGAACGCGGAAAGATCATCCCCAGACGCATCACGGGCAACTGCGCGCTCCACCAGAGGGCGCTGACGGTCGAGATCAAGCGCGCCCGTAACATCGCCCTGCTGCCCTACCTGGTGACGGAGAGCTGACAGCGGCGATGCCTGTGCGGAAACGGCAGGCGGCGCGTACGGTCTGAAACCGGCGATTCGAGGACAGCGTTCACTTGGATGCAGGCAAAAACTTCAACGTGAAGGAATTTATTCTGGGTGTTGGCATCACGACTGGTTTCTTTCTCCTCGTGGTTCTGAACCCCATTGTCGGTTTTATATTCAGCCTGTTCGCTCCTCTTCCGATCGCCTTCTTTTACTGGAAGATGGGGCGGGTTCCCGGGATCGCCATGTTCGTCGTGTCTTTCGGTCTTCTCGTGGCCGTTTTCCGGATCGGCGGTTTCGTGGAAAGCCTCTCGTTTTTCCTGGTGCTCGGGTCGGCGGGAGTCATCATCCCCGAAGTCCTGGGAAGGCGATACGGGATCGAGAAGACGGTGGGCCTGTCGGTTGCCGGACTGGTCGCGGTAATCGTCGCTATGCTGGCCTGGTACGGTCAGATTCTGGAACGCGGCATCCTGGACATTGTCCGGGGGTACGTGATCGACAGCATCCAGTACAGCATCGCGCTTTACGAGGAGATCGGGATCCCCCAGGATCAGCTTGACGCGCTGCGTGAAGGCGCCCCCCAGGTTGCAGGCTGGATCGTGGATCACGGTGCAGCGCTTTTTCTCATGAGCACAACATTTCTCATCTGGCTCAACGTGCTCGGCATGCGGATGTTTTTCCAGGGACGGGATCCCTCGTTCCCCGATTTCGGCGATCTCACCTGCTGGAAGATGCCGGACTGGGTCGTCTGGCTCGTCATCGCAGCGGGGGTCCTGATGATCGTCCCCGAGGAAATCGCGCAGATCATCGGCCTCAACGGCATGATGATTCTGCTTTTTCTCTATCTCCTCCAGGGACTTTCGATTGTCCAGTTCTTTTGCAGGAAGAAAAACATCCCGAGATACCTCCGGGCCCTTTTTTACGCCCTGATTGTGATATACCAGTACCTGCTGGTTTTTATCTCCGCCGTCGGCCTGTTTGACATCTGGGTCGACTTCAGAAAGATGAACCGCCCCGCGAACGACACGGCGGCGTGAAGAACTCCGTGTCGAGGCTCGAGGGGAGAGCGTCGAGGAAAAAGACGAAAAAACATGATCTGTCGAATGCAGGCAGGCTCTGCTGACGGCCTGTGCGAACGAACACTGCAAAAGGAGGAAGTCGATGAAGGTTATTTTGAACGAAGACGTTGAATCCCTCGGCAAGCGCGGGGATACGATAAAGGTTGCCGACGGCTATGCGAGGAACTTCCTGATGCCGAAGGGGCTCGCCATCGCAGCCACGAGCAAGTCCGCCCAGAAAATTGAGCACGACAAGAAGCTCATTGCCAAACGCGCCGAAAAGGAAAAGAAGAACGCCGAAGCCATGCTGGCGAGTTTCGCCGGTGTGGCGGTGACCATCGCCCGCAAGACGGCGGACCAGGAGAAGCTATTCGGCTCCGTGACGGCCAAGGACATCGAGAAAGGCCTGGCAGACCAGGGTCTCGTGGTGGACCGCAAGCAGATCGTCCTGGACGAGCCGATCAAGCAGCTCGGGGAATTCCCCGTCAAGATCAAGCTCTACCCGGGGATCGCAGCGGACATCACGGTAAAGGTTGTGGAAGGGGCGTAAACGCCGGGCTTAGGGCGTAGGGCTAAAGGCACAAGACAATGGGATTAATCATTTGTCTCGGTTGCCTTTCTTGATACTGGCGGCTCGGCGCCCTTTCAGTGTATTGAAGAGAACCCGTGACCTTGTGCCTTTAGCCTTTAGCCTTTAGCCTTTAGCCATTAGCCTTAAGCCATGATTCTATGAAAGAGCTCGATCTCTCAAGCCTCAAAGTACCGCCACAGAACCTGGAGGCCGAGCAGTCCGTCCTCGGCGGCATCCTCCTCGAGAACGTCGCCATCAATCCGGTTCTGGAGCTCATGGCGGGCTCCGATTTCTACAGTGACGCCCACCGGAAGATTTTCGCGGCCTTCCTGGAGCTCTCCGAGCGCAACCAGCCCATCGACCTCATCACGCTGAGCAATCACCTGAGGGACAAGAAGCAGCTCGATGCCGTGGGCGGAGCCGTTTACCTCTCCCAGCTTGTGGACAATGTCCCGTCGGCAGCCAACATCAGCCACTACGCCCGGATCGTCAAAGAGAAGTCCGTTCTGCGCAAGCTGATCGGAACGGCCACGGAGATCCTGAACCGGACCTACGGCGCCGGGGCGGATGTGGACAGCGTGCTCGACGAGGCCGAGCACGCCATCTTCGAGATTTCCCAGAACAAGATCCGGCCCTCCTTCTACCCTCTCAAGGAAATCATCAAGGACAGCTTCCGCACGATCGAGCGCCTCTACGAGCGAAAAGAGCTCATCACGGGCGTCGCCACGGGATTCACGAAGCTCGACGAGATGACCTCGGGGTTGCAGAGGTCTGACCTCATCATCGTCGCCGGCCGCCCCAGCATGGGAAAGACGGCCTTCGCCCTCAACATCGCGCAGTTCTGCTCCGTCGAGGAGGGAGTGCCCGTGGCCGTTTTCTCGCTGGAAATGTCCAAGGAACAGCTCGCCATGCGCATGCTCTCGTCGGAGGCCCGGGTGGATTCCCAGAAGATCCGCAAGGGGTTCCTGGGCGAGTCGGACTGGCCGAAGCTCACAACGGCCGCCGGGAGGCTCTCCGAGGCCCAGTTCTTCATCGACGACACGCCCTCCATCTCGGTGCTCGAGATGAAGGCCAAGTCCCGCCGTCTCAAGGCCGAGCACGGCCTGGGGCTCATCGTTCTCGACTACCTCCAGCTCATGAAGGGCAGCGCCTACGCC
>CAZUBX010000016.1:0-49079 GCA_964619035.1 uncultured Syntrophaceae bacterium | reverse complement strand
GACGTGTTGTGAAAGACTGAAGTAAACATACAAGACGGAATAGACGGAATAGACCGGATAGACCGCCGCGTCAGCGGTTTGTCCACCGCATCCACAGCGCCGCCGTCCAGCCCCAGACGGCGTTGAAGAGGATGACGAAGGCGGGGGTCCATGTCCCCAGGTCAAGACCCATCATCCCCTTGCCCAGCCTCAGGGGGAAGATCACGAAGAGCATGACCAGGGTCGGGCCGATGCTGAAGAAAAGCCCCCGGAGAAAGGGGTTTTTCTCCCAGAGGGGGACGATGAACAGAAGCCCCCAGATCCCGCCCCAGACAATCCGCGGGTAGATCCACGCAGGGGTCAGGGGGGCGGCGAGGCTTACCCCGAGGGCCGCCGTGAGGCCGTACTTCACGGCAAGCCAGACGCAGAGGCCGTTGGCGAGTCCGCCCAGCGCCCCGGCGCTGAAGGCGAGGGTCAGGGTTCGTGCAAATTTTCTCATGTCTGCTCCCTGGAGGGGTCTTTCTTGTGTCGCTTCGTGACGGGCCTGGTCCGCAGGAGGATGCAGGTTGCCCCGGCGCCGCCGTCGCAGAGCCTCGCGCTCGAGTAGGCGATGACCCACTTTCGCCAGGGCCCGCGGGTGAGCCACTCGGTCAGCCTGGCCTTCAGGACGGGCTCTCCCTGCGAGGAGAGGCCCCGGCCATGGATGACCAGCAGCGAGCGCCGATTGCGGATGACCGATTCACGCAGGAAATCCTCGAAGGTGATGCGGGCCTCCTCGGCACCGAGGCCGTGGAGATCGATGTGGGCCTGGATGGAGAACTCGCCCCGGTGCAGCCGCTCGGCCATCTTCGGGCTCACCTGGTATCCCGTCCCCTCGATGTACTCGGGCGTGTCGGCGACGACGAATCCCCGACCGGAGGCAATGAGCGCTTTCATCGCTTCCAGCGCTTCCTCGCCGCCGCTCTTCGGCGCCGGGCCGGCCGGGGCAGGTTTCCCCTTTCCCTCTTCCCGGTTCGAACCTGTCAGGGGGCGGGTGCCCTCCATGGCCTGGAGGAAGAACTGCCTGTCTGTCTTCGGGTCATGGGCAGCGGGCTGAACGACCGGCTTTGCAGGCTCCTCCCGCTTTTCCGGGGGCTTTTCCTTGAAGCGGGATTTCAGGTCCTTGAAAGGGGTATGACCGAAAGACGATCGGCTTGAATCCATAATCCTCACCACCAAACTTGACCCGTGCGATTAAACTGTAACCCGCGCCTTTTACCGGCGTCAAGCGGCCATATCGGGAGGTTCGAGGATTTCCTGTTTCTTCCTCGGTCCTCGTTCCTGAACGTTAAAGATTGACCCCCCCGAGGACGATCTCCATCCGGTCTGCGATGTCGAGGATGGAGGTCTCGTGCAGGACGGGGTAGCCCAGGGAGCGGAAGAGCTGCTGCATGCCGTCGTTCCGGGAGTCGAAGAGAATCTCGATTCTCTCTATGCTTTTTCCCCTGGCGATGTTGACGACGCGGGTGACCATCATTTTGCCGAGCCCGAGGCCCTGCCAGTCGTCTCGCAGCACGATGGTCAGCTCGGCATGGTCCATCCGCTCCGTGGCGATGTAGCGGCATACCCCGACGATCGTTTCCACCTCGGCTTCCATCTCCCAGACGATGGCGACGAGGCCGAAGTGCCTGACGTAGTCGATCTCGACGAGGTGCTTGAGCATCTCGGGGCGCAGCCTGTCCAGGTGCGTGAGAAACCGGAAGTAGATCGTCTTGGGGGAGAGCCTGCTGAACAGGTCGATGATCTTCGGGCCGTCCGTCGGCTTGACGGGGCGCAGAAAGACACGCTCCCCGTTACGGAGAGTCACCCACTCCTCGTACTCCGCAGGGTAGACGCTGAGGACTCGGGGGGCTTCCATTGGCCTTACGCCTTATTCCTTACGCCTGCTTTTTCACAGATCATAGAGTTTGTCGTCGATCCGAGGCGCGGCGCCCTTTTTCCCTTTGGCGGCCTTTTTCGCCATCACGAACAGCTCATCCTCGCTGATACTGTCGCCCATCTCCTCTTCGATCTTTTCCGGGTCCTCCCCTTTTTCCATCCTCGCGAGGGCCTCCTCCATTTTCTCTCCGAGGCAGAGCCCTGTGGCATCGGTGAGCTTCCGCATCAGCCGGGCCGCCTGGCGGGGGTCGTTTTCGTCGATCCCCCCGGCCTCACTGGCTAGCATTTCCATGGCTTTTTCCATCTTCGACTCGTCGAAGCCGGGCATCTCCTCGGGCGTGGCGCCCTCGTTTCTCTGCGAGATTTTGGCGAACACGGACATCCGGCGCTGGAGCTTCACTTTTTTACAGCGGGGACAGGAGGGGATCTTCTCCGTGTTGACGCTCCGGGAGAAGAAATTGTAGAGGGTGTTGCACTTCCGGCAGAAGAACTCGTAGATGGGCATGCGTTCCTACCTTTGCAGCCTGTTTTGCCTCATTGTATCGATTCACGGGTCAAAATCAAGGGGCCTGCCTGTCCATGGCCTGCAGGCGCTCCACCCGCTGGGCAAGCGGCGGGTGGGAGTAGTAGAAGGCAACGTAGGTCGGGTGGGGGTGGAGGTTGGCCAGGTTCTCCTTTGCCAGGCGCTTCAGGGCCTGTGCAAGGAAGCGGGTCGAGCCGACAAGCCCCAGCACGTAACGGTCTGCATCCCTCTCGTACTTTCGCGAGATGGCGGCACCGAGGGGAGTGAAAAAGAAGGCCGCCGGTTTCAGCACGATGGCCGCAAGCAGCAGCCCTGCGTAGGGCAGGGGCCCCGCAAACCCGAAGGTCTCATAGAGATAAGGCCAGCCCATGAGGCGGAAGACCAGGTAGAAGCCCGCGAGGGCGACAACCTCCATGAGGATGAGCTGCTTCAGGACGTGGCGAAGCTTCCAGTGGCCGATCTCGTGGGCGAGCACGGCCACGATCTCGTCGTGGCTGTGGGTGGCGAGCAGCGTGTCGAAGAGCACGATCCGCTTCGATCGGCCAAGCCCCGTGAAGTAGGCGTTGGAGTGGCGGCTGCGCTTGCCGGCGTCGACCTCGAAGATCCCCTCGGCCCGAAGCCCCGCTTTTTCGGCCATGGCCATGATGCGCTCCCGCAGCACTTCGTCTTTGACGGGGACGTACTTGTTGAACAGCGGGGCAATCACCAGGGGGTAGAGCCAGATCATGAGCATCTGGAAGAGGGCGAAGAACACCCAGGCGGCAAACCACCACGACTGGGGCAACCAGAGGATCAACGCAAAGAAGGGGATGAAGAGCAGTGCCATCAGGATGACGGAGATGACCACGGACTTGACGAGATCGATGAGCCAGAGCTGCGGCGTGATGGTGCTGAAGCCGTATTTCTTCTCGATGACGAAGGTGCTGTAGAGGCTGAAGGGGATGTCGAGCAGGACGCTCACCGCGTAGAGAATGCCGAAAAAGAGCGTGCCGGACCAGACGGCATGGAGGTTCCACGACTCGATGGCGCCGCAAAGCCAGGGGAGCACCCCGCCGGCCAGCACGGCCAGGAGGAGGGCATCGTCGGCGAGAGACTCCAGGGACTGAAATCGCGATGATTCCACGGTGTAATCCCGCATTCGGGCAAGGGTCGCGCCGTCGATCTCCTCCCGGAAGGCCTCTGGGACGATGTGGCCGTGTTCGCGAAGGTGGGCGATATTCATCCGGGCAAGCACATACCGGGTGAGGGCGGCGGCGGCAAAGAGGACGATGAAGCCCGCGAAAAGGGCGTTGAGCTGGATCATGCCGTTTGTTTCCTGGGTCAAGTCGATGGGAAGTTTTCCCGGTAGAGCTCCGCGAAGCGGTCCTTGCCGCCGGCCATCATGAGGGTGAGCGGCATGGCCTTGCGGGCCTGGGCCAGCATCTTTTCCGTGAGGAGCCGGATGTCCCACTGGGCGTGACGGTCGGCCCGCAGGCGCGCGATGTGGTAGAGCTCCCGGGCATTCATCTTCATGAGGACGCGCTTGCGGTGGGCGTTGGTGAGGATGTAGGGGGCCGCCAGGGGTACGGTTCGCCGGATCGTCTCGAAGGTCTCCTCCGTCCGGGCCATCATCTCGCGGAAGGGCTTTTCCATGCCGATGGCGGCAATCGACGGCGGCACCGTCACATCGAGGGCCGGGTCGTAGTCCTGTGTCACGAGCGTGGCCATCCGGTGCCGCTTGAGCTGGGCAAAGCACGAGGCGCTCACGACGAGGTCAAACTGCAGATCCACGTTCTCGAACTCCCGGAGCGGCGTGTCCCAGGCCTTCATGCAGCGCAAGGAGGCCTTGAAGAGCGCTTCCCTGTCGGCGGAGGACATGGACGCGGCGATCCCGTGGCACTCCTCCAGGGGAAGACTGGATGCGGCATGCAGGAGCGCGGCGGCGGTGCGGGTATCGGCGTCGGGCGTTGCCCAGGCGAGGCGGACCTCTTCGGGCGGGCGGGCGGCGGGGCGGATCCCGGCCTTGCCGATGATCGTCCCGGCGATCTCGCGGAGATTGTCCCTTGTCAGGCAGTCGTATTCCGTAGCCGCCGCGTAGCGGACCAGCGATGGTGCAATCTCTTTTGTGGCGTCGTAGAGCTGCCGGCTGTATTCCCTGGCCTCGTCGAGAGGGCAGGCGGCAAGCCGCCGGAGCATGAGCTCGAGGTTGCGCGTGTTGAGCGTCATCCCGAGCTGGGCCTCCGTGGCCAGGCAGAGCACATAGCGCGCATCCTCCTTGGCCCAGCCTTCCAGCGTGGAGCGATTCGCCGGTGAGGCGGCAAGCTCCGGGTTCTGATCGAGGACCCAGGGCAGAAGCCCCTCGTAGAGCCTGTGGTAGAAGGCGTTCTGGGCCTTCACGGTCCGGGTGAAGCTCTCGGCGAGGCCGGCTTCCCGGATCTCCCGGGGGATGACGAAGTCGTCGCGCAGGAGCACATAGCGCTGGGATTTCTCCGTGTAGGAGCAAAGGCGGAATTTCTCGATCTCTTCAACAAGAAGGCGCGAGACCCCCAGGACGTCGATGTTGAAGACGGCGTGCTCGGCAATCGAGCTGTGCCCCATGTCGAAGACGATCGCCTGGTTCGAGCGCCGCGCCTTCTCCACTTCCTTGCGGGCAGCGGCCCTCAGTTCGTTGACGGGCGCCGGGTTGCGGCTGATGCGGGCGTAGGCCGCCGAGACGGTCTCCGGCGTGAAATGCTTTGCTTCAGGGTTGGCGGCCTGGACTTCCTGAATCGTCTCGTAGTCGAGATTGAAACCGGCAAGAATGATTTTCAAGTGATGCGCTCCCTTCCGTTGCAGGCGAAATTTATAACAGGATTTCCGGCACCGGTCAAACCGCTTTTCGCCGCCCGCAAACGCCCGCCTGCAGGCCGCTGACGGGCCTTACGGGGCCTTCGGGCAAATTTGGGGTAGCGTTTTGAACAAAATGTGTTACATAAAGATGACGAAATTTTCCAAGGGCTTGCAAAGGATGGCAGGGATGGACCTCAACGAACTCGACCGCGTGGAGATACTCTCTCTCCAGGACAACTACATCGAGATCACGGCCATGGACGACACGGAAGTCGTAAGCCGTGCGAAGGGCGACAGGGCCGGAGAGTTCCGCAATTCCATCCAGGCCGAGCATGGGTTTTCCGCCCTCGTTCGCGTGACCCGCGGGGGCAGGGCGAGGACGCTCCTGTTCGATTTCGGATTTTCCGAGCAGGGAGCGGCATTCAACGCCGACGCACTCAACGCGGATCTGCGCGACGTGGAGGCGTTGGTTCTCTCGCACGGTCACAGCGACCACACCGGGGGACTGAAGAAACTGACCGAGAAGATCGGCAGGAAAGACCTCGAAATTGTCCTTCACCCGGCGGCGTTCAAGCCCGACCGATACATGACCCGGCGCGGCGCGAAGATCTCCTTCCCGAAACTGTCGCGTCAAGCCCTCGAGTCCTTGGGGCTTCGCGTGGTCGAAACCCGCGACCCTCTCGCGCTGCTGGAGGGAGATGTCCTTTTCCTGGGCGAGGTGGAGCGCACGACGGAATTTGAGAAAGGAATGCCCAATGCATACTTTCTCGAAGGCGGAAAAGAATCCTGGGATCCCATCGAAGAGGATTCCTCTGTCGTCATGAACCTGCGAGGCAAGGGCCTCATCGTTCTTTCAGGCTGCGCCCACTCGGGAATCGTCAACACGGTGCGCCACGCCATGGCCGTCACGGGCGTCGGAAAGGTCCACGCCGTGATGGGCGGGTTCCATCTCTCGGGAACTGCCTTCGAAGCGGTCATCGGACCCACCGCGGAAGAGTTGCGGAAGATCGGGCCGGATTTCGTCATTCCTTGTCACTGCACCGGGCGCAAGGCGATCATGCAGGTGGAGCAGGCCATGCCCGGGCAATTTATCCTGAATATGTCGGGCACAACCCTCACTTTCAGGGCCTGACGGGGTATTCCCCCCGGTTCAAGGCGCGCAGCTTGCATGGCGAATCAGCGCAGGGCTTCTGTTCGATAAAAAAACGGGCACGCATATACCGATGGACATTACAATCCTTCTTCACAGCTTCCGGATCCAGGATTTTTTCGACATCCTTTTGATCACTTTCATGATCTACGGACTGCTGGTCTGGTTCAGGGATGCCGCCTCGCGGTTTGTCCTCGTGGGGATCGGTATCCTCGGCATCATCTACTACCTGGCCCGCTCGTTCCAGCTCTATCTCTCGGCGGCGGTGCTCCAGGGATTTTTCGCCGTCATCCTCCTGGCCATGGTGATCATTTTCCAGGAGGAGTTCCGGCGGTTCTTCGAGCGGATCGCCACCTGGGGCCGCTTCCGCAAAAGCGGCCGCGTCTCCACGCTCCACGCGGAGGTGGAGATCATCGTCCAGTCCGCGGCGAACCTGGCCCGTCAGCACATGGGCGCCCTGATCGTCATCCAGGGCGAAGACCCCCTCGACCGGCATCTGGCCGGAGGCGGCTTTCCCCTGGACGGGGTGCTCAGCCAGCCTCTGCTCGAGAGCATCTTCGACCCCCACTCCATCGGTCACGACGGGGCCGTCGTCATCGATCGCGGGAGGCTCGTCAGCTTCGGCTGCCACCTGCCCCTTTCGACCAATGTGGAGAGAATCGGCAACCTCGGCCTGCGCCACACGGCGGCCCTTGGACTTTCAGAGCGCACCGATGCCACCTGCATCGTCGTTTCCGAGGAGCGAGGCACGATCTCCGTGGCCTTCGCGGGACGAATCGACGTCTTGAAGAACCCTACCGAGCTCAGCATGATCCTCGAGCGTCTCTACGGGAAAAAGATGCCGAAGGGAAAGACCAGCCACATCCTGGACTGGTTCCGGCGCAACCCCCTGGAGAAGGCGACGGCCATCCTTCTGGCCTCCATCCTGTGGGTTGCCTTTGGCTATCAGAAAGATCTCGTCCGGCGCGACTTCACCTTGCCCATCGAGTACAGAAACCTCTCGCCCCAGTGGGTCATCGAGGGGACGAAGATCACCGAGGCGAAAGGCACCCTGTCGGGTCCCGAGCAGGCCTTCAACCTCCTGAACCCCTCGAGCCTGCGGGTTTCCGTCGATCTGGCGGGCGTAAGGGAAGGAAGGCAGGAGGTCGAGCTGACCAACGACATGATCAAGACGCCGGCCAACATTTCCGTGGTGAACGTGACGCCCAGCCGCATCATCGTTAATGCCTCCAGGCTGCGCTCCGCGGTTCTGCCCGTGGAGGTGCGCTCTGAAGGGGCCTTGCCCCCGGGGGTCATCCTGCAGCGCATCGAGACAAAGCCGACCCACGTGTCGGTTCTCCTGCCGAAACGATTCATCGGGACGGACCTGCAGATTTTTACGGAACCCGTCGACTTGAGAAAAGTAACGGCCACCACCACCTTTTCGGCCAAGCTGATCACCCCGCCCGAGGTGTCTTTCGAGGGGGGCAAGCCCCTGAGCGTCGAAGTTACGATCCGTGTGAGGCCCAAAGCGGCGCCTGTCAAGGGTGCGGCGGAATAGCCGCTGACGCGGAGCCACAATCCGCAAGGCTTCAAATCCCCCTCTTTCCTATGAGAGTCACGAACCTTGATCTTCCTCTCCCCTCCGTGGGAGAGGATTGAGGTGAGGGGGACGAATCCCCTTCCGCATTTACCCTGTTCACCCTCACCCTGACCCTCTCCCCTCAAGGGAGAGGGAAATTACGGTAGGGGCCTTCATAGGGGGGATGAAAGGGGGATTTTTTGCGGAAATCGTTTATCATTCCTGAAGAGGTTTACATCACATGCCAGAATTACCCGAGGTCGAGACCCTGTGCCGGCAGTTGCGCGAGGTGATCGTGGAGAGCCAGATCCTGTCATCGCGTGTCATTGACCCGAAGCTGGAGCACTTGCCGCCGCTTGCGGGAAAGACCGTTCGGTCGGTGTCCCGTCATGGCAAGCAGATGGTCTGGACGCTTTCGGACGGGATGTGCCTCGTCTTCCAGCTCCGCATGACGGGACGCTTCTTCTGGCTCCAGAAGGACGAAATCCCGCCCCATGCGAGACTGGAGCTTACATTCAGGGGCGGCCGCCTCATTCTCTCCGACCCCAGGCGCTTTGCCACGGTTGAGCTGTGCAGCCCTTCCGCACCAAGCACTGTGCCGGACGGCCTCGAGAAGCTCGAGCCGAAGCGCCTCGCCGAAACGGCCCGCAGGCGGCGGCTTCCCGTCAAGTCCTTCCTCATGGATCAGAAGACCGTCGCCGGCATCGGCAACATCTACGCAAGCGAGATCCTCCACGAGGCGGGCATCGACCCGATGCGCCCGGCCTGCAGTCTTGCACCGGCCGAATGGAAGAAAATTGCGGCGCTGTCGAAGCGCATTCTGGAGAAAGCCGTCAAATCCCGGGGAACGTCGATTTCCGACTGGCGGGACCTCTACGCAGGCCACGGAGAGTACCAGCGTCAGCTGCGGGTCTACGGCAGGAAAGGGGAGCCCTGCGTAAAGTGCCAGTGCGCGATTGAGCGAATCGTGATTGCCGGCCGGAGTACGTTCTACTGTCCGAGATGTCAGACGTAAAGCAATCGCGTAAGGTTTTTGTTCTGTGATGCTTCTTTCGAGGTAACAGGTGACAGGTAACAGGTGGCAGGCAAAAAGGGAAAAAAGACCTGTTCCCTGCTACCTGTAACCTGACACCTTGTACTTAACGTGCGTTTCGGGTATAAATTCCTGTCGGAAAGCGATGGGTTTACTTTCAGGGTTCTCGACCCCAACCTTCACCTGATTTTCTCTTGAAAGGATACCGGCTATGAAAAAATACGAATGCACTGTTTGCGGTTACATCTACGATCCCGAGGAAGGAGACTCCGATGGCGGGATCCCGGCAGGGACGGCCTTCGAGAAACTTCCCGAAGATTGGGTTTGCCCGATTTGCGGGGCGGGTAAGCGCGAGTTCAACCCGGCGGACTGACAGGCGGGTGAAAAACGCCCACCTGCGGCGTTTCCCTCGTCCTTCGTCGGTCAACGTACGCCGAGTACGCCTCCCTCCTCAGGACTTCGGGGGCCTTGCATCTGGGCATTTTTGACCCGCCTGGTACAGGGCCCGTCACCGGTCCCTGCAGGATGGAAGCCATGATTGAGATTGACGGCTCCATGCACTCGGGAAGCGGCACGGTGCTCCGTTATGCCTTTGCCTTGGCCGCGCTTCAGGGGGTACCCTGCGCGTCCGTCGCATCCACCCTCATTCCCGTCCCCCAATGACCGGTCATCGCTATCGGGAAATAACGGAAAGTGATCCAGGGATGAGCGAACGGGAAAGAGACAACAGGCCGGGCGGCCACATCGGCCGCAGGCTTCGGGAGAGCCTCGAGCGGGCAAGCGACGTCGTCGTCATCGAGCACGAACAGACGATGCCCGCGCGGCCCTTCGCCGCCAGCTGGGTCGAAACCCGGGAGTACCACGAGGCCCAGCGACTCAAGAGCGAGTTGCTGCGCAGATACCGGGGCCAGGCCCTGGAAGATGTCCTGCCCGGGGAAGAGGTGCGCACGGCCCGCGGGGTCTGCTACCGCCTCGTGAGCCGCGACGCGAGCCGCCTGCGGACCGTCGATCCCTCCGAGGCCGGCCGCCGCATCCTCTCGGATCTCAAGCTCCTCTACGGCGTGGGTGAGGTAACCGAGGCGGCCCTGAAACGCCAGGGCGTAGGCTCCATCGCCGATTTGGCCGATCACCCCCGCTTCGGCGGGCAGGCCCGGAGTATCTTGAAAATGGTGGAGGAAGGCGACACGGCGGGCCTTCTCGACTGGATCGGCCGGGGGTTCCAGAAATCCCACCCGCTGGCCCTCTTCTCGTCGGGTTTCCACCGCGAGGAGGATTTCATTTTCCTCGACATCGAGACCCTCGGCATGTTCCAGCGCCCCATCATCCTGCTGGGGCTTGCCCGGGTGCACGGCGTCGAGATCCGCGTGGAGCAGTACCTCCTGCGCCGCATCGACGAGGAGCCGGCAGCACTGGCGGGCCTGCTCACCCACCTGAGCGGCCGCAGGGCCTTCGTCACCTACAACGGGCGCACCTTCGATATCCCCTACATCCGCGAACGGCTCGCCTACTACGGCATCCGCGCAAACCTCGAGGGGCCCCACTTCGACGTCCTTCACTTCTCGCGCCGGGCCTGGCGCGACTGCGTTCCCGACTGCAAGCTGACGACGCTGGAGAGCTGCTTTTTGGGCATCCAGAGGGAAGACGACGTGCCGAGCGCGCTGGTGCCCGAATTCTACGAGAGCTACATGCGGACCGGCAACCCCGGGCCGCTCGTCCCCATTGTCGAGCACAACCGCCGCGATCTGCTCACGCTGGCAAGCCTCTTTTCGAAACTCCACGAGGAGTGGCATCCGTGATCGAAGCCGCCCTGGAATCTCTCCAAAGGAGCCCCCGCTTCCGGGACCGCATCGCCCACATCGAGGTCCTGACGGCCCGGGAGCCGCAATACGGAGAGCTCGACAAACCGCTCTCGGCCGGCATTGCCCACTACCTGAACTCCCGTCACATCCGCCTCTACAGCCACCAGTGTCAGGCCGTCGAGGCCCTGCGGGCGGGACGCAACGTCATCCTCTGCACCCCCACCGCGTCGGGAAAGACCCTGGCCTTTGACCTTCCCGTCTTCGAGACCCTCGAGGACGACAGGCAGGCCACTGCCCTTTTCGTCTACCCCACGAAGGCCCTGTCGAACGACCAGCTCAAGGTCTTCAAGGACATGGAGCGCTCCACGGGCATCCGGGCCGATGCGGCCGTCTACGACGGCGACACGCCGGTTTCGCGCCGAGGGCGAATCCGCGATATCTCCCGGATCATCGTCACCAATCCCCACGAGCTTCACCACGTGCTCCCCTGGCACTCCAAGTGGGAGCGCTTTTTCCGCAACCTTCGCTACGTCGTCTTCGACGAGGCCCACCGCTACCGGGGGGTTTTCGGGTCCAACGTGGCCTTTGTCATCCGCAGGCTGCGCCGCATCGCCCACTTCTATGGCGTCTCCCCGCGGTTCGTCCTCTCGACGGCAACGCTTGCCAACCCGCAGGAGTTCGGTGAAAAGCTCGTCGGCCTTCCCTTCGAGGTCATCTCCGAGGACGGCTCGCCCCGCGGCGGAAAGACCTTCCTTTTCTACAACCCCTTCTTCGACGGGGTGGGCACCCTCTCGCCCCACCAGGAGACGAGGGACCTCTTTCTCTATTTCGTAAAGCGGGGCCTGCAGACGCTGTGCTTCACGGCATCGAGACGAATGGCGGAGCTCATTGCCCTGTGGTCGAAGGAAGCGACGGCAGCAGGATCGGCCCTTGCCGGGCAGATCGCCGCCTACCGGGCAGGCTACCTTCCCCAGGAGCGCCGCGAGATCGAGGACGGACTCAAGCGGGGCCTCCTCACGGGGGTCACCTCGACAAATGCCCTGGAAGTGGGCATCGACATCGGCTCGCTCGACTGCGTCATCATCTCGGGCTACCCGGGGACGGTGCTTGCCACGTGGCAGCAGGCGGGCCGGTCGGGCCGCCGCAACCGCGATGCCCTGGCCGTTCTTGTGGGCTTTCAGAACCCGCTGGATCAGTACCTGATGAAGCACCCCGAGTCCTTCTTCGGAAAGTCTCACGAGCAGGCCATCATCGATCTTGCCAACCCCTACATCCTCTCGGGGCAGCTGCTGTGCGCCGTGGCCGAGCTTCCTTTCGAAGCCGCAAGCGAAGACATCTTCCCTGCGGCGCACGTCAGCGACATGCTCGGAGAGCTGGCCGCGGAGGGCCTCGTGAAGGAAACGCCTCACGGCTGGGTCTACACGGGGAGGGGAAGGCCGGTGGAGGCCGTCGGCCTCGACCACATCGCCCGCGATGCCTACCGCATCACCTGCGACGGCGTGCTCCTCGAGACGATGGACACGAGCCAGGCCTACCGGGAGGCCCACATGGGCGCCGTGCTCCTGCACCAGGGAGAGACCCACGTGGTGAGGCGCTTCGACGTGGAGAACCATCTCGTCGAGGTGGAGCGCAAGGACGTCGATTACTACACCCAGGCCGTGAAGGCCGTCGATCTGGAGATCCTCGGCACACTTGCCACGCGCAGCCTCGGGCAGATGGCCGTTCACCTGGGAGAGCTCGAGGTCACCGAGGCGACCCTGGGCTACAAGGTGATCCAGAACGACCAGGTCGTGGCGCGGGAGGAGCTGGATCTGCCGCCGCTTCGCTTCCGGACGACGGGGCTGTGGTTCACCATCCCCGGCGAGCTCAGGCGGGCCATTTACGACCGGGGCCTCAACTTCGGAGGAGCCCTGCACGCCCTCGAGCACGCCATGATTGCCATCCTTCCTCTCGAGGTCATGTGCGACCGCTGGGACATAGGCGGCCTCTCCACGCCCGGGCACCCCGGCACGGGCGAGCCCACCATCTTTCTCTATGACGGCTACGAGGGCGGGATCGGGCTCACGGAAAAAGCGCAGGGCCTCATGGAGCGCGTGACGCGCCTCACCCTGGAGCTCATCCGAGACTGCCCCTGCGAGGTGGGCTGCCCCGCCTGCATCCTCTCGCCCAAGTGCGGAAACGACAACCGGCCCATGGACAAGCAGGGGGCGCTCTTTCTCCTTCAAGAGCTGCAGAAGCTGATGAATGGGAAAAATGTCTGATGCAATGACCGTGGAATGTTGGAATAATGGAATTATGGAATAGTGGGGCTCAAGAGTGGGGATGCGCGGTCCGGGACCAATATTCCAGTCTTCCATTATTCCATGCGTCGCCATCTCAGTAGGACCTATGGCAGTGTGTGAGGTTGATAATGACAATTCCTTCCGCTCTTGATGTTATCAGGCGGCGCGTATCTTGCCGGAGCTTCGACGGCAGGTCCCTCGACGACAATATGAAGGAGAAGCTGCGGACCTTTTTCCGGGAGAACACCCGGGGGCCTTTCGGAAACGCCCTGCGGTTCGAGATCATCGATCTTACGGAAGCGGAACGGGCTGAGCTGAAATCGCTCGGCACCTACGGGGTCATCAAAGGGGCCTCGCTCTTCATCGCCGGTGCCGTGGTGAAGGGCGCCCGCGCCATGGAGGATTTCGGCTACGGCATGGAAAGAAACATCCTCTTTGCCACGACGCTGGGCCTGGGGACCTGCTGGCTGGGCGGCACGCTTAACCGGGCTGGCTTTGCCCGGAAGATCGGCCTTGCCGCGGAGGAACTGATGCCCGCCATCAGCCCCGTCTGCCACCCGGCGCAGAAGCGGTCGCTCACGGACCGGGCATTCCGCTTCATGGCGAAGTCCGATAAGCGCAAGCCCTGGCAGGAGCTTTTCTTCGACGAGCAGCCGGGCAATCCTCTTTCCAAGGAAAACGCGGGCGTCCTAGAGGCTGCCTTGGAAGGGGTGCGAATCGGCCCCTCGGCCTCGAACCGACAGCCCTGGCGAGTCATCCGCGAGGGGGCGTCCTGGCACTTTTTCCTTGCGCGCACTCCTGGCTATGACAAGATGTTGGGCGAGATCCGCCTGCAGGAAGTGGACATGGGGATCGCCCTGTGCCACTTCGAACTCGCGGCGCAGGAGTTAAAGATCCCGGGAAGCTGGAAGGAGGCGAAACCCGCATTCGACGCGGGGACGTTGGAGTACGTTGTGAGCTGGGTCACTGGATGGTGGCCGGTGGCCAGTGACAGGTGAAAAAGCAGGGACGGGACACGAGATCTTTTCCGGATCCTTACTCTTGGGAAGCGCCTTGACAAGCTCCAGTGAACTTGGTAGCTGTAAACTAGCTCAAGCGTCATTTCCTGTCACCTGTCACCGATTATCTCAGGGCTTTGAGAGGGGCAAAATGAGGTACCTGTACATCGGGCTGATCGTTGTTTTCACGGCCCTCGTCCTGCTTTTCAAGTTTCAGAACCTTGAGACTGCAACGGTTTCTCTCTTTTCCGCCAGCGTTACCCTCCCGCTGTCCATCCTGGTTCTTGCAATCTACATCCTGGGGATGTTTACGGGCGGATGCCTGCTTGCGCTGCTTCGGACGTGGATCCGCGGCTCAAGACGAGCTGCCTGAAGCGGCATTGCGTATAGTCCGGTCGTAACGCTCGTCATCGATCGGCTTTCAATCTTTCAACCGCCCAATCATAGGAGAAATCACATGAGCAACTTCTGGGATATTTTCGTGTTGATCTTTGAGGCCTTCATTTTCATCGCGTACCTGATGATCCTCTTCCAGATCGTCGCCGACATCTTCCGGGATTCCGAGCTCGGGGGGGTCTCGAAGGCCCTCTGGATCCTCGTGCTCATCGTCGTGCCGGTGTTTGCAGCGTTCATCTACGTGATCGCCCGCGGCCGGGGCATGGCCGAGCGGCAGCGCTCCACCCAGGAGCGGGTGAAGGCCGATACCGACGCCTACATCAGACAGGTGGCCGGGAAGTCGCCGGCGGAACAGATTGCCGAGGCCAAGGCGCTTCTCGATGCCGGCGCCATCAGCCAGGACGAGTTTGCGCGACTGAAGGCCAAGGCGCTCGCCTGAGCCGCGCAGTCCGACCGCCCGGACACCGAAAAGGCCAGCCCATATCGATGCTGCGACCGGAGAACGCACCGCCTGCCTTCCACCTGCTGGCAAAGCCCACGGGCGCCGCCTGCAACCTGGATTGTGCCTACTGCTTCTTCCTGGACAAGGAGGCGCTCTATCCCGGCAGCCGCTTCCGCATGAGCGACGCGACGCTGGAGCTCTACATCCGACAGCTCGTCGAGTCGCACCGGGCGGACACGGTGAACATCGCGTGGCAGGGGGGCGAGCCGACCCTGATGGGCCTCGAGTTCTACCGGCGCGCGATGGCGCTGGCCGAGAAATACCGCCGCCCGGGCATGAAGTACCTGCACACCCTGCAGACCAACGGCACCCTGCTGGACGACGAGTGGGCGGCCTTCTTCAAGCAGCACGACTTCCTGATCGGCATCAGCATCGACGGGCCGCGCGACGTGCACGACGTCTATCGCGTGGACAAGGGCGGAAGGCCGACCTTTGACCGGGTGATGCGCGGTCTGCGGCTGCTGCAGAAGCACGGCGTCGAGCACAATGTGCTCACCGCCGTCAACGGCGTCAACGCCGACTACCCGCTGGAGGTCTACCGCTTCCTGCGCGACGACGCCGGTGCGACCTGGATTCAGTTCATCCCGGTGGTGGAGCGCATCGGCGCCGACGGGCTGGCCCTGCTCCAGGAGGGGACGACGGTTTCCGAACGCGCGGTGGGGCCCGATCAGTTCGGCCGCTTCCTGTGCGCCGTCTTCGACGAGTGGGTGCGGCGTGACGTGGGCCGCATCTTCGTCCAGACGTTCGAGGCGACGCTACGCAACTGGCTCGGCATGAGGACGTCCGGCATGTGCGTCTTCAACGAGACCTGCGGAACGGGTCTGGCCCTCGAGCACAACGGTGACCTCTACTCGTGCGACCACTTCGTCGAGCCCAAGCACCTCCTGGGCAACATCCGGAACGAGCACATGATCGAAATGGTGGCCTCACCCCGGCAGCTGAAGTTCGGCCGGGACAAGCGGGACAGCCTGCCTCGCTGCTGCCTGGAGTGCGACGTGCGCTTCGCCTGCCACGGCGAGTGCCCCAAGAACCGCTTCATCCCGGCGCCGGACGGCGAGCCGGGCCTCAACTACCTGTGCGCCGGGTTCAAGGAGTTCTTCCACCACGTCGGCTTCCCGATGAAGCTCATGGCCGGCCTGATGCGGCGCGGTCGCGATGCGAGGGAAGTGATGCCGCTCCTGGATCGGGCCTTTGCGGGCGTCCACGGCCACGATCCCTGTCCCTGCGGCAGCGGCCGCGCGTTCGCGGGCTGTCACGGACGGCCACAGGCCGGACCCGGCACGAGGACACTGCCCGGTCCGCAGGCGCGATCCGCTCTCACACGGCAGGGTCCGCCCGGTTCACAGACGAGTTAAGGGGAACGACGCCGGAGGGCAAGCCTACCCTCTGCGGCGAGGACGGTAAATCCAGCGAAACGGACCTCCATGACGTGCCCCCGGCCGAGCGCATCACCGCCTTCGACATCGACGGCGCTCTGAGGATTCAGTGCCCGACGCCGTTTACGACACGCAGAGGCGCGCTTCTCATCGAGGCCCCTCGGCAGCTGGCCGAATTGAAGCTACCCGCCCACAGGGCGGGGCTTCCCGGCAGGGATGGTTCGACAGGCTCACCTTGACGAATCAAGTTACTTACACTAACTTGCCTGTCCTGAGCTTGTCGAAGGACGCACCCTAACCCCGCCTGCAAGGCGGGGCCTGCGGGATGCGCCCCCGGTCAATCCGAAGGTTCAGAAACCCTGCATCCCTGCCGACGGCTCGATCGCTCTTTTCTTCGGCCCCGAGGCTCCCGGCGGCCCTGCCCGGCGTTGGGCCGCTCGCATCAGTCCTGAAGGCCCTGGCAACGCGACGCCGGCGGGCGTCTCGGCCATGGGTCGCAGCTCCGTGGAGAGCGACCCGCGGAAGCCGTCGTGCTCGTAGGTCACCGCTCTGGCAAGGAGCCCCGCCGCGTTCCTGTCTCGACGCGCGCCGGACCGAGGGGCGTCGTCGGGAGGTCTGATCTCGAAGGTCCGTTGGGGCTTGGACTTCGCGATGCGCCAGGATCACAAGCGGATCCGCAACGGCCCTCCTCCAGTGTGGTTAGCCTCCCAGCAGCATGGCGACCAGAACCAGAGCCAGGCAAACAGATGCTAGTAGCAAGCCTGTCTTCCAAGGATTGGTGTCGGTGTGAATCCCCCAACTGTAACCCGCAGCGTAGATGACAAGAAACGACACGACGTTGGAGATGCGAATTGCCAGCACGAAGTTGTCAGGCACCAGCAGCAGCGGCAACAGGGATGGCAGCACGGCCGCGACGGATAGCAGCATTACTGCCACTCCGCCAACCAAGTCTTCACGTTGTACGCCAATTGCCTGAGGTTCGGCCTGGCTCAGATATGCAAGCATGTCGTGATAAAGAGCATGACGCTGCTCATCGCTGGTTATCGGCTCGAGGATGAAGTCCAGCTCATTGGCAATGGCGGTAGCGGCCTCTTCTTCACTGTCGCTCGTCTGGACATACTGAAGCAAACGATAGCGCTCATTCCGCGCGAGAACCTCCGCCAGAACATACAGGACGCTGTCAATGATCGCCCAGGCTGTGGCAGCCCCTAGGATGGCAAGAAACAGCTGCTGCCCATATCCGCTCGGAAGATCTGATCCGATGGCACCGCGATGGATCAGAACGGCATATGACAGCGTAAAGAGCAGCGCAAAGAGAATGCTGAAGAAGATGGTGAAGAGCGCATCAATGGGGTCAAGGATCTCACCCAGAACGTTGTCCAAGATGCTCTCTCTAGGTGGGGTACTTCGTCTGCGACGTCGTCGATGTCTTTCCCTGAACATTGCTCCCATCTCCTCCGAAAGTCAGGTAGTCTCCGCCTGAAGTGTCTGGCATGCGGCGGCGGCCCATACTGTGCATGAGTCTAGCGCTGGCGCCGTCCGCTTGACCGTCGCCACGCCCGTCGGGGCGCTCTTCACCCGCTTCTCGGGAGGACCAGCCGGTTGAGCCAGTGGGCGATGGTGCTGGCCATGGGCGGCGCCTCCGCTCTCGCCGCCTTCGACGTCGCGCCCCTGGTCGGCAACGGGGGCCAGCTGATGCTGGCCGGGGTCAGCGAAGGAGTCGTCTCGCAGATGGAGCGCACCGGCCAGCTCGAGCTGATCGGCCGGGAGAACGTCTTCGTGGCACAGGCCCAATGGGGCGCGGCGAATACTTCTTGAATGCCTCGATATGATTGGTTTTGACTTTCCAGATCGGTTTTGCAGGTGATCGTTTCTCCACGCGAGCCGCTACACGAGACGCAGCAGCACGGCAAAGAAGGCGAAGGTGCCGACGCAGATGATGGCGATGGCGACCGCGTAAAGCGGGGTTTGCTTTCGCTCCGCCCGCATGCCCGCGATCGCCGCGAAATTCTCGCTCCACAGGTAGCGAAGCGTCCAGTGGAACTCCCGAAGCGAAATGACCATCGCCATGACGCCGCAGAAGATCAGCGCAAGCCCCAGGTACCACGCGGCGTCCGGAAAGCGGGCGGGAGCGGCCCCGGGCATCTGGTGAATGCCATCGAAGAACTGGACGATTGCGAAGCCGAATCCGATCAGCGAGACGGCCGTGCGCATGTAGGCCATCATCGTGCGTTCGACGGCAAACCGCGTGCGCACCCAGCCAAAATGGCTGTTTGCCGTCATGTCAACGTCGAAGCGATGGGGCTGTTTGCCGGCGCTCTGGTCACTCATGGTTTACCTTTTTCTTTCGCAGGCCCGTCGCCGATCCACCAGCGCGCAATGCGCGCTATCGGGCCACGCAGCAGCACGTAGGGGACAAAGGCAAGCAGAAGCGCGATGATGACCGCCTCGGCGGGATGGAACGTATCGAACTCGATGAACTGATAGATCACGTCCATGCACAGCCCCAGGAGAATGACCCGGGCGGTGGCGATCAGCCCCTCGTGCAGGCGGCCGGCGCGCTTGGCCGGATCGGTGAGAATCGTCCAGAGATAGTAAGAGCGCCCGGCCCGGGCGTCCTTGACGCCGTCGTACAGCGCGGCAATCAACACCATGATGGGCTGAAGGAAGAAACGGAAGGTCATCGGCCCGCCTGTACGGTCGAGCATGTTTTGCCAGATGCGCTCAAGAACATCCGCCGAAAAGCCGTACAACACCACGCCCAGGACGACGAAGGCGAGCATCAGCGCGACCACGAACCGGGCCAGCAGAAGTTTCGTCTTCGATACGGTCTCTGTCATCTTCCAGGCTCCTTCTCCTGTACAACGCACCGAAACCCGGCAGGGCTGGTGGAGCAAGAGTTTTACGGTGACGTATCGACTGCCTCGTGCGACCCGGCCTCGAGCCGCTCCACCTCGGCCAGGTCACGCTCGAGGAAGAAGTTGAGGAATGTTCGAATCACGGCGATAGCGCCGACGCGCCCGATTTCATCCCAGGTCGGCGCGATGGAAGTTGCGAGGATATCCGCGGCAAGCTGGAACGTCAGCCCCCCAACCAGGCAGCGCGCATACCGCAGATAGGCATCACGAAACGGGCGGCCGCCCGCCGACGGGCTGAAGACGGCGCAAAGGCTCCGGAGGAAAGCCTCGATCGTCCCGATGATGATGATCACCAGCGCCATCGCCTGGATGATCAAGACCGCGTATTCGACGATGAAGATCAGCCATTCCTTCATGAAATCCTCCTGTGCCGATCATTGTGCCCGGTCCGTTTCACGGCAGTCACGACCGGTGAGGGAGCTCTTAAGAAGCAGCACAACCCGTAGTCGAAGGATGTAGGGGCCGTTCCCCGAACGGCCCAACAAGCCCGATCGGGGATCGGGCCCTACGAGATTAGGGGTGTTTCTTCCATCGATAACCCCGGACGAAGTCGGGGTCCGTGGCTCATAAGAAAATCCTCGCCGGACCCTGCAGGCGATCGAGCGGGCCATGATCCAGCCGGCGCAGTGAGACCGTTTGAACGGCTTGTCGCCTCTCAGGTCACCCAGTGCCGTGCCCGTCGCGTGCGTCGGGCACGGCACCTTCGGTTCAATCGATGAGACGACAGGTCAGTGGGTTGCCCCGCCGCCCGCGTCCTCGAGCGTCCGCAGTACCGCGTCCAGGTTGAACGAGGCCGGCTTCTGACGCGGCGGAAACTTCTTGAAGTTCTCGATTTGCTGCGCCACGATCCCCTGCATCATGTACATGATGTAGGCGTGGGAGATCATCCAGTCAAAGTAGGTGTTCGAGTTCTCGTCGGCCCGCTCGAAGGGGTCGCGCCGCAGATGGAACATCTTCGGGATCCGCAGCTTCACGAACGGCTCGACCCAGCACATCAGCCCCTTCGCCCGTTGCTCCGCCAGCACCACTTTCCAGTCGCCCATCCGGATCGCCATGATATCGCCGTCGTCGCTGATGTAGAAGAAGAACTCCCGGGGGCTTTCCTTCACCTTGCCGCTCAGGTAGGGCAGCATGTTGTAGCCGTCGATATGGACCTTGTAGGTCTTGTTGCCGATCTTGTGGCCCTTCAGGAGCTTCTCCTTGATGTCCGGCTCCCCGGCGGCGGCCAGGAACGTCGCCAGCCAGTCCTGGTGGGTGACGATGCCGTTGACGACCGTGCCCGCCTTGAACTTGCCCGGCCAGCGCACGAAGGCCGGCACGCGCCAGCCGCCCTCCCAGTTGGTGTTCTTCTCGGACCGGAACGGCGTGATGCCACCGTCCGGCCAGGTGTTGTAGTGGACGCCGTTGTCCGTGGAGTACATGACGATGGTGTCTTCGGCGATGCCCAGCTCATCGAGCTTCGCCAGCATCTTCCCGATATTCTCGTCATGGGCGACCATCACGTCGTTGTAGTCCCCCTGCCCGCTCTTGCCCCTGTGCTTATCGGCAATGTGAGTGCGGAAGTGCATGGCCGTCGTGTTGTACCAGACGAAGAAGGGCTTCCCTTCTTTCTGGGACTTGTCGATGAAGTTAAGGGCGTGTTCCGTCGCCTCGTCATCGATGGTTTCCATCCGCTTTTTCGTCAGCGGCCCGGTGTCCTTGATCTTCTGCCCGCCCTTGCCGTCGGCCCAGCAGTGAAGAACGCCCCGGGGGCCGAACCGCTTCTTGAATTCGGGGTTCTTCGGGTAGTCCGGGTCTTCGGGCTCTTCCTCGGCGTTGAGGTGGTAGAGGTTGCCGAAGAACTCGTCGAAGCCATGCAGGGTCGGCAGGAACTCGTCCTTGTCGCCCAGGTGGTTCTTGCCGAACTGGCCGGTCGCGTAGCCGTGCGGCTTGAGCAGCTCGGCGATGGTGGGGTCTTCCGGCTTGAGCCCTATGTCGGCTCCGGGCATCCCCACCTTGGTCAGCCCCGTGCGGATCGGGTTCTGGCCGGTGATGAAGGCGGCGCGGCCCGCCGTGCAGCTCTGCTGGGCGTAGTAGTCGGTGAAGGCCACGCCTTCGTTGGCCACGCGGTCGATGTTGGGCGTGCGGTAACCCATCTGGCCGCGGCTGTTGTAGCTGATGTTCCACCAGCCGATGTCGTCGCCCCAGAGGATCAGGATGTTCGGTTTCTTTGGTTTAGCCATTTCACCCTCCTTTTGATCGGTTTTGACTTTTTATATCAGTTTAGCAGTGGATGTTTTCTCCACGCGAACCGCTACACGAGACGCAGCAGCACAACAACAAAGGCAAAGGTGCCGACGAAGATCAGGGCGATGGCGACCGCGTAAAGCGGGGTTTGCCTTCCCTCCGTCGTCACGCCTGCGATCTTCGCGAAACTTCCGCCCCAAAGGTAACGAATCGTCCAGCGGAACTCCCAGACCGAGATGACCATCGCCACGACGCCGCAGAAGATCAGCGTAAGCCCCAGGTACCACGCGGCGTCCGGATATCGGGCGGGAGCGGCCCCGGGCATATTGTGAAAGCGTTCGAAGAATTGGACGATCGCGAAGCCGAATCCGATCAGCGAGACGGCCGTGCGCATGTAGGCCATCAGCGTGCGTTCGACGGCGAGCCGCGTGCGCACCCAGGCAAAATGACTGTCGGCCGTTGCGCGAACTTCGAACCGTTCGGGTTGTTTGCCGGCTTCCCGGTCACTCATCGTGTTTCACCCTTTGTCCGGCGGGGTCTGGCCAAGCCAGGTCGTGGCTGCAGCCACAGCCTTGTTCAGGGCCTCGCCGATCTGCGGCGTGGCCAGGAAAACGTTCTCCTCGCCAATCAGCTTGAGCACCCCCGTCCGGGCGAGCTGATCGCGCACGGCCGGATCGACGCCGACCAGCATCAGCTTGCTGTTATGGTCCTGCAGGACCCGGGCATAGCGCTGCAGCACGGTCACAAACGTGCTCCCGATTTCGCTTCTGCCGCGCAGGATGATGGCGACCACGGCGTGGTCGGCCTCGCCGACCTCCGGCAGCATCTCTTCCAGGTTCTTGGCCGCGGCGAAAAACAGGCTGCCGTAGACGTTCAGGAGGGTGAACCGGCGGCCGGGCAACCGCACGGGCGCCGGCTGTTCCAGCGGAAACCCTTCCGGCTGCAGCACCCACTGGGTCACGACAACCTTGTTCGACTGGTGAAAGACGTAGAGCACGATGCTGAGGGTCATGCCGAACAAGATCGCATATTGCAGCGAAACGAGCAACGTGGCAATAAACGTGACGATCATGACCACCGTCGGGACCCTGCCGGTCTTCCAGGCCATCACCGCCTGTGGGACGCGCAGGCCCTGGAAACCGGCCACGATGAGCAATGCGGCCAGCGCGGGCATGGGCACCCGTTCGACCAGCGGCGCGGCCAGCAGCACGACGACGGCCACGAACAGCCCGCCGAAGATATTGGTCCAGCGCGATTTGGCGCCGGCGCCCATGATCAGCGCCGTGCCCGAGATCGACCCGCCGGCCGGGATCCCGCCGACAAAACCGGTGGCGATGTTGGCGGCTCCCTGGCCCAGAAAGTCGCGCGACACGTCAGGGTACTTACCGTCGGGGTTGGGGGTGCCCTGGCTGACGCCTGCGCCCTGGATCAGGCCGATGACGGCCACGGAGAAGGCCGGCAGCAGCAGCGACAGGAAAAGCGACGGCCGGGGAAGCTCCAGTCCGGGCAGGGAACGCGGAATCGCGGCGATGTCGCCGACCGTTGGGACCGTGGCGAAGGAGACGGCTGCGGGCAGGGCCGGGAGGTTCAGGAGAGCCAGCAGGATGGTCGCCGCGGCAATGGAGAGGATGAAGGCAAACCGCCGCAGCGGTGTCAGCAGCAGCAGCACCATCAGGCCCAGCGTCACCCCGCCGATGGTCGTCGCCTGCACGTCGATCTGGCCGATCCGCAGGAGAAGATCGAACGCCTGGGCGACCCGGTTGGAGAAGGCGCTCTTGTAGCCCGTCAGGTCGCTCAACTGGCCCAGGATGATCAGCACGGCCACTCCGTTGAGAAAGCCGGTCATCACCGCGCCGGAGACGAAACGGATCAGGAATCCCAGCCGGAACAAGCCCATCAGCAGCTGGATCAAGCCCGCCAGCAGCACCAGCACGGCCAGCGCCTCCAGCTTCTGGCCGGCAGGGATGTCTGCCAGCACGGCGCCGGCGGCCACCGACAGCGCGGCGGTGCTGGAGACGTTCATGTAGACGGAGCTGGTGAAGACGGCGCCGATGGGCACGGCGACCATCAACGTGTAGATGCCGAGCATCGGATTGACCGTCGCCAGCAGCGCGTGCGCCATCGCTTGCGGCACGTTGACCACGGCAAAAGTGAGCCCGGCGATCGAATCGGACAAGAGATGACGGCGCTCGGGCTTCAGGCTCCGTGCCGCGGTCAGAAGCTGTTCCATACGGGTGGTCTTGGCCCTTTGTCTTCGAATGCGCCCCCGATCCGGTCGTCAAGTTTTCCGCATTCGAACGGCGCTAATTGAAGATTTTCGCATATCGGATTGATATCGTCAAGGAGGGACACGCCTAGGGTGTGCCGGAAGACCCGCAAGCTTGCTTGCGGGATGAAAGCGCCTTTTTTAGAGGCGGGGTTTTCAGGGGACGGCGAGTCCCCTAGTGCCACTCGCGATCTATCGGCTCCCGAAGCATTCGCGAGCCCCCTGCCGAACCCTGTCTTGAACCTCGGAAGCGTATCGACAAGGCGCGGGCATCAAACGAGCCAAGCACCGTTGACCCTCGTCCGCCTATCGACCTTCCGCGAAGCGGTCCTTCGATCGCGCTGAAGCGGTCGCTGTACCATACCTCAGCGGCGACGACGCCTCAGCGCTTCAAGCCCCATTCATGGAGTTTCTTCGCAGCGGTGCCGAACTGGCCCAGCTGGTAGACGGCTGCGCCTGCCGGCGAGAATGTGAACGACTCAAACGGTTCCGCGAGCATCTTGTCGAGGTAATCACGGGGCGCAACGCCCGTGGTGACGTGCGGATCGAAATGCTCGCCGGATGATTTCGGCACAAACGTCGAAACGTAGTCGATCAGAAGCGGGTCGATGACGGGATCATCCGGTGTCGTGGCGAAGGCGTCCGAGAGTCCGGTTGCCAAAGTGAACGGGGCCACGGCATCAATCAAGTCCTGTTGCAGCTTGCGCAATTCAGGAGTCGGCCTGGCGACAATGCCCGCAAGTCCAATGGCGCCGCTCGGGATGTAGTAGTACCTGAAAGCCTCCAAGCGCAAGCCGAGCACATGGGTGCCGGCGAAAACCTTCCCTGCGGCAGCATAGATCTTGTCGAGGTCCGCCGTGCGAACGAAACGCTGGAGGAGCGTGACGTGCGGGCGGTGCGTCGCATCCAGCGCGAAACCCTTCGGGAAAACCTTCAGCAGACGGGCGTTGTTCGCTTCGCAACGCTGGAGCATCGTGGCGTCAGGCTCCAGCAGGATGTTGATGGCGGTGACCGAGCTCGGCTCGAGCGGGAAGACCTGCTTCCAATCGTCCTTCATGCTGACGACGGTCCACCCGGCTCTCTTCGCCTGCTCGTAAAGAGCCGGCGTGAAGGCCCCGAGCTGGGGCGCGGGCATGCCCAGTGCCGGGCCGTAGGCGTATTCGCGTGCCGCGTCATCGTGCAACACGAGCAGTCCGAATCGCGCGCCGCTGCCGCCCTGCGTGTATTCCAGCATGTGCTGGTCACCCACGGAATTGCCGAATGCGGCAATCGGCCGGCGGCCGATATGCTGGTTGATGGCGACGGGCTTTTCGGCCTTGTCGTTGTTGAAGCTCAATTTCGGCAGGCGCAAGAGCACCGGGTTGCCGTCGCGCATCTCGAACCGGGTCTCGATGCTGCTGCCGATGACCTGCTCCGGCGGGACGCCATAAACGCGCTCTCCCCATTGGCGCAAGAACTCGATGCCGCCGCCCGAGACGATGAAGTTCTTGAAGCCGTTGGCGCGCAGGTAAGCGAGCAGTTCGAGCATCGGCTTATAGGTCATTTCGGTGAAGAGCCTGCCGGTCTTCGGATGCTTCGCGGTGGCGATCCAGTCCTCGACGATCCGGCCGAACTCCACGGTGCTCATGCCCGCGTGGGTGGCCATGACGATTTCGAGCAGCGCCTCGTCGCCGGCGGCGAGCGTGGCCCTCAAGTCCCCTTTGAGCAGCGAGGCGAACGGTTCCTTGGTCTTCCACTCGGGGTGCTGTGGCGCAAGGGCCTTCACACGGTCGAGCGCGAAGTACACCTGCACGGGCACCGGCTGCTCGCACCAGAGCGTTCCGTCGTTGTCGAAGGTGGCGATTCGTTCGGGGACGGGGACAAAAGAGGGCGAGCCTTCCGTTGTCACCTTCTCGACGAAGCTGAAGATGCTCTGCTTTGTCGGCCCGACGTTCCAGGATGGAAGAGGGTCGGCGGCCAAGGCCGCGTCTGCGGACGACAGCGGACCGGGCATAACTTCGGTAAGCGAGTCTTTCGTCATGGCAATCTCCTGGTATTACTGTGTTCATAACGGCTGCCCATCACGACGCGCCCGCAACCTCTGTCCGGGCCCTTGCGCGCAAAACAATGGAAA
This sequence comes from uncultured Syntrophaceae bacterium, assembly GCA_964619035.1. Classification (GTDB taxonomy): domain Bacteria; phylum Desulfobacterota; class Syntrophia; order Syntrophales; family UBA2192; genus UBA2192. The sequence continues at coordinate 23,232 of CAZUBX010000016.1, read as the reverse complement.
GAGAATACTGTTTCTGCGTAATCCTGTCAATTACCTCATAAAGTTCAGGTTGACTTGATTCTCCCGCGCAGGCATACAGAGAATGGAAGGACGGTTGATTCATGCTTGAACAGGCATGAAGGGGATGTCGGATTCCGCGTATCTCGATAATCGAATCTCAAAAGAAGGAGGATGTTTATGAACAAGAAAATCTTGGTATCCGTTTTGATCGCTATCCTGATGTTGGCCTTCGGCTGCACCACCACGGGCACGCGTTCGGGCGACTCCGACGTGACGCGCCGCAGCATCGACGCCGACGCCGACGCTGCACTCTCCAGGCTCTATGCGCAGGTCGCCGGATCGGAGCAGATGGTGCGCCAGGCCAGAGGCGTGCTGGTGTTCCCGTCCGTGTTAGAGGCCGGCTTCGTCGTCGGCGCCTCGCGCGGCCAAGGCGTGTTGCGCGTCGGCGGAAAGACGGTGAGCTATCACGCCACGACGAGCGGATCATTCGGCCTGCAGGCCGGCGCCCAGTCGACAGCGGTCTTTATCCTGTTCATGACGGACGAGGCGTTGAAGCGGTTTCAGGACAGCCGGGGCTGGACGGCGGGCACCGATGCATCGGTGACCTTGCTCTCCGTGGGCGCGAGCGCCCAGGTGACCACTGCCACGGCGCAGCAGCCCGTCGTCGGATACGTGCTTTCCAACCGCGGGCTCATGGCGGGCATCACGCTGGACGGGACGCGCATCACCCGGCTGGATCTCTAACCCCTGTCCGAGCGGCATGGGACCGGCAATGGAACCATGATCGCGTCGAGAATTGCGTTTTTGTTTGTCGCTGCCGCGGTCCTGGCGGGCTGTGCCATCCCGGTCCGCACGGACCCGGCAGTGGAGGAGCGCCTGGTGATCCGGGGAGAGATGTTGTACCCGGAGCAGGTCGCGCTGACGCCCGACTCTGTGGCCATAGATGATGGCTTGCGAGGATCCGCTGAGCGAGCAGGAAACCCGCTTCCCGGGTCTGTTGCGGAATACGTACCGCTTCGAGATCGACCCGAAGCGGCCGCCTCGTGCTGCACACGATTCAGCAGCAGAGCATCGAGGCCCGGCAGTAAAATGGACGCCCCTCCCCTTGAATAGCATCCGCTATTGGATGATCTCCGCCCATGAGAAAAGATTGCACATCTTGACGATGTTGTGTGGAACCGGCTGTCATTTTTTCGCAGAGGAGTTGCCCCCGGAAATTTCACAAAGGCCTCTCTGCAGTACCCGTCATGACCTGTAGAGAGTAGAAAGGGAGAGTGAATTTATGTCGAGTTCGCTTGTAGGGGTGTTGGCTATGGCATACGGTGCAGTCTTTGCGCTGTTTGGTTATCCTATCTTCCGTATTTTACTGCCGATTTACGGAGGAATGATCGGCTACATTGTGGGAGTCACTGTCGTTGCACCCGATTATCCGATAGCAGCCCTCGCTGTTGCGGTCATTCTTGCGATCTTGTTCGCCAGCGCGGCTTACCTGTACTGGAGCGTGATGATCGGCATTGCCGGAGCGATTCTTGGCTATGGCCTCGTTACTGTCCTGTTCGGGGCCCTGTGGCCTTCAGCCACGTATATGTCTTTGCTGGTCGGTCTGGCGGGCGCCTTGGCCGGCTTTTACGGTTTCATCTACGCCAAGGATGCAATGGTCATGGTGGCCAGCGCGCTCAATGGTGCCATGATCGCGGCATGGGGATTTCGTGCCTGGCTTTATCCCGGTTCACGGGTCTTGGATTACTTCACAATCATTGCATTTGTCCTCGTGGCAGTCACAGGTCTTGCGGTGCAACTTAAATTTTTCGGTCAGCAACGGAAATATGCCCCCAAAGCCGTAAATGAACCAACGAAGGATAAAAAATAAGGCAATGAGTCCCGTTTTGTCACCAGGTCGCACAGGTCGTTGGCTGCCTGATCGAAGAGATCCCCGGTGCGGTGATTGTACCGGAACCCCAGTTCTTTGAGATGCGGAGGGAAGCGGTCCTTGGAGACGCCGTGGTGTTTCATCAGCCGCTCCCGGGTTCGGCGACAGAACCCTTCCAGGCCGGTGACGTAAACCCGGCCGGCGGAGAGGCCCTTCCGGTGGTCCGCCTTCAGGTGCCGGTAACCGCAGAACAGGGGGCTGTCATCGCTCCCGAACCGATCGGGATGGACCATGCCGCCCCGGTATCGCCGCTACGAGCATGAGATGAGCCGGGATCTGTGCCTGATGTTACTGTGCGGCATCTCAACCGGGAGTCTCTCGGCGATCTCGTTGCGCCTTCCGGGGCGCTAGAACGAGCCGAACTTGCTGCCCAGAACGATGACCGAAATCAACCCGAGCACCGCGCCGACCACAGAGCACATCACGATATCGAAATAGCTCTTGCGATGCGTCGATCCGCAGACAGCAAGCAGGGTGATGACCGCGCCGTTATGCGGCAGGCTGTCCAGGGTTCCGGCACCGATCACGGCAACGCGATGCAGCAGCGCCGGATCGATGCCCTGTTCCGCCGCAATCTTGAGATAGATCGGACCCAGCGCTTCGAGCGCGATGGTCATGCCACCGGAAGCCGATCCGGTCAGCGCAGCAAGGATGTTGGTCGAAACGGCGAGCGAAACCAGCGGCCCGCCTTCGATCGACAAGACCCAGCCCGCCACGGTTGCAAATGCCGGCAGCGCTGCCACGACCGCGCCGAAGCCGACCAGGCTGGCGACGCTGATGATGGGCAATACGGATGCATTGGCACCGGCATCGACCGTGGCACGCAATTCCAGCAAGCGTTGACGGTTGAGGGCAACCAGCACAAGAATGGCGGCAAGCAGCGCGACGATGACCGACCAGATGCCGCTGACGGAGACCAGCGATATGCCGCCCCATTGCGGTTCGGCCAGGAAACCGGTGTCGATACGCGGGAGTACGATCATCGACATCACCAAGTTGACCAGAACCACCACCGCCAGCGGCAGTGCGGCAACCAGAATGCCAGGGCTTTGCGGGGCGGCCCTTCCGTGCTTGATCTCGGCGGGGTCGAAGGTACCGGAAGTCGTGGCCCGCTCGCGAACGACCGGGTTTTCGGCTGCGGATTCGACAACGCCGGCGATGTCGCCAAACCCCTCACCGGCAACCCGCGCCGCGCGTTCAGCCCGTGCCAGCCACCAGAGTCCGAACGCCAGCATGATGGCCGATGCAATGATGCCGAGCCCCGGCGCGGCAAAGGGCGTCGTACCGAAGAAAGGCATCGGGATGGCATTCTGGACGGCAGGCGTGCCCGGCATCGCCGACATCGTGAAGGTTGAGGTTCCGAGCGCGACGGCCGCCGGCGCCAGTCGGTTCGGGATGTTGGCGGCACGGAAGAGGCCCTGTGCCATCGGCACGATCACGAAAAACGCCACGAAGAGACTGACACCGCCATACGTAACGATCGCCCCGGCCAGTACGACCGCCAGCATCGCTCGCTTGGCACCCATCTTTTCGGTCATGAACCGGGCGATGGTGCCCACCGAGCCGCTGTCGTCCATCAGTTTGCCGAAGACGGCGCCCAGCAGGAACAGCGGAAAAAACTGCGCGACAAATCCGGCTGCCGCCACCATGAAGGTCTGCGTCCAGTGCGCGAGCAGCGGCGCGCCGGAAGCGAGCGCAGCGACCAGTGCGGCCGCCGGCGCGAGCACAAGCACGCTCCATCCACGGAACGACAGCCCGATCAGAACCCCCAGGCTGAGAAAGATACCGAGCAGTCCCATGACGTCAGACCTCCGTGAGAAGATGGTCAATATTCAGGGTAGACCGCACCCCGATATCGGCGCCGTATGTTTCCAGAAAACCCCCGGCGGCGCGCCGCCCTTCGTTGCGCAGCATCTGGAAGAAGGCCCACTCCGCAAGCAGCTTGGACGAGTAGCCCAGTTGCAGCATGATGTCTTCGCTCGCCACCCGATGGATGCGCATCCTGGCCCACTTCGCCCCTTCGCCTTCGCCCGGGTCAGCCACTTGCCGCAACAGCGCAGCCATGCGCAGTTCCTTGATCAGCGGCGAATTGAACGAAATCTCGTTCAGGCGGTTCTGGATTTCCATCGCAGTCCGCGGCGTTCCCAGCCGCTCGATCGGGTTGATCGAAACCAGGATCGTGTCATCCGAATCACACTCGCGGATCAGCGGCGTCATCGTCGGATTGCCGGTGAAGCCGCCATCCCAGTAGGGCTCGCCATCGATCTCCACTGCCCGGAACATGGTCGGCAGGCAGGCCGACGCCATCAGCACTTCAGGCGTGAGTTCGGTGTTGCGGAACACGCGACCGCGTCCGGTATGCACATTGGTGGCGGTAACGAAGAGCCTGATTCCGGACTTGGCAAGCCGGCTGAAATCGACACACTCGTTCAGGATCTGGTTCAGCGGATTTGCTCCGCCGACGCTCATGGTGTAGGGAGAATAAATCCGTGCCGCGATATCGGCCGCCACGAAGGCCGGCGAATAATCGAGCGTCCACTTTCCGGCAAGGATCTCCAGTGGGCCGCGCCGTAAGGGGCTCAGCAGTGCCGCATCGGCGACGCGTTTCCAGAACCCCTCGAGCGCCGCCTTCGCCCCCTGGGGGCCAGCTTCGGCCATACCGTGGGCCATCACCACGGCGTTCATGGCCCCCGCCGAAGTGCCGGAGATGCCGTCGAACTTCAGCCAGGACTCCTCGAGCAAGCGGTCAATCACGCCCCAGGTGTAGGCGCCGTGCGCGCCGCCTCCCTGCAGCGCGAGATCGACAAGAACCGTTTCGCGACGCGAGCCGCCGGCGCGCTTTTCTTCCTTGGCAGCAGTCATTTTTACAACCTCCCATACAAAACAAAACATGCAGTTCGAAAGGAGCATGATTGGCGCGGTGGACGATTCGGAAATCGTCATGTTCGCCAGGGCACGACTCGGAAAACCGCAATCAGCCCAGTGCCTTCAGCATGAGCTTTGCGAATGCGTCCTGATGGATGGTCCCGGCATCGAGCAAGACCCTGGCATCGGCGATCTGCTTGGCAGGCGATTTCCCGGGCGCTTGCCGGATGCAGGACTCGGCCTCCGACTTCGAGCGCTCGATGGACGCTTGTTGCTGGTTCGCCATGCCTGTGCCGCGGCACCGGGCGTGAAGTTCTTGCTGAACTCCTGATGTTTCTTTATTGCCTGGGTGGGACTACCCCGACGCCCCGCTCTACGGGCGTTGACAATCCCTTGCCGGCGTTTCCATCACCCTTGGCGCTATCCACCCACGCCAGCACCCGTACCTCAAGGTACGTATAGAACGGGTTGTTCCGGATGCGCAGAAGCCAGTCGTAAGGGATTATGAACAAGCCTCGCTCACCCAGAATGGCCATTTGCCCGAGAAAGAGAACGTCTGCGTTGTCGGGAGGGCGTTGTCCGTAGAGAGGATCGTCCGGCGGGATGGGGAGCGCCACATGGGATAACGAGATCACCCCCGCCGGCCAGACGACGTCCAGCGGCTCGGTCTTCGACACTTCGGCCGAGAATGGCGCCTGGCGGCGGGCGACGACCGCGAGGCTCTCCGGGCTCTTATTGGTGACCAGGGTCACGGCGAACGGCAGGCTGTTGTCGCCCATCACCCGGTTTGTCAGTTCGCGCGGGTCGGCGACCATCAGGATGGACTTGGCGGAGAAACGGTTGATGTCGAACAGCACGAGTTCATGGCGGTGGGGGTCCAGAAGACGAAGCAGCCGGTCCACCACGGCATCCGTCGAAACGGTCGAGTCCGCGTTCGATTTGAGCACCAGCGTCGGCGGCAAAACCATGGTCGGATGGGACCGGGACCGGCTCTCGACGCGTCCCGCCACGGATCGCGTCAGTCGGTAAACCTGTTCGCCGGCATTGGTTGTGAAGGAGTTGTATTTGTACGGGTCGAATTCCGGTACAACCTGCAGCCAGGCGAGGTCGCCCAGACCGGGCATCAGGGACAGCCGGCGCTTCCACACGGCCAGCGCCGCTGCCGGGTGGAGACCGATGGCCGGAGAGATCAGCACCAGGCTGGCCGGCACCGGCGTTGTCTTTCCTTCCAGCGCGTTGAGAGCGAAGTCCACGGCCAGAGGCGCCCCGGTCGAATAGCCGATCATGTGGATCGGTTTTTGCCCCACCTTCTCCGCAAGGTGTTTCATGCTCAGATGCACCGCGGCGGCCATGTCCTCCCACTGGACGTTGAGAAGTCCCGAGGGCGCCGTGCCGTGGCCGGGCAGCCGCAGACCGATTACCCAGTACTTGCGCTGATTCAGTGTTTGGCCCAGGGCCCTGAGGCTGTAAGGCGAATCCGACATCCCGTGCAGGAGCAGCACCCCGCCGACAGGCGCGTCGGCAGTCAACTCGAAGCTGTGGTTCCAGCTGGGCTGGCGGCCCTGCGGGTCGGCGGCGCTGCCCTTGCTGTATCGCTCGAGCTTATGGGCAGGCCCGGTTTCGGTGCGCGCGTAGACTTTTTCCTCCATCTGCGCGAACAACCGATCTTCCAACCGCCGGTAGTCCTCGAAGGTTTGGACCTTATCGGCCTTGCCTGCCGTGAATTCCTCCGTCAGCTTTTCGGTGTGCCAGGGCTGCAGGGGCAGGCCCCCGCATCCCTTGATGAAAAGCACGCTGGCGCCCAGCACAAGACCGAGGACACCCCATTTGAGATAAGACGGCAGACGTTTGACGATTTGAGCGATAGGTCTCATGTGTTCCCCCCCCCCCGGTCAGCGGCCTCGCGTCAGGACCCAGTAAACCGTGCCATTGGGTGCCTGGACCGGATAGATCAGTCGGCTCCGGGGAGTCTCGACGTTGGTAAGCCGCAGGTATAGATCGTCGAAAAACTCCGGCGTTTCCAGGCTGAAATTGTGGAAATTGCGCGTGCGGTTCACCGGCGTCACATCCACCACGGTTACGTCCTCGCTGTCCGGATCGATCGAGTCCATCACGCGTACGGCATTGTCCATCTGGCGCGGGCTGAGGGTGCTCTCGCCGCGCCGTCTTTCCCGATTGAGGAGGCGGCTTGCCAGCAAGGCCCTGTCGTTGGAGGATACGTAAATCGTGGTTCGGCGGGCCAGGGCCTTGAGCGCATGCTTGAACTGGTCGTTGAACTCGTTGTAATCGATGTCCGGCGCGGTCAGCACGACGTCTTCGATCTCGGTCTTGGCGTCGGCCAGGGCCGTCTGCTCGTAGAGCAGGCGGAAGGCATTGACGAGGACCTGGCCCCCCATGCTGTTGGCGATGAGCCACAGCCTCTCGGGCCGGATGTCCCGGACGGTCAGCTCCAGGGTGCGGGCCAGGTCCGCCCCGGACGCTTCGGCGACCCGGCGCGCGCGCAGGTAGCCGTTCGGCGAGCTGCCCTGGTTGCCGGGCCAGTCGAACAGGAGAAGCGGCGAGTTGATGTCCAGCACGTGGCCGAGGAAAGCGGTCTTGCGCAGGCCGGAGGGGAACGCCTCCCTGAAACCGTGCACGACGACCAGCAACGACCGGTGCGGAGATGCTTTGACGCGCTCTTGCACCTGCGCGACAAATGCAGCGGGATCCAGCTCCTGCACCGCCGTGAGCTTGATTTCCTCATTCTGGAACCACTCGGTCGGGTTGATGAGCATGCCCAGGCCCAGCGAGGGTTCAATCTTGACATCAAAGTAACCGAACGTGAGGGTTTCCTGGCGTTCTGTCCCGAAACGCTCCTCGAGCGGCCCGGTGTTGCTTTCCGGGCGGCGGTTCGTGACGAAGAAAAACCGATACTCCCCCTGCTGGCTCAGTTGGGCGACCTGCATGCGCCGGAACAAAAAGGCCTCGGCGCGCTGCAACGAGTAGCTCGTCGAAGCAAAATAAACGTAGTAGAACCAGACCCCCGCCCCCACCAAAACCACCGCGCTCAACCCCATTGCGATCAGCGTGCGTCGTTTGAAGCGGGTCATGACATCTCCTTATTCACCCGATCGGTGCCGTTTCGAACCCGGCGCCCGGGCGGTATTCGTCTTCTCGACGGATCCCGTACAATGTTGACCGGGGGCGCGTCCCGCAGGCCCGCCTTGTGGGCGGGGTTGGGGCGCGTCCTTCGACAAGCTCAGGACAGGCAAGTTAGTGTAAGTAACTTGATTCGTCATGGTGAGCCTGTCGAACCATCCTTGCCGGGAAGCCCCGCCCTGCGGGCGGGGAGCTTCACAAGAATGGCAGCAAGCTTGAAGAGACGGGCCCCGGGGTCGACGCGTGTCATCGAGCGAGCCTGGATCCGCACCGTTCTTATACAGCGGCTATTCCATGCCTGTCAAGTGCTCGACATCACGACGCCAGGCCGTCATCCCGGCATAGGCTGCATCGTCCCGGCAGGCGGCGCGGACCACGGGACGATCATCGAACCCGCGGATCGATCTGCGTGGCCCGTGCGGGACGTGCGCCTGGAAAGCAGCCTGTCGACGCGATCTCGTCGAGGATGGCCGCAACGGGGGGGTGCGGCGATGATTTTTGCCATCCCTCGAATTCGCGGATTGTCAAACAATCGATTTCAACGTAATATACAAAAACTGCCGAGGGCGGGAAGAAATGACCGCATGATCAGGCGGCGATGTTCAAATGAATTTCAGATACTGGAGGATCCCATGAAAGCCTTGCTCACAGCGTTTATTCTGGTCGCAGCCCTGTGCGCCTGCGCACAGCCGATGGAGAGGGCGGTGCCGCCGGAGCCGGTGACGGCGAAACCTGTCGATATGCACACAAGCCGCAACTCGCTCGACTGGGCGGGCATCTACGAGGGGATCCTGCCGGGCGCAGATCGTGCCGGCGTCAAGACACGGCTGACGCTCAACCGGGACGGCACGTACGAACGCGTGACCCTGCCTGTGGGGCGGCAGGAAGCGGCACAGACCGTGCGCGGGAGCTTCGCATGGCAATCGAGCGGAAACGCCATCAGGCTCGACGAGCCCGGCGGCGGGCAGCAGTTTGCCGTGGGCGAGGGCCGGCTCCTTTTGCTCCACCCCGAGGGGGGGCCTGCGGGAACGCCGGTGCCCAACGCGGTGCTGACTCTCGTCCCGAAAACAGAGGCAACGGACGGCCTCGTGCAGACGCTCGAGCGCTATCGATGGAGCCTCGAGTCCGCGACCGACGGCCAAAATCGGGCCATCGAGGCCCTGTCTGCCCGCAAGGGTCACCCCGTCGTGTTCGAATTTTCCGGCGCAAGGCTCGGCATACAGGGGCCCTGCAACCGGATGATGGGGTCCTACCGGATCAGTGCCGCCAACCAGCTCACGGTGAGCGGCATGGCTTCCACCAATATGGCCTGCGCCCCGGAGCTGATGCTGGCCGATGCCGCCCTGTCCGGCCTGCTGGCCAAGCCCCTGCAGGTCGAGCTGGACAGAGCCCCCATCTCTCGGCTGCGACTGGTATCGGCGTCTAAGGAGACGTTGACATTCACCGGCCAGGCCACGCCGGAAGCCCTTTACGGACCGGGGGCGATTGCCTTTCTGGAGGTCGCCGCCCGCCGCGTGGAGTGCGCCGATCCGCCGCCCCCGAACACCCGTTGCCTTCAGGTCCGCGACCGGCATTTTGACGCGCAGGGCCTTGCCGTCGGGGAACCGGGACCATGGCGGACTCTTCACGAAAATATCGAGGGCTTCACCCACAGGGAAGGCGAAAGCAATGTCTTGCGGGTCAAGCGGTTCAACCGCCCCGCCGCGAGTCCCGGGGCCTCCTCGACCCTCTATGTGCTGGACCTGATCGTCGAGACTCGGATCGTGACACCGTAATTACGAACGGGCCGCCGCTTCGGGCGTGACGCAAAGAGGAAGGAGGGAACATGATCTCGCGCAGGGCCAGCGTGATGTTGCTGCTTGCTGTCACGGCAATTTTGGCTGTGGTCGCTCTCCTGTTGCCCCGAATTCCGCAGCCGCAGGAATATCACGACTTCGCAGACCAGCGAAGTTTCCTGGGCCTGCCTCAAATGGGTGACGTGGTATCCAATCTGGCTTTCGCAGCAATTGGATTGTGGGGCCTGGTGTTCCTGCTGCGACTCAATGCGGAACAGATTCCAAGACATTTTCTTGACAGGCGGGAGCGATGGCCATACCTGTTTGTTTTCGCCGGATCGCTGCTTACAGGAATCGGTTCCTGGTACTATCATCTTCATCCAGACAACGCATCGCTCGTGTGGGACAGATTGCCGATGGCGATAGCGTTCATGTCGCTGGTGGCGGCCGTAATCGCAGAGCGCATCAGCCCGCGGGCCGGCCTCTGGCTGTTGCCGATACTTCTGCTCATCGGGATAGGCAGCGTGTTGCAGTGGTACATGAGCGAAGTGCGCGGCGCCGGCGATTTGCGCTTCTATGCCGCGGTGCAGGCATATTCGGTTCTCGTGCTCGTGATTGCGCTTTTCATGCCGCAGCGCTACACGCGAGGATCAGACCTGGCGGTTGTGGCGGGTCTCTATGCCCTCGCGAAAGTCCTGGAGATTCTTGACGAGCAGATTTTCGCAATGGGGCACATCGTAAGCGGCCACACCTTGAAGCACCTTGCAGCCGCAGCCGGCGGTTACTGGATCTTGCGCATGTTGCAGAAGAGACGGCCACTCCCGGGCCTGACTTCCGCCTCACCCGGCCCTTGACGGCCCCTGCGGCGGATGAATCCCCAAACCCTTAACAAGCGATTTGAAGTTCAGAAGTCCAAGCGTTGACTGGCTCATCCGATGCGCTCGTTACAGAAAAGATAAAAGGAGAATCCGCGATGAACAAAATCACGATTCAATGTGCCCTGTGCGGCATGCTGGCTGCCCTGGTCGTTGGGGGAATGCCCGTGCAGCAGACGGATGCCTGTACCCGGGCGGTCTACCTCGGCCCGGAAGATACGATCATTACCGTGAGGAGCATGGACTGGAAAGGAGATACGAAAACCAACCTTTGGGCTTTCCCGAGCGGCATGAACCGCGACGGCGCCGCTGGACCGAACTCCATTCGCTGGACTTCGAAATATGGCAGTCTGGTGGCGGCCGGATGGGACGTTGGCACGGCGGACGGCATGAACGAGAAGGGCCTGGTCGCCAACATGCTCTATCTGGTTGAATCCGAATATGTCAAGCCTGCCGACAATGACAAGCGCAAACCCCTGTCCATTTCTGTATGGCCGCAATATGTGCTGGACAACTTTGCCACGGTCGCAGAGGCGGTGGAGGCGTTGCGTCGAGAACCGTTTTATGTCATTCCGGTCATGACACCGGACGGACAGCCTGGACAGATGCACCTGTCAATTTCCGATGCCACAGGCGACTCCGCTATCTTCCAATACCTTGATGGACGGCTGGTTATATACCACGGCCGGGAATATCAGGTGATGACGAACTCGCCTCCGTTTGGACAACAGCTTGCCCTCAATGCCTACTGGAAGGAGATCGGCGGGACGGTGATGCTGCCGGGCACCAATCGGTCGGCCGATCGGTTCGTCCGTGCCTGTTTCTATATCAATGCGATTCCGAAGACGTCAGATAACGCTGAAGCCGTCGCCAGCGCCTTTTCGGTGATTCGAAATGTGTCGGTGCCTTTGGGGATCACCACGCCCGGACAGCCCAACATCTCATCGACGATCTGGCGCACGGTGGCCGATCACAAGTACAAGCGCTATTTCTTTGAATCCGCTCGCAGCCCGAACGTGTTCTGGGTGAACCTGGCCGACATGGATTTCGCCGCGGGCAAGCCGACGAAGAAGCTCACGCTGACCGGCGGCGCCATCTTTGCCGGCAATGCTGCTGAAAAGTTCCAGCCTGCAGAACCTTTCAAGTTTCTTCCCGCAACGGTGAAGTAGACGCGTTTCAGGCTCGGAAGCAAGAGCCGGTGGTTGCGGGGAGACTGGCAGCAGTCTAACCCCGGATTCGATGCGGGAACGTGGGAGTGCGTCGTGAGCTGGGCCACTCACAAATCAGGAGCCACCCATCCATGAACACCCAGCGAAAGCTACTGATCTTCCTGCTATTGCTGTGCAGTCTGCCCATGGCAGCAGGGGCTGCGGAGCCTGATCTCAAGCAACTGGTCGGTAGTGCCGATCATATGGTCGTGCTGCGCCACGCCAGGGCGCCGGGTACAGGCGATCCGCCGAATTTCCGGCTGGGGGATTGCTCCACCCAGCGAAACCTGTCCAGCGAGGGCCGGGAGCAGGCGGCGCGGATCGGGGCGCGTCTGCGGGCAGCGGGACTGGCGAGCACGACGGTGTACAGCAGCCAGTGGTGCCGCTGCCTCGAGACAGCGCGCAATCTCGCCGTCGGTCCCGTCGTCGAATTGCCCGCCCTGAATTCCTTTTTCGAAGCCTCCGACCGGGAGCGTGGGCAGACCGAGGCATTGCGGGCATGGATTGTCTCGGCCGATCTGAGCCGGCCCGTCGTGCTCGTGACCCACCAGGTGAACATCACGGCCCTGACGGGCATCGTGCCTGCTGAGGGGGAGATTCTGATTTTGCGTCGGGAACCGGGCAGGCTGAGCGTCGTTGCGCGTTTTCCGGATAACGAAAGGCGATAAGCATCCGATCCCGGCTTTTGCCCCACAACAGAGGGAAACATTGCGCTGCGGCTGTCTTCTGATTTTCCTGATATTGGTCTCTTCGACGGCAAGTGCGGAAGTGGTCGAGAATCTCGATTACGGGTACTACGAGGCCATTGCAAAACCCAGTCAGAGCCTGTTGGCCTCGGTGAACGAGGCGTCCCCCATCCGGCATAACAGTCGCACTTATCACGGCTACACGAAGTGGAACGTGCAGTGGCGGTTTTTCTGGAAGGCCTATGACAGCGGGAGGTGCACAATCACCTCCGCGAAGACAACGCTGACGGCGACCATCCAATTGCCGAAGCTCAAAGGCGGCACTTCGAGCCAGAAAAAGATGTTTGAAGACTATTCGGCGGCCCTGAAACGGCACGAATGGGGGCATTATGAAATCGGCCGGGAAGCCGCAGCGTCCATTGATCGGGAGCTTTTGCTGTTTCCGGTCATGGAAGACTGTCCAAGCCTCGAAAGACAGGCCAATGCACTGGCGAATCAGATCCTCGAGCAGTACAGAGAGAAGGAGCGCGCCTATGACGCCTCGACCGGGTACGGGAAGTCACAAGGCGCGTGGCTCCGTCACTGAGGAATAGGAAGGACGGGATTTGCGAATCGGCATTCGCTTGGCTACCAAATCTCAAAATACAAGTCCTCATTGGCCACCCACCTTCAAGACCAATTCCCCAGGCTCTCGCCCGCCCCCCCGCAGCCGGGCATGCTTTCCTGCCGATGCATACCTCGTTTAAGCGCAGCAGATGCGGAATGGCAACATAGAGGCGATCTGCCTGTCACTGCCTTCGTGCTGTGCAGCCGCTTACCCACCGGTATAACCTTTTCCTGAGACCCAACTCGGGTATTTGGAACCCCAGTGTCAGGGTACCCACTATTTATAATCCTTTCGTGCCGGCGTACAGTTATTCCCAAGATGGAGGATAGTGTGCCGTGAAACTTCTGGTCGTGGACGACAATCCGGATATTCTGCAGATCCTGTCTTCAATGATAACCGTCTTCGGCCATGGGGTCGATGAAGCGGGCGATGGGCTCGAGGCCATCAGGCTTCTCCAGCAAGGCCGATACGACGTTGTCGTGACAGACGCCGACATGCCCCGAGTTGACGGAATACAACTCTGCAAGTTCTTGAAAGCGCAGCGTCCGGACATTCATGTCATTGGCATGAGCGGCGATTTATCCGCCCTGAAAGAAATGGAAGATGCGGGCGCTGACATTTGTCTTCCCAAGCCCTTTGGGCTTGATGAATTCCAGTTGGCAATAGAGAACCGATTTCATGCGTCCTCGTCACGCAACGTCTTCGCTGCAAGCAGCCTGGATTTGGCCGGCTGAAATAACCTTGCGTTCAGGAACGTGAAGAAGATTTGGCAGAGGCACCTTTAAAAGGCAGGCAAGGGCCATGAAAAGACAATACCCGGCGGCTGTGAACATGATTGCCGAACTCGTTTTTATTGTCTCGGTCATGCTGATCATCTTCGGTGCGTTCTTCGACAAGTTTGCCAGTCACCCGTCGCTTGCAGTCATCTCGGTTATCGGTTTCTGTCTTTCGATATTTTCCTGGGCATATCTCCAGAACACTTGATCAATAAATCCCGGGGAGGTGATGCCGGTCATGCAATATAGAGAAACAACATCCATCAGGGAAATCGTCAGGCTGACCTTAATTGCCACGCTGGCGCTGTTCTTTATTGCGGAGACCATGCTTGCACAAGAGGTGATGGTTGTCCGCCCCGTCGTCGCTGTTATTTCCAGCATTGCCATTATATTGTGGTACTGGGGTCAGGATCGCTGAGTCACCCGATTTTGGGGGCACAATAAAGGGATTCCGAAAGTTTCGGGATCTCTTTATCGTTTGTTGACGATGTGAAGGGTCGAATCCCGACTCCTGGTTGGACAAACGTATCGGTTGGAAAAAAGAAAAGGATCGGGAAATTCGCTTTCCCGATCCTTTTTATATTCCCGATCTGCAGGCTGTCGGTTACTGACGCTTCGCGTCAGTCCCAGAGCCCCACCACGTCGCGCTTCTTTTTCTTCATCTCCGCCTTCTTTTCCTGGAAGGACTGCTTCATGGCGTTTTCCCTGTCGGCGGCGGCCTCTGCGGCCGGCTCTGATGTGCCGGTCTGTGCCTGCTGACCCGGCTGGGGCTGCTGGGAGGAGGTCCGGACGTCCTTCTTCATCCCCTGCGCCACGGGGGGGCCGTCCTTGGGCTGCAGCAAGATGATGCTGATCCGCCGGTTCTGCGGGTCCTTGGGCTGGTCCTTGATGAGAAGCTCCGTGTCGGCATAGCCCACCACGCGAGCCACTCGCGAGGGGTCGAACCCGTTGGTCTCGAGCATCCGCCTTGCGGCAGAGGCACGATTGGTCGAAAGCTCCCAGTTCGTGATCTGATCGCCGCGGAAGGGGGCGGCATCGGTGTGTCCCTCGATGGCGATCTTTGCGTCCTGATCCCGGATCACCTCGGCAACGCTGGCCAGGATTTCCCTTGCCTTCTCCGTAGGCTCGGCGCTTCCCAGCTGGAACATGGGGCTGCCTTCCTTGTCGACGATCTGGATCCGGACTCCGCCGTCGATGGCATCGATGAGGACCTGGTCGCTTACCCCCTCACCGCCGCCCTTTTTCTTCATAGCCTTCTTCAGGGCCGCGGCGATGTTCTCGGGTTTCAGCTCGGCCTTCTTGATGTGGTCGGCGATGACAAAGGCCGATCCGGGCAGGAAGTTCGTGCCGCTCTCCTTGAAGAGGCTGAAGCTCTTGAAGTACTCCGCCATGGCGATCCGCTTATCGTCAGACACCATGGAGAGCAGCCACAGCAGAAGGAAGAAGGCCATCATGGCCGTGACGAAGTCGGCGTAGGCTACCTTCCACGACCCGCCGTGGTGCCCCCCGTCGTGCCTCTTCTTGACCTTCTTGATGATGACCTTGCGGACGGCTTCCGACATTACTTCTTGATTCTCCTGAGGGCTTCCTCAACTTCCGTAAACGCGGGCTTATCGACGGCCGGGACGACCCGCCGGCCGAACTCGACGGCCACCTGCGGTGCGGCGCCGCTGACAAAGGCCACGATGGCCATCTTGAGCACCATGAGGTACTGGAGGTCCTCCGAGGCCGAGCACTCCATGTTCTTCGCCATGGGCCCCACGAAGCCGTAGCACAACAGAACGCCGAGGAAGGTGCCGACGAGGGCCGCGCCGATGCTCTGGCCGAGGACTGCCGGCGGCTCGTTCATTTTTCCCATGGTGAGAACGATGCCAAGCACGGCGGCGACGATACCGAGGCCCGGGAGCGAGTCGGCCACGGTGGCCACACTCTTGCTCGGCGCCATCAGCTCCTCGTGGTGGCTCTCCAGCTCCGCGTCGATGAGTGCCTCCAGTTCGTTGGGTTCGATCTTGGTCGTCATGACGGTGCGAAGAGTGTCGACGACGAGATCGAGGGCGTGGTGGTTGTTGAAAAACCGGGGGTACTTGGTGAAGATCGCACTCTCCTTGGGGTTGTCCACGTCGCCTTCGACGGAGACCAGGCCCTCCTTACGGATCTTGTAAAAGACCTCGCCCAGCATCGTGAGGGCCTCGAGGTAGTCGGCCTTCGTGTACCCCTTGCCGGTGAACATTTTCAGGAGACCCGCGAATACGGCCTTCATGACCTTCATGGGCGAGGCGATGATGAAGCCGCCCACGGCGGCGCCGCCGATGATGAGCAACTCGACGGGCTGAAACAGCACGGCGAGGTTTCCATGCTCGAGGAGGAAACCGCCGATGACGCAGGCGACGACGATGGCAGAGCCGATGATGGTGAACATGGGAAGCCGGCGTTACCCCCTTTTGTCGCGAAGGATTTGCCGCTCCCGCTCGAAGACGAACCGGCAGATTTCCTCACGGATTTCGTCGCCCATGGCGACGAACTTCAGGCCGATTTCGAAACTGTCGTCTCGCCGGTCGGCCGCCACCACTTCCCCGTAGACATAGAGGGCCACGGAGGTGCCGGAAGAGAGAACCATCATGACTTCGACGATATCGCCTCGGGTGAAGGGCTCTCGCGAGTGAAACGAAAGACCGCCCCCGCTGATGCTGATCTGCTGGACCGGAAGCGCATTGAATCCCATCTTCTGCGCGCCGAGCGTGTTGAGGATAAGGTCCAGCTTGCGGTTGATCATTGAGAGCCATTCGGCAAGGGCCTGATCCGGGATTTCGGGGAGCCCCCCCAGATCGACGGCCGTCTGATTGGAGACCCTGGACAGAAGGCTTTCCCGCTCTTCCGGGGGCACGAGCCGCACGCCGAAGGGAACGACGGTCTTGACCCGGGAATACTCCCGACGGTTCGGCGGGCGGGGGAATTCACTTGTGAAATTCATTTCAAACATCCTGACAAGTGTTGCAATGGTTTCATTTATCTAATATCGGTTGCTGCCGTCATAACTTGAAGGGGATTTTTGCAGCGCAAGTACCTATAATTGCATCAAATATTCCGCATGTGCGCAAAACGGCCCGGCAATCGGAGTAATGCAAGGGGGGTGCCATGCGTTCGCGCGCAGCGCGAGGTGGCAGGCGACAGGTCACAGGTGGCAGGTAAGAAAGATGAAAAACGATGGATTACAATGGCTTGGACAGCAGGCAGTCCAGGCGGTCGATTCGAAACTTCAGAAGCAATTCGATAAAACGAGGCGTGCGGACGGGGTTCTCTTTAAAGCCGAAAAGATGTGTCGGGCATCTGCAGTCGGAGGAGCCGAATCGGGGGATGCTCCAGTCGGCAACCTGTCCCAGGGCCGCCGCCAGGTCGTGCTCCAGATCCTCGCTCGAACGGACGGGCAGCGCCGTGCACGAGTCGGCCCGGTCCCGCAGAAAATCGATGTGCCAGTGGAATTGCTTGCGCCGCCTCAGGTGGCGCTCCACCCGCTTCGTGAGGTTTGCCCGGGCCGAGCCGGCGTAGACGTAGTACCCTTTCGGGAACGTGACCTTGCCCAAACCGCCCACATCGATGCGGCGGTTTTGCGCGACCTCGAGGACCAGAAGGTAGCTTCCCCTGTCCTGGGCCTGCCGCGCGATGAGATCCCAGGGGATCTCCACGTCGCGGACACGGGGCCCCAGGCTCAGATCCTCCCGCCACTCCACACTGACGGCCTTGACGAGCAGATCGTTTCTCGCCTCGAGAAGCGCCCTCGCGAAGCGGTAATCCGTGTGGTAGTCGGGTATGAACGTATCGATTAGCGGCGAGTGGACGACAAAAACGACTCCGCCGGGAATTCCCTGTCGTGCATGAAGGGCAAGGTTCTCCAGGTGCCTGCGGCCTCGCTCCGTGACGGCATCGGGGAACATGGCGATGCGACTGCCGAAGAGGGTGCAGGATTTGACCTCGAGGAAAAATTCCCTCCCGTCCTTTTCCAGGAGAAAGTCGTAGCGGCTGGCACCTGCGCGAACTTCGCGCCGGATGACCGACGCCGCTTCGAAACCGGGGAGTTTTTTTACCGCAAGCAGGTGAGCCACCACGTCGTTGGTGCGATGCGTGTGCAGCAGGATGGGCCTGCCTTCATGCTCGACGGCAAGTGCCGTGTATTCGGTGCTCTTCGCCGGGTCGGGAGGGGTTCGGACGAGATACAGGAATCGTCCGGGAAACAATAGCTCCCAGAGCCTTCCCGGGTTGGGGAGGTAGGCTTCAACGGTTTTCCCGTCGATGTCGCAAACGACAAGGAATCGATTCGGCCGCCCGATGAACCGGGACTTCAGAATGGGAAGCTGTGAAGCTTCGAAGGTGGGACGAGTTGAAACAGAAGAACCGGATTTCATCTTCCTGTTGCCTGTAGCCTGATGCCTGCGGCCCTATACCCTTTCTTTCACAAAGAACAGCATGCCTGCCGAGATCGCCGTCAGCACCAGCGAGAAGATGAACGGCGCCTGCATGCCGAAGCTCTCCCACAGCAGCCCCGCCACGACGGAGGCGGGCAGGGCGCACAGGCCGATCACCATCTGGAAGCCGCCCAGCGTGCTGGCCCGGTACTCGGCGGGGCCCAGCTCGGCGACGAAGGCCTTCTGCACCGTGTCGATCCCGGCCTGGTGAAGGCCGAAGAGGACGAACGCGGCGACGACTATCCAGGTGCTGTCGGCGAAGATCATCGCCAGGCAGACAAGCCCCCAGAGAACATAGGAGATCTGCAGCACCGCCTTGCGGCCGATGCGGTCGGACAGCACGCCGAAGGGGTAGGAACAGAAGGTGGCCACCAGCGTGAACAGCAGATAGAACAGCGGCACCGTGGTGATCTGGAAGCCGAACTTGTTGGCGAAGATGAGCAGAAACGAGTAGCTGAATGCCCCCAGCGAGAAAACCGCGCTCAGCACGACGAAGAGCTTGAAGTTTCGGTCGAGGTTCGCGAACGAAAGTCCCTTGAACAGCTTGGCATTCTCGAGGGGCTGCTCACGGATGTTCAACACGATGAGCGCCACGGCGATGCAAGACGGTACGGCGGCGATCAGCAGCAGGTTCTGATACCCGAGGAAGGGGAAGAAGGCGATGCAGAAGACGATCCCGACGAGGGCGCCCGCATTGTCGAGGGTCCGGATGATCCCGAAGTTCTCGCCGCGGTTGCTCCGCATCGAGAGATCCGCCACCATGGCATCCCGGGGGGCGCCGCGCATCTTGCCCGCACGGTCCAAAATCCGGAAGGGGACGAGCCAGTGCCACGTGGCCGACAGCGCGTAGCCCAGCCGGGAAATCCCGCCGCAGAGATAGCCCAGCCAGATGAAAATCTTGCGCTTGCGCGTCCGGTCGGAGATATAGCCCGAGAGGGCCTGCGAGATGGAGACGATGGCGTTGCCGATCCCGTCGATGAGGCCCAGGACGGCCATGTTGGCCCCGAGGGATGCGACAAAGAGGGGCCAGATCGGGTAGATCATGTCCGACCCCATGTCGTTGAAAAAAGACGCGAAGGCGAATGTGCGGATGGTCTTTTTGGTCTCGCCGGCGGGCGGTGCGACAGCTTCTCTGTTTTGCTCCATGGTTGAGTTATTTTTTCAGGTTCGAATCGATCTTGTCGTGGATGTATCTTGCGGCTACGTTGCTTCCCGCCGTGCCGACACGGACGGAAACGGAGGTTTCGGTGCGGGTGAGGTACTCCATGGTGATCTTCACCTTCTCCTCGTCGAGAACGGCTTCGATCGTGCCCTTCTGGATCTTGCGATCCAGCTGGATATCCGATGCCTTCAGCTCCGTCAGGGCCTTGCGGGCGGCTTCCCACACCTGGTCCATGGGAACCTTGTAATTCGACTGGAGGCCCCCGTCGTGATAGATAAACTTTCCCGACTCGTAACCCATGACCGTGTCCCCGGCGACGATTGCGCAGCCGGTCAGCGCGCTCAGCGAAAGAAGACCAACCAGCAGGGCGATTTTTTTCATCATGATGATACCTCCTTTTTCGTTGATCCGTTTCCCCGTGCCGATGATCAGAAGAAACGGATGAGGATAGCCTGGATCAGGGTGAAGAGAACCGCCCCCGCCGTGACGAGGGCGCATACAGCGGCGACGATCCTATGCGGCATCGTCTCCGTCCGTCGATCCTCATACCCCAGGGCAAACCCGACGGCGATCCCGGCCGCGATCCCGCCGCCGTGCGCCCAGTTGTTGATGCCCGGCAGCAGAAGCCCGAAGAGAATGAGGCCGATGATCCACCCCATGGCCTGCCGGTAGATGGCCGTGCCGAAGGAACCGCCCCGCGATTTCCCGTAATACAGGATCGCTCCGATGAGGCCGCAAACGCTGGCCGAGGCGCCCAGCGTGAAGGGGATCCCCACGAGGTAGGACAGGGCAAATCCCGCGATGCCGCTCACGACGTATATGATGAGAAACCGCGCCGTCCCGTATTCGTGGGTCACGAAGGGGCCCATCTGGTGCAGGGCCATCAGGTTGAAGGCGATGTGGAGGATTCCCCCGTGAAGCGAGGAGGCCGTCAGGATCGTCCACCAGCGATGGTAGAAATCGATCGGGATCGTCCCCGTGGCGCCGAGAAGCAGCAGGCTCGTGCTCGACGGCGAGAGCAGGGTGAAGGGGTTGAGCGACATCCCCATCTCCGAGGGCTTCAGGACAAGCGCCAGGATGAAGATGGCGGCGTTCGCGTAGATGATGAACTGGATGAGGCCCTCGCCGTCGCGCAGCGAGAACCGGGAAAGGATCTTGCGGATCGGCGCGCCCGGTTTCCCGAGCCCGCAGAAGGGGCATGTCGGCTCGTCGGAGCTGATGAGCCTCCGGCAGCCGGGACAGAGCATCGATTTTTTATCCAGTTGACCCATGGTTTCTCACACTTCGGGGCACGGTAACACACCTGCAGAAAGGCTGTCAAGCAAAGGGCGCCGGAATCACGGGCAATTCGGTCTTGCGGTATCTCCCTTTGCCCGCCCGCGTAAACCCTGCTATAGTGCAGCGACGAAAGGGGAAACCAATGGCTGTGCGCGCAAAAGACATCATCACCATAACGATTGAGACGGTCGCCTTCGGGGGCGAGGGGATCGGCCGGGTGGAGAACCTCGTCGTCTTCGTGCCCTTCACCGCACCGGGAGACGTGGCCGAGGTGGAGATCCGGGAGGCGAAGAAGCGATACCTCCGCGGGCGGGTGAAAAAGCTTGTCACGCCGTCACCCGACCGGGTGGAGCCCTCCTGTCCCTACTTCCAGCGCTGCGGGGGCTGCCACTACCAGCACATCGAATACGCAAAGCAGGTCGAGATGAAAAGGCGCCAGGTTGTCGAGGCCTTCGAGCGGATCGGGAAATTTACGGCTCCGCCCGTCGAGCCCGGTTGCCCGTCGCCTGTTCCCTACGGGTACCGGGGCAAGGGCGAATTCCACGTGGAGCGGCAGCGTGACGCCGCTTACCGGATCGGTTTCATGGATGTGGGAGGCAGCCGCCTCGTCGACATCGAGCGCTGCGCCATCATGGACGAGAGCATCAACGAGCAACTCACCTTCCTGAGACGTCCCATGCACGCGCCCCTGCGCGTGGATCGGTATGTCATCTGGTCGCTCACGGGGAAGAGCGAAGAGAAACACGTCGTACGGATCGTGAAGGGGAGGGAGCTCCTCGTTCCCTTCGAAGGGTTCTTTCAGGCCAGCACGGCCCTCACCGACGGCCTCGTCGATACCGTGATGGAGTTTGCCGGGGCCGGTCCCGGCGAGACGGTCCTCGACCTCTACTGCGGCTCGGGTCTCTTTTCCCTGTTCCTTGCGCCTGCGTGCCGCAGCCTTGTCGGCATCGAGATCGACGGCGAGGCCGTCGAGTGCGCCCGGCTGAACATGGAGAGGCACGGGATAAAAAATGCCCTTTTCCATGAGGGGGACGTAAGGGACGTTTTGGAGAGGGAGTTCGGCGGGGGCAAGGCGGCGATTGACGTCGTCGTCCTCGATCCCCCGAGAACGGGCTGCGAGCGGGAGGTGCTCGATTGCGTCATCGGGCTTCGCCCCTCGAGAATCGCCTATGTCTCCTGCGACCCGGCGACACTGGCCCGGGATGCCCGCCAGCTCGTGGACGGCGGCTACAGCCTCATTACCGTCAGGCCGGTGGACATGTTCCCGCAGACAAAGCACATCGAGGCCGTGGCACTCTTCAAAAGGCAGTGAGAAGAAGTGTCTAAGTGTTTGAGTGAAGAAGATATGTGTCCTTGCCCTTTCTTCACTCAGACACTTAGACACTCATACACTTGAAGGATATACAATCAAGGTTATATGATCGGCGGGGCTGACGACGCCCCTTTTCTTGTGAGGGAATCATTTAGATTATGTACGCCACGCCCACCGATGCCGCCACGGTCATGCTCCTGCGGCCCTGTTCGAATGAAGCCGTGAAAGACATCGAAGTCCTCATGGTCCTGCGCAATCGCAGGAGCCGCTTCGTCCCGGGCTATCACGTCTACCCGGGCGGAATTCTCGACCCCGAGGATTATGAGCCCGGCATCGAGCGCTTCTGCAGAGGGATCGAACGGAAAGAGGCTTCGGAGATCCTTCCGAACATGTCGAGCCCGGAAAAAGCGCTGGGCGCCTGGGTTGCGGGAATCCGGGAGACCTTCGAGGAAGTGGGGATGCTGATCGCCCTCAGGCAGGACGGCTCGCCCGTGACGATCCGGACGGAAGAGGAGCGGAAACAGTTCTGCGGCTACCGGAGGGCGCTCAACAAAGGCGAGATGAAATTCACCCAGATGCTCGAGATCGAGGAGCTGTTCCTCCCCCTCGACCGCCTGCATTACTTTTCACACTGGATCACACCCGAACCCCTGCCCCTTCGCTATGACGTGCGGTTCTTCCTGGCGGAAGCCCCATCGGCGCAGGCCGCCTTCCACGACGGCGTGGAGCTGACGGAGCATCTCTGGCTCACTCCTTCCAGGGCCCTGGAGGAATACGAGAAGGGGAAGATCGGGATGGTTCTGCCCCAGATCATGACCCTGGAAGACATCTCCCGTTTCAAGACCGTCGAGGATGCCGTCGCCTCCGCGAAAGCTCGCCGTGTCCCCGCCAACCTGACAAAGATCAAGCGTATCAAAGACGAGGACGTGGAGGTCATGCCCGACGGAACCGTCTTCGATCGCCGCCCGCCCGTGTATTCCTGGCCCGATAAAAGCAGGGACCAGGGACCAGGGACCGGGCACGAGTGAAAAGATAAGAAACCGGTTACGACGCCTTTTGCCTAGTCCCTACACCCTCGTCCCCCGTCCCTAAAATTTCACTGGTGGTGCCGTCTTCGCTGCTGCCGGGGCTTCGAAGAAGGCCGCCGGACTGAAGCCGAA
>CAZUBX010000015.1:0-49237 GCA_964619035.1 uncultured Syntrophaceae bacterium | reverse complement strand
CCACCTTCGACCGGGCGTTGGTCACCTCGATGAAGACATCCTTCTCCTGCTTGGCATAGCCCTTCACCGTTTCCACGAGATTCGGGATCAGGTCGTAGCGCCGCTGGAGCTGATTTTCAACCTGCGCCCAGGAGGACTTGACCTGCTGGTCGAGGGTGACGAAGTCGTTGTAGGTCCCCTTGAAGAAGCCATAAAGCGAGATGGCGATGACGGCCACGACGGCCAAAGCAATCCAGAGTCCTTTCTTAGCCATATAACCTCCTATAAAAAGTTCATTTCCTTAATCTCCCTCGCCCTATGGGAACCCTTTTCCTCTGTTCTCCTCCCCCGGTGGGAGGAGGAAGTGGAGGAGGGGGACGATCCCCTTCCTTTTCTGGGAGAGGGCCGGGGTGAGGGTGAATGTTCCCTTTCCTCAAACATGGTCTATCTAGTCTATTCAGTCTGTCTCGCCTATCCGGTCATCAAATCCCTCTTTCGTCCCCCTTTGTAAAAGGGGGGATAGAAGGGGATTTTTTTCTCATGCCTCGGTGCCGTCCACAATCGCAATCAGCTTTTGAATCTCCGTTGTGTACGACTGGAAGAGGGTCTTCAATTCCCCGAACGACAGTCCCTTCTTTCCCTCCCGCAGGTCGATGCAGCCCAGGAAGGGCGCGGCGTCGATCCCGTACATACCGGCCACAGCCGCCACGATCTCCCGCCGCCCGTGGGGTACCTCCCGATCCTTCAGGGTGAGCAGGGCGCCGAATACCGAGAGAAAGGCCGTGATGGATGCCGCCATCAGCCGTTGCAGACTCTCCGCCTTGTCCGCCGTCTCCAGGAACCCGGTGCGCAGCAGCATCAGCTTTCCCTTCAGCTCCCGCTCGCACTGAAGCCGCAGGGCTTGCTTTTCGAAGACGAGATCCCTGAGGACATCCTCGCCGTGGACGACCTGGTAATGGCGCTTCATGTTGAGGAACTCCACCGGGTAGACATCGACGGAGGAGCCGATGAAGGCCCTCGTCATGAAGAGAGGCGTTGCCACAGCCCTCTTCTTCCATTTCGGGATCATCGGCAGGATCTTTTCGAGATCCCCTGCGTCGTTTCCGGTGAGGACGACGAGGAAATTGATGTCCGACTTGCCGGCCACGTATTCGCCGCGGGCCCCGCTCCCGTAGAGGATGACCGACTGAAGCGCTTCGCCATAGATCCCCTTGAGATCCTCGACGATCTCCGGGAATACTTCTTGAGGCGTTTTCGGTATTTTACTCATTGTCCGTTCCTCTTTTCACTGACCACTAGCCACTGACCACTGTCTTAGAAGTCCCCCCCTGCCCCGCCACCCCCGCTCATCCCGCCGCCGAAGCCGCCGAAGCCCCCGCTGAAGCCACCGAACCCTCCGGAGGAGCCTCCGCCGTAATCTCGACCTCTCCGGCCCGAACCGAAGAAAAGCAGGGCCAGGAGCCACTGCAGCGCCTCCGGGAAAACATTCAGTGCGATGACGATGGCTAGAAGGATCAGGATAAAGGGACTGACCGACTTCCATCGCATCGGCTGCTCAGGCTGCATCTGCGGTCTGCCCGTGAGAGTCACACCGGCATTCCTGGAGATGACATCGGAAACGGCCGTCATGGCGTTCGAGAGGCCTTTGCCGTAGTCGCCCTGCTTGAGGTGGGGGATCACGTGCAGCCGGAGGATCTCGCCGACGACCCCGTCGGGCAGGATGCCCTCGACGCCGTAGCCTGTCTCGATCCGCACTCGCCGCTCCTTCAGGGCCAGCAGGATCAGGACCCCCTTGTCCTCCCCCTTCTTCCCGATTCCCCAGGACTCGTAGAGACGGGTCGCGTAATCGTCGACCACCCTGTCCCCCACGGTGGGCACCGTCGCCACGACGACGGCCGTGCCCGTCTTTTGGAGAACCTCCCGGGCGAGATTCTCCATGACGGCCCGTTGATCCGCCGGGATTACGTTGGCAAAATCATTGACGGCTCCTGTCGGGCGGGGGAAGGGAGGGTCTGCTGCAGCGCAAACCCCTGCCTGGAAGGCGAGCACGAAGATCAGAAAAAGGGCTGTCGTCAGACGTCTCATCACCGGAATTGTTTGGTCCTTTTTGTGAGGGGATGTCCATGCCCTCTGTCATCAGATCGCATCATCGGGTCGGGTTCCTGACGCTCAATAAAATTATATCCCAGGTGAGGCGCGGAATGAAGTCATATTTTTGCGCGCAATTACGGCAGGATAGAGGCGGCTTTCGCTGTGGCCGGAAAGGAGTTCTCTTTGGCAGAGTATTTGCACGCTTGCGGGTACTCCAGCTGCACCGTTTCCCGATGATAGAGTCTCACACAAAACCGGTCTTCCCGAGAGAGTAGATGGCCGCCCCCAGCAGAAAAACGAAACAGCAGCTGATCGAAGAGATCGAAGCCCTCCGAAAGCAGCTCGATTCCCGCGAGCAACCCCGCCGCGAGGAACCGGCCGAATCCCGGCAGCTCTACGAAACCCTGGCCCACAGCTCCCACGCCGGCGTCTACGTCATTCTCGACAGGCGTTTTGACTTCCTCAACGAAAAGGCGGCCCTGCTTGCAGGATATTCCGTCAGCGAGATGATTGGCATGAGGTGCATCGACATCGTTCACCCCGGGGACTGTGAGACAATCCGGGTGCAGGCGATCGAGATGCTGAAAGGCTGCGGGTCGTCCCCCTACGAGTACCGTATCATCACCAAGTCCGGACAGATCCGCTGGGTCATGGAGACGGTGACCCCCATCCAGTACAAGGGAAGGCGTGCCATCCTGGGCAATTCCATGGACATCACGGCCCAGAAGGAGCACAGCCGCAGGCTCCAGGAGCTGGAGGCCCTGGAAGCGTCCATCCTCGACGCCATCCCCCACGCGGTGCTGGGACTTGCGAAACGCCGCGTCATCTTCGCCAACGACGCCGTCGACGCCGTTTTCGGCTGGCGTCCCGAGGAACTCATCGACAAGACGACGCGCATTCTCTACCGCAGCGACGAGGAATACAACGACATCGGGAAGTTTGTCTACTCGACGCTGCGCAGGCAGCGCACCTGCAGCGCCGAAATCCCCTGCCGTCGCATGGACGGCCGCGAGATCGTGGTGAGGCTCCATGCCTCCCGCATCGGCGACGACCTCCGGGAAGGGCGGATCATCGCCGTCTACGAGGACATCACGAAGCGAAAACGCAGCGAGAAGGCGCTGCGGGAATCGGAGCGCTTCAGCAAGGAGATCATCTCCAGCGCCCACGAGGGGGTCATCGTCTACGACCGTGAGAGCCGCTACATCGTCTGGAACCGCTTCATGGAGGAGTTGACGGGACTGCCTGCCGAGGAAGTCCTGGGCGCGAACGCCTTTGAGGTCTTTCCCCACCTCCGGGAGCAGGGCGTAGATATCCTGCTGGAGCGGGCACTCGATGGGGCCACGATCGCGGCGCCGGATCTCACCTACTACGTCCCCCAGAGCGAAAAGACGGGCTGGATTTCGGGCACCTACGCCCCCTACCGCAACTCCCGCGGGGAGATCGTCGGTGTCATCGCCATGGTCCACGACATCACCGAGCGCAAGCTCGCCGAGGAGGCCCTGCGAAAGAGCGAGGAAAATTTCCGGGCCATCTTCGAGACGGCCCCTGACTGCATCTTCATCAAGGACCGCGCGCTCAAGTATGTGCTGGTGAACCCCAGCGTGGAGGCCCTCTTCGGCAAGCCCGCCGCCCAGATCGTGGGGCTCTCCGACGGAGAGCTTTTCGGGGAGCAAGCCGAGCAGCGGACCCGCGAGATGGACTACCGCATCCTCGACGGCGAGATGGTGGAGGTCGAGTACAGCGAGACGATCAACGGCGTACCCGTGACGCTGCACGTCGTGAAGGTCCCCATGTTCGACGACGCGGGGGAAATCATCGGGATCTGCGGCATCGCCCGCGATATCACCCAGACCCGGCAGCTCGAGGCCCAGCTCCTTCAGGCACAGAAAATGGAAGCCATCGGGACGCTCGCCGGCGGGATCGCCCACGACTTCAACAACCTCCTCATGGGCATCCAGGGGCATGTCTCGCTGATGCTCATGGACATGACGGGCGAGCACCCCCATTCGGCCCACCTCACGGGCATCGAAAACATGATCCGCAGCGGCGCGACGCTGACCCGGCAGCTGCTGGGCTTTGCCCGCGGCGGCAAGTACGAGGTGAAGCCCACGGACCTCAACGACCTCATCCGGAAGTCCTCGGAGATGTTCGGTCGGACGAAAAAGGAGATCAAGATCACCCGGCGCGAGCCGGAGAGTACCTGGGCTGTCGACGCGGACCGCGGACAGATCGAACAGGTGTTTCTCAACATGTACGTCAACGCCTGGCAGGCCATGCCCGGCGGCGGCGAGCTCACCCTCTCGACGGAAAACGTGATCCTCGACGAGCCGTTCGTGAAACCGCACAAGATGCAACCCGGCCGCTATGTGAAGATCTCCATCACCGATACGGGGATCGGAATGGACGAGGCGACGCGCCAGCGCGTCTTCGAGCCCTTCTTCACCACGAAAGGCCGGGGGCGCGGCACGGGCCTCGGTCTGGCCTCGGCTTACGGCATCATCAAGAACCACGGCGGCATCATCACCCTTTACAGCGAAAGGGGCCACGGCACGACCTTCAACATCTACCTGCCCGTCTCCGCAAGCGCGACCGTTGCGGACGCGTCCCTGGAGCGCCAGGTCATGAAGGGAACCGAGACAATCCTCATCGTCGACGACGAGGACATCGTCCTCGATGTGGGCGTCGAGGTTTTGAAGACGCTGGGTTACCGGGTGCTTTCGGCCCGCAGCGGGCCCGATGCGCTTGAGATCTACCGGCAGAAGACCGGTGAGATCGACATGGTGATCCTGGACATGATCATGCCCGAGATGGGCGGCGGACGGGTGTTCGACGCCATGAAGGGCATCAATTCCTCGGTGAAGGTCCTCCTGGCGAGCGGCTACAGCCTCAACGGACAGGCTTCGCACATCCTCTCACGCGGCTGCGGCGGCTTCATCCAGAAGCCCTTCAGCATCATCGACCTCTCCAGGAAGATCCGCGAGATCCTCGGCAAGCCGGCGGAAAAACGCGCCGTGGCCTGAGATCAGCCTTGAGCGGTCGGCGGCCTCAGGTGCGAGAACTCGTACTCCTTCTCCTGGACCTTGAAAATGATCTTCTCTTCCACGTTTTCCAGCAGCTTCCCCTCGATCACCCTCTTGCAGCCGAAGTCGTAGAATACGATCTGGTGGGTCGGCATGTCCTTCTCGGCGAGGTCCTTGAACGAGGCCGTCTGCTCTTCCGGGCTTAGCTCCCGGACGGAGAGCTTCTGGGCCCTCTCCCGGGTCTCCCAGTCCTTCGTACGGATGATGACCTTGTAGTTGGCGTGAAAAAAAATGGGCATCTTGATATCCGTCATCTCTCCCCCCTTGTCTGTCGTCTGTCTGGTTTGGTCTTTCTCTCCTGTCTCGTCAATAACGGATTCGGGACTCGGAATCTCCATCCCTGTACCCTGAACCCTTGACCCTGGACCCGTTTGCCCCATACCACAATCGTGTGACAAAATCTACAGCGGGCCCGTCATTTTGATTGTCATGGCTCCCGCCCGTGTGCTAGGATCAACCCGCTCAATGTCCTCTGCAAAGGAGCAACGCCATGGATCTCGGTGATTTTGTCGTCGTCACCCACCCCGGCCATCATATGAAGGGCGCTCGGGGAAAGATCGTCGGAAGGCGCGGGGAATATCGCCCCGATGATCCCTGGTACCTCGTTTACCTGCCCAGCCGGATGCGGAGCTACCTGATCCCCGGCTCGGCCCTCGAGTTGGAAAAAGTCGGCCCGGCCGCGCAGAAGGATTATCTGTATCAGTGATTGAACAGTGAAAGGATGGCCCGAGAACCCGGGCGAGACAGAAGGGGGGGCGATTTTCTGAATCGCCCCCCCTTTTTAACTTCCCTTCTTCAGCTCCACTCCCTGTAAAGACCATTTCCCTGATCTCCCTCTCCCCGCCGAGGGAGAGGGTCGGGGTGAGGGGGAAAATGGTCAGTTTCTTCTTCTTGTTATGCCGCCCGCTGTCACGATCCCCGTCACCAGCTCCTCCGGCGTGAGGTCGAAGGCCGGGTAGTAACCCTTCACGGCGGGGCCGCTGATGGGTGTGCCCCGGAATTCGAGAACCTCCCTCGGGTCCCGCTCCTCGATCGGGATGTCGGCGCCGCAGAGCGTCCGCTTGTCCGGCCCGCCGTAGGCGAGAATGTAGAAGGGGATTTTGAAGTACTGGGCGCAGATGGCAAGCTGGAGCGTCCCCACCTTGTTGGCCACCACCCCATCCATGGCCACCCGGTCGGCCGCCGCGAAGACCTTGCTGACCATCCCCTTCGACATGCAGTGGGCGGCCATGTTGTCGGTGATGAGCGTTGTGTCGATGCCCAGCTCGCTCACCGACCAGGCCGTGAGCCGAGCCCCCTGCAGGTAGGGTCGCGTCTCCGTGCAGATCACCCGCACGTCCTTGCCGTTTTCGCGGGCCATGCGCAGCATATAAAGAAGGGCCGGCCCGGCGAAACAGTGGGTGAGAATCCGGTCGCCGGAGGAGAGAAGCGTCTCGGCATGACGCCCCGTGTCCTCGGAGATCCGGCGCTGGCTCTCCAGGGCCCTTCGCAGGGATGCCAGGATGACCTCGGAGGCGGGCTTTGCATGGGCCGCCTCCTCGATGCGGCCCATGAGCTTGTTGACGAGGGCCGCCAGGTGAAAACCCGTGGGCCGTGTGGCGATGAGCCGGCTTGCGGCTTCCCGAAGCGTTGCGGTTTTCTCTGCGGTGCCGCCGCGCTCGAGCTTCCGGGCGGCCAGGTAGAGGCCGAAGCCCGCCGTGATGGCGATGTCGCCTGCGCCCTGGACGGCCATCTCCTCGATGGCCCGGGCCACGGCCTCGTGGTCGGGGCAGCGCAGGCGCACGATCTCGCGGGGGAGCCTGCGCCGGTCGATGATGACGAGCACATCGCCCTCAAGGGTTACGTTGTCCTCCAGATTCATCAGCAGAGGGTTTTTCATGGGCATCACCATTGCCGTTGCTATTTCCCGGCACTATTACCACATCCGGCCGGGTGTGTAAATCCGCGCCGGGCCTCGTCCGTTTTCCTGCTTGATCGGGTCCCGCAAATGAGATAAGGCGGAAGCGAGGCGCGTGACGTCCCGATTCGCCACTGTCGTTCTGGAGAAGGGTGAATGAAAAAATCCACTGCACCCGACAAGTCCGTTCCGCAGATCGATAAGAAATACCTCCGGCTCATCGAAGAGCTCAGAAAGTCCGAACAGGAGAAGGCGGTCATTCTCGACGCCATGACCGAGCTCGTCCTGTTTCTCGATACGGACCTGCGGGTGATCTGGGCCAACAAGGCGATGCGGGAGGCCTTCAACCTCAAGCCCGGCCAGATCAACGGGACATACTGCTACACGGGGCTGCACGGCCGGAGCAAGGCCTGCAGCATCTGCCCGGCGGAAAAGACCCTCAAGTCCGGCGAGCCCCACGACGTCGTCGATTTCTCTTCGTACAAGAAGAACTGGGTCCTGCGCAGCTACCCCGTACGCGACGAATATGGGGCGATCAGCGGCGTGGTCGAGATCGTCACAGACATCACGGAGCGCCGAAAGGCCGAAGAGGCCATGCGGCAATCGGAACGGAAGTTCCGGGAACTGTTCGAAAACGCAAATGACATGATCTTCCTCCTGGATTTCAAGGGAAAGATTCTGTCCTGCAATACCGCCGCGTCCCGCACGTACGGCTACGAACCCGAGCAGATGCACGGGATAAGTCTGGAAGAGCTCCTCGATCCCGAGTATTTGACGGTCGTGAGGGACATGTTCCGGAAAAAGCTCTCCGACCTCATCACCAACTCGCAGGAATTCCTGACCTACACGAGGACGGGCGAACCCGTTTGGGTGGAAATCAATGCCCGGAGCGTCATCGAGAAGGGCAAGCCCGTCGCAATCCATGGGATCGCCCGGAACATCACGGAACGCAAGCGAATGGAGGCGGCGCTGAAGAAGCGCGAGCAGGAGTTGGAGGAGAAGTCCCGGAACCTGCAGGACGCCAACGCAGCCCTCAGGGTCCTGCTCAAGCGCAGGGAAGACGACAAGGCCGAACTCGAGGAGAAGGTCATCTGCAACGTGAGGGAGCTGGTTCTGCCCTACATCGAAAATCTGAAGATGACCCCGATTGACAGCCACCAGCTCAACCAGTTGAGAATCCTCGAGCGAAACACGGGCGAGATCATCTCCCCGTTCCTGCGCACCCTGTCGACGAAATACCCCAACCTCACCCCCATGGAGATCAAGATCATCAACTTCATCAAGGAAGGGCGCACGACCAAGGAAATGGCGGAGCTGCTCAACGCCTCGGCCAGGACCGTCGAGGTCCACCGGGACAATATCCGCAAGAAACTTGGCCTCAGGAATAAGAAGGCCAATCTCAAATCGCACCTCATGGCCCTGTAATATGCGTAGTTTTTATACGTATTTTTTACGTAGTTTTTCCGTATTGTGCTTTCTGGTAAGGGATGCTTGTATTGAGCGTCCCCGGGAGGTCTCTCTCCGGTCCGTCACCTGTCTTCGCACCTCCTGAACCGTAAAAACTCACCACCGAAAAAAGGAGGATATCCCGATGAGCAAAGAGGAAAAGATTGAAGCCGTCCGTCAACGTGCCCGGAAGAACTTTTCCCTCGGCTATAACTGCGCCGAATGTGTGACCGAATCCGTATTTTCACTGCTCGATACGGGCATGCCCGTTGCGGCGAAGAAGTGCGCCACCGGGTTTGGCGGCGGCATCGGGCTCTTCGGGGACACCTGCGGGGCGCTGGTGGGGGCAGTCATGGCCGTGAGCGCCGTCCACGGCAGGGAAGGGCTTCCCGAGGGGGCCGACCCCAAGGAGCAGGCCATGAAATCGAAGGCGCAATTCTACGGCAAACCCGGCGTCTACCGGATCTTCAACCAGGTCCCGAACCGCTTTAAGGCCAAGTACGGGAAAACCTGCTGCAGGGACCTGACCACCGCATGGCAGGGTGGCGGCCTGAGCGGTTGGCTGTGCAAGGAACACGCGCTGTACTGTCGCGAGGTCATCACCGATGCGGCCGGGATCGCCGCGGAGCTGATCCTTTCCGACAAGAACGAGCTTGCTGCAAAGCCCTTCGGGGAGAACGTGGAAAACCTCAAGGACTGAGAGAATACAAATGCCGAGTTCCCACGAGGAGGATCATTCATGAGCAAGAAACTGGTTGTCGTAGGCGGCGGGGCGGGGGGGCCGTCGAGCGCCGCCGAGGCAAAAAGGCGTGACAAAACCCTGGAAGCTGCCCTGATCGAAAGGGGGGATTTCGTCTCCTACGCCGCCTGACCGATGCCCTATTACATCGGTGATGTAATCAAGGAATCCAAGAGGCTGGTCATCCGCACGCCGGAAGAATTCAAAAAGACGGGCATCGACGCGAGGATCCGGACCAATGTCGAGGGCATCGACGCCCAGAAAGGGCTGGTCCACCTGGCAGGTGGCGAGAGCATCCCCTACGATTATCTCGTCATGGCCACCGGGGCCGACGCCGTGCGCCTGGACATCCCGGGCAAGGACCTGGAAGGCGTCCACGTGATCCGGGACCTGATGCATGCCCTGAAGCTCAAGTCCTACCTGAACGAGGGGGGTGTCAAGAAAGCCGTCCTGATCGGCGGGGGCTACATCGGAATGGAGATGTGCGAGGCCCTGCGCAATGTCGGCGTCGAGGTGAAGGTTGTCGACATCCTGTCCCGGCCCGCCTTCCGGTGGGACCCCGAATTCACCAAGATACTCGTCGAGGAGCTCGGCAAGAACCAGGTCGAGTTCCTGCCGGAAACGAAGCCCCTGGCCATCGAGAAGGGGAAGGGCTCCAAGTTGAAAATGTCCACGAGCAACGGCGACCTGGACGCGGATCTCGTCCTGATGGGCGTGGGCACGCGTTACAACACCGCTCTGGCCCAATCCATGGGGATCGAGATGGGGCAGAGCGGCGCCATCAAGGTGGACTTTCACCAGAAAACATCCCGCGATAACGTCTGGGCCGTGGGGGACTGCTGTGAGGCATTCCACAGGGTCGCCGGGAAGTGGGTCTATTTCCCGCTGGGCGATGTGGCCAATAAGCAGGGCCGTGTGGCGGGCCAGAACATCGGCGGCGCCTCGGTCAAATTTCCCGGGATCGTCGGCGCCCAGGCCTTCAAGGCCTTCAAGCTCGAAGTGGCTGCCACGGGCCTCACGGAGGAGGAAGCCGTAAAGTATGGATTTGAACCGGTGAGCTCGTTGATCTGGGGGCTTCCCATCGGCAGGCCCATGGCGCAAGGCGAGAAGCTGGGCATCAAGCTCGTCGGCGACAAGAAGACGGGCAAGCTTCTCGGCGGCCAGTGCATCGGCGAAAAGGGGGCCGTCCAGCGGGTCAGCGCCCTTTCCATTGCTCTCTGGTCGGGGCTGACCGTCGACGAGCTCGGTTATGTGGATCTTCCCTATGCGCCGCCCTTCGGGGGCGCCTGGGATGCCATCCATATCGCAGCTCAGGATCTGGCGAGGAAACTGTAGCCGCTGCGCGGCGGATAAAGGGTATAGGGTCCAGGGAAGGAAAAAAGCAGTCATTGCGAGCCGAGCCTCGCGAGGCGTGGCAATCTTCAACAGGAGATCCACGATCAACGACTATATCTCAGGAAGGTAAACAGAAATATGTTTCACGAAGATCGATGTGATTTTTGCGGCGAGTGCCTGTCCCGGTGCAAGTATCTGGATTTCGACAAGGAGAGCGGCTCGGCGGCTTTTCGCAAGCTTGCCGCGGGCGAGAAGTCCGAGTGGATTTATGACTGTGTGACTTGCATGGCCTGCGACGAGTATTGCCCGACGAAGGCACGGCCCTTCGATCTTATCATGAAGAGGATGGAGGAGGCGGGCGATTTCACCGACCCGAAGCTTCGCGCCGACATGGCCGCACGGTTCAAGCCCGAAGGGGAGCCGAAGCCCATGCCGCCCGCCGAGCGCGCCATGTCCATCTGCGTCATGCAGGGCAACATGCCCTGGGCCGTCCAGGGAGAGCTCTTCGAGACCATCCCCCTTCTCAAGGGAAAGCACTATTTCTGCAATGTGCTTTTCGCCCACATGGGCGACGAGTCCGTCCTGCGCGAGCGCCTGCAAGGCATGGTGGACAGCCTGGCCAAATCGGGGGCAAAGGAAATCGTCTTCGTGCACGATGATTGTTATGCCGCCCTCAAGGGGGTCGCCCCCGAGCTGGGCATCAAGATTCCCTTCCGGCCGGTTCACATTTTCGAGCATCTCCGGGACGTCCTGAAGGAGAAAAAGGGAAAACTGAAAAAACTCAACATGAAGGTTGCCTACCAGCGTCCCTGTGCGTCTCGCTACACGCCGGAGAAGGACCCGCTCGTGGACGAGATCTTCGAGTTGATCGGGGTTGAGCGCATGAAGCGCCAGTACGAAGGCGTTGACGCCCTTTGCTGCGGCGTGGAAGTAGCGGGCCCGGGACTCAAACTCTTTCCCCGCGGGAAGAACTACGAGCCCTTCCGGGTAAAAAACATCGAGGATGCAAAGGCAAGCGGTGCGGAAGCAATGGTCTATCTGTGCCCCATGTGTTTCGCCATCCTCAACAAGAAGGTGCGCGAAGCGGGCATGAAGAATTACATGATCAGCGACATCTGCCGCCTTGCCCTGGGCGAGGAACTGCCGGCGGAAAAACCCGCCTGATGACGGGCGACGGGAGCCAGCACGAAGAGGATCGAAACAGGTTATCAAGCGAGGTTGAATCGGGAATGGAAATCATCGAGGTGAAAATCGGGAAGAGCGGCCGCGGCGTCTACACCGGGCTGGAAGGGACCTTTGCAAACATCGTGGAGTGCTGCCTGCGCAAGAAGACGCTGCCGGGCTTTCATGAAAAGGGGCTTATAGCGGACGCGAAGCTGAAGGACAGGACCCTGACGCTGGTCCTGTCCGGGAAGCTGGCAGGGGCAAAACTGACGGAAATGATGGAAATCGCAATGCCGAATATCGGTGCCTATCCGGATAAAGGGGACAATGCGTCTTTTTTTATAGGGGTCAAATCGGAAAAATAAAACAAAAAGGGAGGACGCTATGGCTTTAATCACGTCAAAGGAGTATCTGGAAAGCGTAAAGAAGCTCAAACCAAAAGTGTACGTCGGCGGCAAATGGGTGAAGAACCTGCTCGACAACCCCGTGACGAAGTCCATGGTCATGGCCAACGCGGCAATCTACGACCTTGCCCAGGAACCCGAGCACCAGGGGGTCATGGTAGGCAAATCCCACCTGACCGGGGAGCCTATCAACCGCAACCTCAACGTGGCCCGGAACATCCATGATCTCGACATGCGCCAGGAGATGGCCCTGCTGACGAGCCAGACCGTGGGCACCTGCAATTACCGCTGCGTCGGCTGTGATGCCCTCAATGCCCTGGCATCAACGACGTGGGAAATGGACCAGGCCCTGGGCACGAAGTACAACGAGCGCTTCAACAACTGGCTCAAGATGGCCCAGTCAAAGGACCTCGCCGTCTCGGGTGCCATCACTGACGCCAAGGGCGACCGCAGGAAGAGACCCACCCAGCAGGAGGAACAAGACGTTTACCTTCACCTGGTCGAGAAGCGCGACGACGGGATCGTGGTAAGAGGCTACAAGGTCAGTCAGAGCGGCGCCATCGGGGCGCATGAAACGCTGGTCCTTCCCGGCGGGGGGCTCAAGGATGACGAGGGGGCGTTTGCGCTGTCATTCGCCGTACCCAACGGATCCCCGGGTCTGACCTACATCTGCCAGTACAATGCCTATTCGGCCGAGCGCGAGTACTTCGGCGAGGAGATCGAAGAGATAGGCAATCCTATTTACGGCCAGCGCGAGACCTCGACGATGGTCTTCGACAACGTCTTCATTCCCTGGGAGCGTGTGTTCATGTGCGGCGAGACCAAGTATGCCGGCCGTCTGGTTACCCGGTTTGCAAAGGCCCATCGCATGAATTGCGGCGGGGCCTGCAAGGTCGGCTTTGCCGACGTGATCATCGGCGGGACGATGCTGGCCGCCGAGTACATCGGCGTGGAAAAGGTACCCCACATCCAGGAGAAGATCATCGACATGGTGCGCCTCAGCGAGACCTCCCACGCCTGCGCGATCGCGGCGGCCATGCGCGGCCGCGAGGAACCGAAGGGCTCCGGGGTCTATCTGCCGGACGATCTCTTCGGCAACGCCGCCAAGCTCAACATCGCCCACGGGTTCTGGGAAATCATCAAGAACGCAGGCGACATCGGCGGCGGTCTTGTCGTGACGATGCCGAGGCTCAAGGATCTGGAGGATCCGGAGGTCGGACCGACGTTGAAGAAGGTCTTCGGAGCCGCGGCCCCCGCCGAGAAGCGGCTCAAGGTCGCCAAGTTCCTCCAGCACTGGTCTGCGGGACTCCACGGGGCGGGAACATGGCACGGCGCGGGTGCTCCTCAGACGCAGCGGTTCATGTTCACGGTGCTCACGGACTTTGAGAAGAAGAAGAAGATGGCCAAGAAGCTCATGGGCATGAAGGAAGACGAGGCCCCCAAGGCGGCGGCAAAGAAGTAGCTCCTTAATTCAAATTAACGACAAGAGAGGCAGGGGAAACCCTGCCTCTCTTTTTTTCGGTCACACCCGCTTCATCCAATTTTCAGCAGCGAATGCCTTTTTTGCATTGACAGTTATGAGCATATGCTTATAATAAGGCCCGACGGAGAAAATCGATGGCAAGACCGAGAAACTGCAGGCGGGTAGGTTCCATGCCGGGAAGCAATTACTATAAACCCCGGGGGATTCCTCTCTCCATGCTGGAAGAGGTGATTCTGTCGGTCGATGAATTCGAGGCGATCAGGCTTGCCGATCTCGAGGGGTTATACCAGGAAGAGGCGGCGGAACGGATGAAGGTCTCCCGTCAAACCTTCGGCAGGATTGTCGAAATGGCACGCAGGAAGGTGGCGGAGGCATTGGTGGAGGGCAAGGCGTTGAAGATTGAAGGAGGCGACGTTGAGATGGCTTCCATGAGAAGATTCAGATGTGACGGTTGCAAGCACTCCTGGGAGATTCCATACGGAACGGGAAAACCGGGGGGTTGTCCTGCCTGCGAAAGCGGTAACGTTCGCCGGGCAGAGGAGGATAGAGGCGCCGCAAGAGGATATGGAAGAAGGCAAGGCAGATGTTCCTGTGGAAACAAAAAAAATAACAGTAAAAAGGGAGAAGATTCATGAAAGTGGGATTTGCAGTTCAGACCAATGAAGGCATCGAAAGCAGGGTTTTTGACCATTTTGGTTCAGCGCCGTTGTTCATCATCGTTGAACAGGATGGGCAGGATATTTCGGCAGTAAACAACCGGGATCTTCATCATGCTCACGGAGCATGCAACCCCATCATGGCCCTCGATGGCCAGAGCGTGGATGCGATGGTTGTAGGAGGCATCGGTGCCGGTGCCCTGAGGAAATTAAATGCAATGGGAATCAAGGTGTTCGGGGCTGCAGCGCCTACGGTAAAAGAGAACATGGCCTTGTTAAAGGATAACAAGCTTCAGGAGCTTACCGAGAATCACTCCTGCCGGGGCCATCAGGGAGGATGCGGACATTAACCCGGAAGAAAATCACAGGAAGAAAACATTTTAATCGGCAGAAAATGTAGGCGCGCAAACCATGCGGGTACTTCTTCTTTCCTCCATTCTTTTTTCATGGTGCCCTCCTCCCGGGCGGAGGACATCGGGCTGATCGCGCGGCCACACCGGGCACGCCATAAGGGCCCAACGCTGCCTTTGAAAAGAGTTTCAAGGAGGGTGTGTTGACCTGCGCGGAATCATTCGGCTGAGAAAATATCCCTTCCGGCCCTGCCGCACTTTACTCTATAATGACATTAAAGCTGCCACGAGCAAGGGGATAAGGAGGAGACCCATGTCAAAAGGGAGCAATGTGCCCGGCGCGCCTTATTCCATCCCGGTCCTGATCTTTGCCTTCTTCCTGGCCCTCGCCATTCCCGCCGTGGCCCTGGCGGAGGAACAGACCTTCACCCTCGCCGACGCTGTCAATTTCGCCCTGCAGAACAACAACGAGCTCCGCGCAGCCGAGAGTTCCGTTGCCGCCAAAAAGGATGACGTGGGCATTGCCCGGAGCGGTCTGCTGCCCAAGGTCTTTTTCGAGGAGCGCTACCTGCGCACCAATAATCCCACCTACGCCTTCATGGCCAAGCTCAACCAGGGGCAGTTCACGCAGCAGGACTTTGCCATCGACAACCTGAACCACCCTAGCCCCATTGACGATTACCTGACCCTGTTCGGCGTCGAGCAGCCGCTTTTCGCACCGAAGGCCTGGTTGGGTCTCGACATTTCGAAACGCGAACACGAGGCCGGAAGCGTCCAGCTCGCCCGCAAGAAGGAGGAGATCGCCTTCAAGGTCTGTCAGGCCTGGCTCATGGTGCACACGGCGAGGGCCCAGCTCTCCGTGGCTGAAAAGGGGGTCAAGGATGCGCAGGAGCACTACCGGATCGCGAAGCTCCGGTACGAATCCGACCTCGGCATGTATGCCGACACCCTGAGGGCAAGCACTGCCTCCGCCGAGGCGCGACAGCGCAGGGTCACAGCCGAGAAGCAGCACAATCTCGCCCGGCGCGTTCTCGGGCTGCTGCTGGGCCTTGCAGGCTCGGCCGGAGTAACCGGGGATATCCCTGATTTCCAAGCCCGCGACATCGAAGAATACGCGACGGCCGCCCGGACCCGGGGGGATGTGCGCTCCATGGAGCTTCGCTACGAGAACGCCGAGAACAACGTCCGGATGGCCGAGGCGGATTACCTGCCCTACCTCGGTGTGGGCGGAGGGTATCAGTGGAACGATCCCTCGCGCCCCTTCGGCACGGAAGGCGACAGCTGGCAGGTCTCGGCATTCTTGCGCTGGAACCTCTTTGACGGGGCGAAGCGCGAGTACGAGCGCTCGAAAGCAAAGAACCAGGCCAGGCAGGCCCATGAGCACTTGCTGGGGATGAAGAAGGCGGCGGCCTACGGGCTTTACCAGGCCGAGCTCGGCGTGGAGGAGGCAAAGGCGAACCTTGAGCTGGCCCGGGAAGCCCTGAAGACGGCCGAGGAGGGCACGCGCCTTGTGCAGATGCGTTACGAGAACGCTTTCTCACCCATGGTGGACCTGCTGGATGCCCAGGTTGTGCTCGACAGGGCGCGGGCGGGCCTTGTGGCGAGGGAAAACGAATACCGGGTCTCCATTCTCAATCTCGGCTGGGAGAGCGGGACGATCTTCAAGGACCTTGGCATTGCACCGGATGAAAAGAAGGAATGACGATGATGAAGAGGACAGTGATAAAACGGCGCGTGGGCTTGTCTGCAACCCTGATCCTGATGAGCCTTCTTGCGGGCTGCGGCGACAAGATAGGCCCCGGCACGGCGGAGGTCAAGCGGCAGCCGATCACCGGCGTGATCGTCACGAAGGTGGAGCCCTCGAAAATAGAGGACGTCTACGAGACATCGGGTACAGTGAAGGCCAGGGTCTCAAGCGTCATTGCAAGCCGCGTCATGGGGACCGTCACGGCCGTAACCGTGCGGGCGGGCGAGCGGGTAAAGGCGGGGCAGCTCCTGGCCACCATCGACGACCGCGACGCCGCCCAGAAGGTGCGCGGCGCCGAGCAGGCCTTCGAGGCGGCAAAGCAGGGACGGTCCATGGCCGATCTCACGTACCAGCGTTACAAAAAGCTCCATGACGAGAAGGCCCTGGCGAAGCAGGAAATCGACCAGATCGAGACGCAGAAAAAGGTGGCCGATGCCAACTACGAGCAAGCGAAAGCCGGGCTCGAAGAGGCCCGCATCTGGCAGGGATTTACCCGCATCACGGCGCCTGCCGCGGGGATCGTGACGGACAAGCGCATCGATCCCGGCAGCATGGCCGCACCAGGGATGCCCCTTTTCACCGTCGAGAGCGACGGCGGCTACCAGCTCGAGGCGGCCGTTGACGAATCGCTGTCGGGAACCCTCAAGGTGGGGGCAACCGCGGCGGTGACCATCGAGACCCTGGGCCTCGAGACGACAGGAAAGATCATCGAGATTGTCCCGGCCGTGGACCCGGCGACGAGGACCTTTATCATTAAAGTTGCCCTGTCCGACAAGGGGCTCCGGAGCGGCCTCTTTGCCCGTGTGCGCCTGCCCCGGGGCGAGCGCGAGACGATCCTTGTGCCGAAGGGGGCCATCCTGGACAAGGGCCAGCTCACGGGGCTCTACGCCGTGGATGCCCAGGGGGTCGTGACCTATCGGCTGGTCCGGACCGGGAAAGCCTATGAAGGGGGTATCGAGATTCTCTCGGGCCTCAATGCCGGCGAGCGCATCATCACGGCAGGGCTGGAGAAGGCCGTCGACGGGGGCCAGATCGCCGGGGGGTCTGCAAAATGAGCGACCGCATCGGGGTCTCCGGCAAGATCGCCCACGCCTTCATCCAGTCAAAGCTCACGCCGCTCATCGTGATCGCTTCGCTGCTGCTGGGTCTCTTTGCCGTCGTCGTGACCCCCCGCGAGGAGGAACCCCAGATCGTTGTCCCCATGATCGATGTGATCGTGACCTACCCCGGTGCCTCGGCCAAGGAGGTGGAGGAGCGCGTCACGCGGCCCATGGAGAAGCTCCTCTGGGAGATCAAGGGCGTTGAGTACATCTACTCCATCGTGAAGCCGGGGTTCAACCTGACCATCGTCCGGTTCTACGTGGGCGAGAGCATGGAAGAGAGCCTTGTCAAGCTCTACAACAAGCTCATGTCCAACTACGACCGTATCCCCCCCGGCGTCTCCCAGCCGATGGTCAAGGCCAGGTCCATCGACGACGTGCCCGTCCTCACGCTCACCCTCTGGAGCGAAAGCCCCCGCATCTCGGGCTACGAGTTGAGGCGGGTCGCCCTCGAGCTTTGCACGGAGATCAAGAAAGACCAGAATGTCGCCGAGTTCACCGTCATCGGCGGCCAGCGCCGCCAAGCGAGGGTCATCCTCGACCCGGCAAGGCTCAAGACATACAACACCTCTGGCTTCCAGATCATGGAAGCCCTGCGCAAGTCGAACGTTTCGCTGCCCTCAGGCACCTACCCCTCGGGCAACCGCGAGATCCTCGTCGACACGGGAGGCTTGCTCGCCAGCATCGAGGAGGTGGGCCGCGTCGTCGTGGGTGTCCATAACGGAAGGCCTGTCTACTTGAAGGACGTGGCCGCGCTCAAAGACGGCCCCGAGGAGCCGGGCAATTACGTCTTCATGGGCCTCGGGCCCGCCAGCCAGCGCAAGGGGATTGCCGGGAACCCCGCCGGGCAGAACGAGGCCGTCACCATTGCCATCGCGAAGAAAAAGGGCGCCAACGCCAGCGTCGTGGCACGCGAGGCATTGGCGAAGGTAGATGCGCTCAGGGGGCACCTCATCCCCTCGGATGTGAACGTCACGGTGACGCGAAATTACGGCGAGACGGCCAAGGAGAAATCCGACGAGTTGCTCCAGCACATGCTCATCGCCACGATCTCCGTCATCATCCTGATTGCTCTCGCCCTGGGCGCGCGCGAGGCCATCGTCGTTGCCGTGGCGGTCCCGGTGACGCTTGCGTTGACGTTGCTCATCAACTACCTCTATGGCTACACGTTGAACCGCGTGACCCTCTTCGCGCTCATCTTCTCCATCGGCATCCTCGTCGATGACGCCATCGTCGTCGTCGAGAACATCCACCGGCACTTCAAACAACACGGCATCGGCGTGGACCAGGCCGTGAAGGCCGTCGACGAGGTGGGAAACCCCACGATCCTGGCCACCTGGACGGTCATTGCCGCTCTTCTGCCCATGGCCTTCGTGTCGGGTCTCATGGGCCCCTACATGCGCCCGATCCCCGTGGGGGCCTCGGCGGCCATGCTCTTCTCGCTGCTCGTGGCCCTCATCGTGAGCCCCTGGCTGGCC
Organism: uncultured Syntrophaceae bacterium; assembly: GCA_964619035.1. Lineage (GTDB taxonomy): Bacteria > Desulfobacterota > Syntrophia > Syntrophales > UBA2192 > UBA2192. Next base: position 30,288 of record CAZUBX010000015.1, on the reverse strand, counting down.
TACAAGGTCCTGGGCAGGCCGGGTAAGACCGTCCGGCACAAACCCGAAAAGGACTTCTACCCCCTCTACGAGAAGATCATCGCCCCGCTCATGGACAGCGCGAAGAAGAGGCGCATTGCGCTTGCAGGCGTGGGGGGTCTGCTGCTGCTGGCCATGGTGCTTGTACCCCTGAAGCTCGTCACGGTGAAGATGCTCCCCTTCGACAACAAGAGCGAGCTGCAGGTCATCATCGACATGCCTGAGGGAAGCGCCATGGAGAAGACGGCGGCGCTGGCCCAGGAGATGGGCGGGTACCTGAAGCAGGTGCCCGAGGTGACGGACTACCAGATCTACGTGGGGACGGCGGCGCCCTTCAATTTCAACGGCTTGGTGCGCCACTACTTCCTGCGCGCGGGGGCGAATGTTGCGGACATCCAGGTGAACTTCGTCGCCAAGGGGGACCGCAAGGCCCAGAGTCACGACATCGCCAAGCGGCTCAGGCCCGGCCTCAAGGAGATCGGCGACCGTTTCGGCGCCCGGGTCAAGGTGGCCGAGATCCCGCCGGGCCCGCCGGTGCTCAGCACGCTGGTGGCCGAGGTCTATGGCCCCGAGACAAAACGCCAGATTGAGATCGCAAGGCAGATCCGCGACATCTTCGAGCAGACGCCGGGGGTTGTCGACGTGGACTGGTACGTCGAGGGCGACCAGAAAAAACTCACCTTCGAGGCGAACCGCACCAAGGCGGCCGAAAACGGCGTCTCGACAGAGGCCCTCTCCCAGAGCATGCGCATTGCGCTCTCAGGGGCGGTGGCGGGGCTTGTGCACCTCGAGAAGGAGAAGGAACCCGTAGAAATCTTCCTTCGCATGCCCATGGAGGACCGGGCCTACCCCTCGACCCTCCGATCCCTCAACGTGCCGTCCAAGCTGGGAAGCCAGGTGCCTCTGGCCGAGTTGGTAAGCGTGCGCGAGGGCGTGGGGGAGAAGACGATCTACCACAAGAACCTCAAGAACGTGACCTACGTCATCGGCGATGTGGCGGGCACCGAAGAGAGCCCCATCTATGCCATCTTGAAAATGAAGGATGCCGTCAGGAACCTCAAGCTCCCCGAGGGCTACGAACTCAAACAGTATGACGCCGTCCAGCCCTGGCTCGAGGAGACCTACTCGATGAAGTGGGACGGCGAGTGGCACATCACCATCGAGGTCTTCCGCGACCTGGGCATCGCCTTTGCGGCCGTGCTGGTGATCATCTACATCCTGGTAGTGGCCTGGTTCAAAAACTTCATCACGCCCATCGTCATCATGGCGCCCATCCCGCTCACCCTGGTGGGGATCCTTCCCGGCCACTGGATCTTCGGGGCCTTCTTCACGGCCACCTCCATGATCGGCTTCATCGCCCTTTCGGGCATCATCGTGCGCAACTCCATCCTGCTGGTCGACTTCGCCGAGCAGGAGTGGCGGGAGGGCAAAGACCTGAAACACGCACTCCTGACAGCGGGCGCCGTTCGGTTCCGGCCCATTGTGCTCACCGCGGCGGCTGTCGTCGTGGGTTCCTTCGTCATGATCTTCGACCCCATCTTCCAGGGCCTGGCCATCGCCATGATGTTCGGCGCGGTGGCCGCCACGGGCCTTACCCTCGTCGTGATTCCCCTGCTCTACTACGAATTTTTCCGGAATAAGAAATCGGCGAGAATGGAGTAGCGTCCTTCAAAATAACAGGATTTGACAAAGCTGACCTGATGAAAAGCATGGGGAAGCTCATCATGAAGATGGAACAATGGATTCGCGCGATCGCCGGTTCTTTCATTCTTGTCTCCGTGGGGCTGGGCTGGTTCTACAGCAAATACTGGCTGTTTTTCACCGCCTTCGTCGGGCTCAATCTTCTGCAGTCCGCTTTTACGAAATGGTGCCTCATGGAGGAGATCCTCGACAAGCTGGGTGTCGCAAAAAAACTCCGGGAGTGATTCCCGGGGGATCCTTTCCGCCGCGCCGCAGACCCGGCGCTACTTGTTGGCCTGCGTCAGGTGCAGTTTGTAGTTGTGCTTGCGCCCTTTGGCGTCCGTTACGACCATCACCGCTTCAACGGGAACAAGGTTGGTGATCCGGTAGAGCTTCCAGCCCGGGGAACCGGGGGAGTCCGTTAACGGGGTGATCCTGACGATTTTCTGGCCGGCCATGCTCTTCGGCACGTCGTAGCTTGCCACGACGTCGTAAGGCAGAGCGCCGCCTCTCACCATCAGGAGGTAGGTCTTTGCCTCGGGCATGAACTGGGCCTTAACCTCCAGGGCGCTTTCCTTGTAGAGATAGGACTGAATCGTAACGGAAGTATTGGCGCCCCCTGTCCGGAGCTTCGTTCCGGGCGCAGGACTTTGACCGTAGACTATTCCGTTAAGCTCCGGCCGGGCCGTATCCGTGGGCTTACTGCTGAAGCCGAGTCCGGCGGCCCTGAGCTTCTGCATGGCGGCATCGACTGTCAGGTTCTTGAGATCCGGAACAATTGCCGTGGGCCAGTATTTCGTGAAAACGAGCACCGTGGGAGTGTCCGGGTTGACCGGCGTCCCGGGCGCAGGGGTCTGGCTGACAACGCACTGGTCGATGCATTTCGGGTCGGTGCTGTCGTCCCTCCATGAATATCGGTTGCGGTACTTTTCGAAGTCAAGCCCCGCCTTCTTGAAGGCATCATAAGACTGCGTGAAGGTCATGCCGACCACGTTGGGCATGACCGGACCGAACGCCGCAAGGACATTGGGCGCAACGGTAACCTTCACGGGCGCAGCCTGATACATGACCGTGAACAGGGTGACAGCGCCACCGGCGGCGACGTGCTGCCCGGGCGGCGGATTCTGCTTCGTAATCTTTCCCGCCTGCTTCTGATCCGGCGTCATGCCTTCAACGGTTACGGGGGCTCTCAGTCCCAGGGATTGGATGGTCTTGATGGCCTGATCGGCCGGCATGCCGACCACGTTGGGGACAGCCACCTGCTGGGCCTGCGCCGGTAGCGAAAAACACACGGCCAGCACGGCAACCGCAAGAATCAATCGTTTCTTCATCTGCCTGCTCCTTGCTCCTTGTTGATTGCGTGCAAAACTCTTGCATTTTGCGTGCAAGAAGGCTTCGGACAGGCAAACACCGTGCCTTACCTTTCTCCAGGCGGCAGCCCGGACGGATCTGATCAGCAGTGCCGATCCGATCCATGCCAAATCGGCATCGGGCCCGCATCCCCATCATATCATTCGTGATTTGACTTCAGAGGCCGCAATGGAACATCTCCATGACCGGGGCCGGATCCGTCTGCCGGCGCGCGGTGGGCTGTAAGTGCCTGATATAATTTGCTTATGATAGAAAGGTTTCGCTGCTGCACGGTTGGTATCGTCCGTGCTCATGGGATGGTAAATCTAGAAAGGAATGTCGCTGCTCAAGCCCATGAATGAGCTTTCTCACAGACATCATCAGAAACGTTCCCGCAACCAGGGGGGGTTCACCCTGGTTGAATTGGTTGCGGTTCTTGTCATTCTCGGGGTCCTTGGCGCCGTGGCCGCGCCGCAATTTATCGGTCTGAAGGCAGAAGCGGAAAACAGGGCCGCAATGCAGGCGGTGGCGGAAGGAAAGAACAGGCTCATGAACCAGTACGCGATCAAGCTGATGAATGCAGATGCGGATGCAAACAATCTAGCTGGCATTATCGCGTCCGTGAGCACGGATGCCGGTGATTACAGAGTGGAGTTTGCCGTGGCGGGAAGTGAAGTGAAGATAACTGCCAGTGGCAATCAGGCAAGGGGTGTCTCCGGGCGGGCAGAAGGGAGCTGGAAAGTCCAGTAAACTGAAGCGTGAGCGGCCCGCGGAAGCGAAAGCAAGTCGCATTATCTTGAACTGATTTTCTTGCAGGAGGGTTTATGCAGGAGATCGTCCCCGTAGGAGAACTGAAAGTCGGAATGCACGTCACGATCCCGGGCTCATGGTTCAAACACCCGTTTGTCAGAAGCCGATTTGTCGTGAGCTCACCGCGAGATATTCATCGGCTCGCGGCGACCGGAATTTCGCAGATCCCGGTCGATCTTACAAAGAGCAACATTGCCGTACCGGAATTGTCGGAGAACATCTTTCCGGAGCATCCGAATGAGTCCGCATATCAGAAGATGGTCCCCCCGGGACTGATGGAGGCGCTCACGGATCACGCCGCAGCCCAGGAATCCAAAGCCTATGCGGTCAAATCGTCTTCGAAGATCATCATGAAGAAACTGATGGAAAATACCCCCGATGCAGGAATGCTCTGTGAGGCTCGCGAAAGTCTTTACGAAGTCATCGACTGCATTCTGGATGGGGATCAACTGAACACCTTTCTTCTGACGATATCCGACCACGATAGGTATACCTACACGCACTCCGTGAACGTTGGCGTTCTGTCACTGCTTCTCGCCAAGAAATATTTCGGCTATTCGGATCGTCATAATCTGCGGGAGCTCGGAGTCGGCTTTTTCCTGCATGACCTGGGAAAAATAAAGGTTGATCCCGCCATCATCAATAAAGAAGGCAAGCTGACCTTTGACGAATTACAGGCAATGCGCAGGCATCCTCTTTATGGGTTCAACATCTTGAATGATGCCAACCAGTTGACCACCGAGTGCAAGTTGATCATCCTGGAGCACCATGAAAAAGAGGATGGCAGCGGTTACCCGTACGGCCTTTATGGGGGGGAGATCCACGTGTACGCCCGAATCTGCTCGCTGGTGGACATGTATGACGCCATGACGACGGACCGGCCCTACAGATGCAAGATGTCCCCTTTCCAGGCGCTGAATGTCATCAAGTCCAAAATAAACGACTCCGTTCAGAAATCCCTCTTTGAAAATCTTGTCCTGTTATTGGGAGAAAATTAGCCGTGCCTGTTTCAGGGCGAGCCAGGGCGGATGGAAGCATTCGCGAGCGGAAAGACATTTCAACTCTGCTGTGAGGGGAATCTTCCCGCGATATTTTGACCCCCTGCGTCGTTCTTCCCGGGTTATTTTATAACGGATGTCAGGAGAAAATTGAAGCGTGAGAAATTCTCTAATATATTGAAATAACGAAGTAATCCAAACCTTTGTATGCCAAAATGGCACCATGTGCACAAATTGCTGTAATCATTAATAAATACACGATACCCTCCCGGAATGACACCCTGAAAAGCTCTCAAAATTCTCATTCCACTCAGCCCAGATTAAATCTAAATACTTAATATAATTAGCGTTTATTGTGGCATGCCCCTCGTGGCACTCGCTATGCTCATGGAGAGGTCAACGAAAATGTCGACTTCAACAGGAGTGAGCCATGAAAACAAAAAGAATAAACACACTGTTCATCCTGATCCTGTTCGTGATCGGCTGCTCGGGCGGAGGCAGCAGCCAGTCATCGCCTGCCATCCATATGAATACCGTCTTGAGCAATGATACCTCCATTGCCTCCGCTATCGGTGAGGTTCAGGGCACCGCCCTCGTCAAGATTCCTTTTGGAACGACGGTTGAGATCTTGAAAGCCGCAATCGTCGTCGCTCGCGGTGCGACATTTAATATCCATGAGTCAGACGGCCGGACGACTGCAACGACGTTAACCGATACCTGCACCATCGTCGTAACTGCCGAAAACGATACGAAGGCGACATACACCCTGGCCATATTAAAGGATCCGGCGATCGTGGCGGAATGGGTCGGCTTTACCAGCGAATGCCGCCAATACGTGATAGCCGACGTCGAAGCCGCCGAAGGCTACCATGGCAATCACAACGGCCTGCTGTTTGACGGCGACCCGGCGACCCTCGATTACGTCATCGTGCCCGACAGTGATGCACTGACCCTGAGAAACAACGGAACCGTCGAAGTGATGGTCCGGGTAGACTCCATTCACTCCTTTGCCGGAATCATCCACAAAGGGGAAAAGAGAGACTTCAGCGATGAGGCATGGGGGCTCCAGCTGTGGAATTATGAGGGTTCAAACGCGCGGCTGCTTCTCATGATCACGGGTGATAACGGCAGCTGGATCGGCGTCTATGGGACCTTCGACCTGCAGCCCGGCCAGTGGTACCACATCGTCGGGACCTGGGATTCGACGAAACTGCGCCTCTATGTAAATGGGGTTCTCGATAGCGAGACGGCCAACACGACGGACGGCGTGCGGGATACCGACGGCAGCCTGATCATCGGCGCGCAGCTCTCCGAAATGTACGACGGGGGATACGGGAATCTCGGATGGGGTGGCGTAATTGACCGGGTCATCATCAGAAATGACACATTGACCGATGAGCAGGTGCAGTCCCGTTATAACAGCTTGTAAAAGATGCGCCTGAACGATCGTTAGCAGGCTCCACTCCGAAATAAAAGGCAAGGTCAATAGGCAGCGACCTTGCCTTTTTCATTTCCACGTTGATCCCGGTAGGCTGCGTCATCGCCCTCGACACGCACATGATGACCGAGGGGGGCGGGGTCGTCAAACTCGAAGACATGATCCACGTGGGCAGCGGCGGCAACGAGATCCTGACAAAGACCCCCCGCAGGCTCTTTGAGCTCTGATGCGGGAAAACCCCTTGTTGGTGCCCGATCGTCCCGGAAGACACTATTTTGTAACGATCTTTCTTTGCCCTCCCGTCAGCGCAGGGCTTCCGCCCTGAAAGGCCCATAATGCGGGCAAAATCGCCGTCTTTTAGCTTGACAAAACGGGGTATTTTGTATACGGCATCGGGTGGGTCTATTATAAGGGATAGTCAGGGTTTAATAAATTGCGAGGAGTGTATATGGCTTAAATTTTTAATTTTACGGACAAGGAGGGAGAAACGTGTATTTCGCAAAGGAAGTTCTCGAGCAGTCCAGCCGGCTCCGCCAGCGCTGGGAAGATGAGGTCAAGAAGTCCGTTTCCAAGTGGGCCGATCAGAAGCCAGAGGCTCAGTGGTCAACGGTTTCGGACCTCCCCATCAAACGTCTTTACACCCCCGATGACATCAAGGACATGGATTTCGAGCGGGACATCAATTACCCCGGGCAGTACCCCTACACCCGCGGCAACCAGGTGACCGGCTATCGGGGCAAGTACTGGACATTCCGAATGTTCTCGGGCATGGGAGATGCCGCCACCACCAATGAGCGGTGGCACATGCTCCTGAAGGAAGGCCAGACGGGTCTCAGCACGGCCTTCGACTTCCCCACCCTCATGGGCTATGATACCGACTCCCCGAAGGCCCGCGGCGAATGCGGCAAGTGCGGTGTGGCCATCGACACCCTTGAAGACTTCCTCGTTCTCACCAAGGGCATCCCCCTCGACAAGATCACGACCTCCATGACGATCAACCCGCCGGCCACGGCTCTCTGGGCCATGTACTGTGCGGCAGCCGAGATCCATGGCATTCCGCTCTCCAAGATCGGCGGCACGATCCAGAACGACATGCTCAAGGAGTTCATCGCCCAGAAGACCCTGATGTGCCCGCCGGAGCCCTCCGTGAAGCTCATCAGCGACACCGTCGAGTTTGGAACCCTGCACGTTCCCAAGTGGAACACGATCTCGATTTCGGGCTACCACATCCGCGAAGCCGGCGCCACGGCAGTGCAGGAACTGGCCTTCACGCTTCGCGACGGAATGGAGTACGTCGAAGACGTGCTTCGCCGCAAGAAACTCGACGTCGATGCCTTCGGCCCCAGGCTCTCCTTCTTCTTCAACGCACACTGCGACTTCTTCGAGGAGATCTGCAAGATGAGGGCGGCCCGCAGGATCTGGGCCAAGGCCATGAAGGAACGCTACAAGTCAAAAGACGAGCGATCCTGGTGGATGCGGTTCCACACCCAGACGGCCGGATGCTCGCTCACGGCCCAGCAGCCCTACAACAACGTCGTCCGCACGGCCACGCAGGCTCTCTCCGCGGTGCTCGGCGGGACCCAGTCGCTCCACACCAACTCGCTCGACGAAGTGTGGTGCCTGCCCTCCGACTTTGCCGTCCAGATCGCCCTTCGGACCCAGCAGATCATCGCCGAAGAGACGGGTGCGGCCACCACGATCGACCCGCTGGCCGGCTCCTACTTCGTCGAGTCGCTCACCAACGAGATGGAAAAGCAGGCCTGGGAATACATCCACAAGATCGACGACCTGGGCGGCATGGTCGCCGCCATCGAGAAGGGTTTCCCCCAGCTCGAGATCTCGGACGCGGCCTACAAGTTCCAGCGCCAGATCGACTCGGCCGAGAAGATCATGGTCGGCGTCAACAAGTACGTCTCAAACGAGAAAGAGTCCATCCCCTTCCTCGAGATCGACGACAAGATCGAGACCGAGCAGATCGAGCGGCTCCAGGCCGTGAGGCGCAAACGCGACGGCAAGGCTGCCATGAAGTGTCTCGGCGATCTGAAAGCTGCCTGCAAGAAGGGCGAAAACGTGATGCCTTTCTGCATCGAGGCCGTCAAGGCCCTGTGCTCCGTGCAGGAGATCTGCGACGTGTACCGCGAGGTATACGGCGAATACCGCGATCCGGGACTCTACTAGGAAGGAGGGGGAGATATCATGTCTGATCGAAAATTGCGTGTTATGGTTGCAAAGCCGGGTCTGGACGGGCACGACCGCGGCGCCAGGGTTCTGGCCCGCTGCTTCCGCGATGCCGGCTACGAAGTGATTTACACGGGCTGTCACCAGACGCCCGAACAGATCGTATCGGCGGCCGTGCAGGAAGACGTGGATCTTCTGGGCCTGAGCTGCCTTTCGGGCGCCCACCGCTATCTCTATCCTGCCGTCACGAAGCTCCTCAAGGACAAGGGCGCCGACGACATCATGGTCATCGGCGGCGGGATCATCCCCGAACAGGACTTCCAGCTGATGTATGATGCAGGCCTGAAGGCGATCTTCGTTCCCGGCGCGACGCTGGATTCCATCGTCACCTGGATCAACACAAACGTGAAACCGAGAGCTTAGGTAAGGACATCCGGAATGGAAATCACAAAGAAGATCCAGGGCGGTGACATCCGTGCCGCCTCTCGCCTCATCCGCAACCTGGAGGATCGGATGCCCGAGGCGAAGCTCACCATCAAGCACCTCTTCCCCCTCACGGGGAGGGCGCACGTCATCGGCATCACCGGCTCGCCCGGTGCGGGGAAGAGCACGCTGACCGACGGCCTCATCGACTGCTTCCGCAAGAAAGGGAAGACCGTCGGCGTGCTGGCCGTCGACCCCACAAGCCCCTTCACGGGGGGCGCCATCCTCGGCGATCGCATCCGCATGCAGCGCCATGCCGAGGACCCGGGCGTCTTCGTCCGGAGCCTTGCCACGCGCGGGGCCCTGGGCGGCCTGGCCAAGGCCGTGGGGGATGCCATCCACGTGATGGACGTCCTGGGAGAGGACGTGATCATCGTGGAGACCGTCGGCACGGGTCAGCAGGAAGTGGACATCATCAACCACTCCCACACGGTTCTCGTGGTGCTCGTGCCGGGGATGGGCGACGAGATCCAGGCGATCAAGGCAGGCATTCTCGAGATCGCCGACATCTTCGTCGTGAACAAGGCAGACCGCGATGGCGCCTCCAAGCTCTCGCGGGAGCTGCTGGCCATGCTCGACATGGCCCCGCCGTCCGCTTTCCAGGGGGGATGGCGGCCGTCCATCATGAAGGTGGAAAACGCCTTCCAGCCGGAGGGCTTCAACAAGGCGCTCGATGACATCACCACCAAGATTGAAGAGCATTACAAGCATCTTGTCGACAAGGACCTCATCGGCACCAGGATGCGCCGCAAGGCGACCGTCGAGCTCAACGAGGCCATCCGGGCGAGCATCCTCGAGCCGGTTCTCCTGAAGCTTCTCGCAAGCGGCCAGATGGAAGGGTTGATCGAAAAGGTCATGAAGAAAGAGATCGACCCCTACACCGCTGCCGAGGACATCGCCAAGCGGTACCTGGAGGGGTGCCTGTGATCGAAACCATTAACTGATTTTAAAAAGCCCGGGAGGGTCGAGTACCGGCCTCCCGGGCTTTTTCATCTAAACTCCCCTTTTCATAAAGGGGGACACAGGGGGATTTTCTCCCTTTTTTTCGGAGGACGACATGACCAAGGATGCCATCGAAGAAACCCTCGCGAAATACAATCGCGGTCTCATCATGGTCTTCACGGGCGACGGCAAGGGCAAGACGACGGCCGCCCTTGGGCAGGCCCTGAGGGCGCTGGGTCACGGCAAGAAGGTGCTCGTCGTCCAGTTCATGAAGGGCCGCAAGTACGGCGAGGTCCTATGCGCCGAGCAGTGCCTCCCCAACCTCACCTTCAAACTGTGCGGCCTCGACAGCTTCGTCATGCGGGGCAACCCCGCGCCGGTGGACGTGGAGCTTGCCCGCGAGGGCTTCAACCTGGGGAAAGCGGCCATTCAGTCCGGGGACTTTGACATGGTGATCCTCGATGAGCTGAATATCGCCATCGACTTCGGGCTCATCCCCCTGCAAGACGTGGTGGATGCCCTGAAGGCAAAGGCCCAGAAGGTTGACGTGATCCTCACGGGCCGTTACGCCCCCAAGGAGCTTATCGACCTTGCCGACACGGTGAGCGAGGTAAAGGAGATCAAGCATCATTATAGCCAGGGGATTAAAGAGCGAGCGGGAATAGAGTTTTAGTGACCTGTGACCAGTGACCGGTGAAGGGACGAGGGACCAGGGTGTAGGGACCAGTGAAAAAAAGGGGCGAGGGTCGGGGTGAGGGGGAAAATCCCCTTCCATTTTCCCTGTACCCTAAACCCAATACCCGGTACCCTGTTTGCGGGGGGAGCATGAACAAAACGCCAAAGGAGGAACTGGACCGCCGGATCAAGGCGCTGCAGGCGCGCCTGGCCGAGGCGAAGATCGACGGGGCGCTCATCGTCCAGAACGCCGATCTTTTCTACTTCACCGGCACCGTTCCCCAGGGCTGGCTATTCGTCCCCTTCGACGGCCATCCCATCCTCTTCATCCGGAAAAACCCCAGCCGCATCCACTCGGAAACCCTCCTCGAGCATCTCTTCAATGCGCGCAGCCCCCGGGAGCTTGGCGGCGTGCTTGCCGACAAGGGCTACAAAAAGATCAAGCGCTTGGGCATGGAGCTCGATGTCCTGCCCTTCAACCAGTACGCGCGCTACGTGGAGGCCCTGCAACCAGGGGAGATTGTCGACATTTCGCCTGTAATCCAGGCCATCCGCTCCATCAAGTCCCCCTTCGAGATCGCGATCATCCGGCAGGCGGCAAAGCTTGGCGACCAGATGATGCGCGTTGCCCGCGAGGCGCTCAAGGAGGGCATGACGGAGCTCGAGCTCTCTGCGCGCATCGAGATGGCCGCCAGGATGAAGGGGCATCAGGGCTATGTGCGGATGCGGGCATTCAACGCGGAATGCTACTGGGGTCCGGTTATTTCCGGTGCCGCCGCCGCCGAGCCCGCCTTCGTGGACACGACGGAGGGCGGTCACGGCGCAAGCCTCGCCCTTCCCGCCGGCGCCAGCCACCGGCCCATTGCGCGCCACGAGCCCGTCATCGTCGACATGGCCGCCACGATCGGGGGCTACAACGCCGATATCACGCGCACCTTCTCGCTGGGCAGGCTTCCCGAGAAGCTGGAGAGCGCATACCGGGAGTCCCTGGAGATCCTCCAGGCGCTGGCCGGAGACATCCACCCGGGAGTCGCCGTCAGCGAGCTCTACCTCAAGGCGGAGAAGCTGGCCGACAAGAAGAACCTGCTGCCGAACTTCATGGGCTTCGGCAACGACAAGGCCGGCTTCTGCGGCCACGGCCTCGGCCTGGAACTGGACGAGCCCCCTGTCATCTCACGCAACAGCAAGGCCGTACTCGTACCCGGTCACGTCATCGCCCTGGAGCCCAAGTTCACCTTTCCCGGCGAAGGCGTCGTGGGGGTGGAGGATGTCTTTCTCGTGACGGAAAACGGCGGCGAGAAGCTGACGAAGAGCGGCTATGGGGTGAAAATCTAGTGATCAGTGGCCAGTGGCTAGTGGTCAGTGAAGGGACTAGGGACGAGTCAGAAGTGCCTGAGTGAAGAGATAAAAGAAGACAGTCATTGCGAGCCGAGCCTTGCGAGGCGTGGCAATCTTCGTCACTTCGTGTTGCCGCGTACTCTTTCCGGTAATCCCCCACTTTGAAAAAGGGGGACACAGGGGGATTGTCTTAATCGTCATTGCGAGCCCGTCGGCGGGCTCAGGATAAACTCCACGTGGCAATCTTCGATTTCATCTTTGTTCGACATCAACAAATCCAGGAGGATTACATTTGAAGCCGTCCGCGAAAACGCCATCACAAAAACTCAATAAAGTCATCGACACCCTCAAGAAGAAAGGCGCCTCGGAGGTCAAGATCATCAAGGCTACCGACGTGATCGTCGATGAGCGCGTGCGCCTCAAATGCCAGATTCCGATCTGCGAATCCTACGGCAAGAACCTCATGTGCCCGCCCTATCTTCCATCGGTTGCGGAGTTTCGGGCCGCGCTTGCACGTTATGACAAGGCGCTGGTTGTGCAGCTGAGCGTTCCCCTTCACAAGAAGACAAAAGGGAGAACCAAGGCCATCTTCGACCCCGCGCGGGTGCTCCACGAACTGGTGAACCTGGGTGAGCGGCTCTGTTTCGAGGCGGACTTCCGCTTTGCTACGGGACTCATCGGCGGATGCTGCCGGCTATGCGAGGAGTGTATCGTCATGGAGCCCGAGGGCCATTGCCGCCAGCCCTTCCGGGCGCGGCCTTCCATGGAGGCCATGGGCATCGACGTCATCGGCACGCTGGAGAAGTCAGGCCTGCCGAAACTCCATTTCCCCGTAACGGAGAAGGTGTCGTGGACGGGGTTGATCCTGCTGTAGCAGGATCAACTGTGGTTAGTGGCTTGTGATTAGTGGTTAGTACAGGAAATTGGATCTTCACACTAGTCACTAGCCACAAACCACTAGCCACTCTCTCGGTCGAAACAAACGAAATAAACGATACTGGGAGGTAACGAGATGGCATTACTCAAAGAAGGCGGTGTCCCCCTCGGACGTTTCATGATCATCAACAAGACGGACGGCCTGACCCAGGACGATCTCATCATCGAAGCCAACGGCCAGTACAAGATCATGGAAAAGCCCGATGCCTTTCTCATCAAGAATGAGGAGTGTTGCAGGAGTATAGTGGTCAAGGTCTCGAAAAAAGAATAAACCATTTACTCCCCCTTTCGTAAAGGGGGACACAGCGGGATTTTCTTCAAAGGCGTCTATGTAAAAGGCCATATACATCGTTGCGTGGCGCCTTCGTCACTGCGACGTGCCCTGTTTGCCTCTCGGGATCATTGTGTTTGGCGTGCTCTCCGTTCCGTCCGTCCTGGCGGTTCGCGTCCGGGTGGTCTTCGGTAAAAAACGAGCGGCGGGGGACAACGGAAAATAGCGGGTGTGGGACCACACCACGCATCCTTCAGATACGTGAACTATGAAAAAGGAAATTCTTGCCATTGATAAAACAAAAATTGGCCGATTGATTGCCTGGGGCGGCGAGCATTTCGTATATGAATATGAAACTGATAAAGTGATAAAATTTTCTACTCTTTTCTTTTTTCTTGGTTCCAAAGCGGAAGAAAAGGCTGTTCAAGATTGTGACACTTGCAAAAAGTATTTTGGAAAATATCTCTTAGAAACTGAAATCGCTGTCTCATCAAATAGTAAACAGATCGTTCAAATACAACCAAAAATAGTCGGACATTTTTTAACGAAAAAAGACTTGGAGCATGAATATATTCTAAAACAATTCAAAGAAATCGTAGAGGGTCATCATGCGATGATGAAAACAAAGAATGCAGAGATTGACCTCATCGGCCGGGCAGGAGTATTCAGGAGATGTTTAGGTAATATTTTTGTAGACCAAAACAATAAGTTATTCATCTTTGACGCCACTTTGATGCAAGTAACAGGCTTTTTAAAGCCAATTGTTTTTTTGCTCGGAACATTTATCACCTGGAGACAAAATGCCACGATTCAATATTTTCTGAGTTAGGATGATGGAATTCGGAGGACAATGGGGGCAGGTCTTGAAGTGTGAATTTTCAGAGAAACTCACGACCCCATAGAATGCATGATGCAAAGACCGTCCAGACAGACCAGCCGATTCCTGGCGCGTGGACTCTCGATTCTGTACGAGGACCGGGATATCCTGGTGGTGGATAAGCCCGCCGGGCTCTTGACGATGGGAACGGAGAGAGAGAAAGCGCGCACCGCCTACTTTTCCCTGACCGAGTATGTCCGCAAGGGGGCTGCCAAGTCCCGGACCCGTATCTTCATCGTCCATCGCCTGGACAGGGAGACCTCGGGCGTCCTCGTGTTCGCGAAGACCGCCGAGGCAAAGGTCTGCTTGCAACGCCGGTGGGACGAGACGAAGAAGCGCTATCTCGCCGTCGTGCATGGCCCGTGTGAGAAGCGCGCGGAGACCATTACGAGCTATCTGGCCGAGAACGTCGCGCACGGCGTGTATTCCACCGTTGACCCCAAGAAGGGCAAATGGGCGCAGACGGCGTATACCGTGCTCAAGGAGACGAAGGACTTTGCCTTGCTGGACGTGGAATTGCTGACGGGCAGGAAGCACCAGATCCGCGTCCATCTGGCGGATCGGGGCCACCCGGTTGTGGGCGATCAGAGGTATGGCAGAGCGGATACGACGCACCGCCGGCTGGCACTGCACGCCAGATCCCTTTCCATCCGGCATCCCGTCAGCGGCGCGGAGCTTACGTTTGAAGCAAAGGCGCCATCCTATTTCACAGAACTCGTCGGCAGTTTCGAGCACATGCTTGCTCAACAGATACCTGCAACGGAGCCGAGCGCGCGCCGTTGAGGGTTGACGTAATGTTTCAATTTGAGTCCGATTCGATCAAGTGACGGTGACAGATGAAACGTTGTGACTGGGCCAACAGAAGCGAACTCGAACAGTCCTATCATGATAACGAATGGGGTGTGGAAATCCACGATGACAGAACGCTGTTCGAGTTTCTTGTTTTGGAAGGCGCACAGGCGGGATTAAGTTGGTCTACTATTCTTAGAAAGCGAGAGGGCTACAGAAGAGCTTTTGATAATTTTGACGCCCGGAAAATCTCCAAATACTCTGAGAATACCGTATCCCGGTTGCTCACCAAATCCGAGATCATAAGAAACAGGCTAAAAATCAACGCGGCGGTCACGAACGCCAGGGCATTTCTGCAGGTTCAAAAGGAATATGGAAGTTTTGATCGCTACATCTGGCAATTCGTCAATGGGAAACCTGTCCAGAATTCATGGAGAAAGATGACGGATATCCCCTCTAGCACCCCCGAGTCTGATGCCATGAGTAAAGATATGCAGAAAAGAGGGTTCAAGTTCATTGGACCGACAATTTGTTACGCCTTCATGCAGGCAGTAGGCATGGTAAATGATCACGTCGTAGACTGTTTCAGGTACAAGGAACTCAAGAACAAAAGGAAAGCATAACGAGTCGCCGCACCGGATCGTCGAAAAGCCGGTTGTGCAATTGCGTGCGGAATAAAATTCGAGTGAGGAATAAATCCCATGCAGCCAAAACTGCGTCCCACGATCGCCTACATTGCCGGGCGGATCATCACTGGCCTGGACACGTTGTCCATCTATGATCATCTGCAAGCCAAGTCTGTGAGTTTTGAGGGGACGATAAGACCAAGATTCATTAACATTTTCAGTAACGACAGGGGATGTTATACGGCCGGACCCAGGGAAGAGAACATCTGCGATCTATACGATTTCGGCCATGGGCATCTCATCGATCTGCAAATAAACGGCAATACGTTCAAGGGCTGGGATGACCTGACACCCTGTGCTTTTAGTGGCGAGGTGAACGGAGACGATATCTCCTTTTATGATGATGGTGAGTCAAAAACATTTTATTTCAGTTTTAAACAGCCATGACGGCTCTTAGTAAATTCATAAAGAGTCAGCGATGTCTACACGGAGCAAAACAAAAAGACGACATAGCACCAGCGGAGGACGGCGGCAGGAGGACTGGGGGTGGGTCTTGGAAAACAATGGACTTGCATATTGCGATTTGCACCCTCTCCAGATGTTGATGATTAGTCTGAAGCCATTTCCAGAATCATACTCTTACACAGCCCGGACGGGGAGGAAAACATGCGCAATCGAAAAGTCGTTCTTCTGACCTCAATGGTCGCTTTTCTGGGAATCCTCCTAGGTGATCCGGCATCTGCTCAATCGTTGAAACAGCAGTTGGTCGGCACATGGAAGGTGTCGTCGGCAACCATGCAGATCGGGGAGCAGAAAAAGCCGGTGCCGCTGGGAACCGATATCGTCGGTCTTGTTATGTACAACCCGGATGGGTACATGTGCTTTACTGCCATGAGCGCGAACCGGGCGAACTTCGGCTCGGGGGATCGCGCAGGCGGCACGGTGGAACAGAAGGCAGCGGCGTTTGAAAGCTACCGCAGCACTTGCGGGCGCTACGAGGTTATCAGCGAGAAGGATCGCATTATAACCCATGCCTTTGAAGTGAGCCTGACGCCGGACCTCACGGGGCAGACGGAGAGGCGCTTCGTCAGGGAGATTTCCGGCGAAAAACTCATCCTCGAGACCATCCCGCATGTCCTGAAGGGAGAGAAAGTCACCGGCGTCTGGACCTATGAGCGCGTCAAATGATCCTCAGTTGAGGCAATCATGGTCGAATACGGGCTCCTGGCATCCAAATCATCCGAGTTCCTGTCGGGCATTATCGGACAAATGCAAAGTCTGTGGGATGCTATTCCGTTTGGGTCGCCCGTTGCGATTGGGGCGGGCATTGCGATGGTGCTTTATCTGTTATTTTGGAAGCGGTGAAGCGGGAACGGTTGACGTAAGGGACCCGCAACCCTTCCCTTGAAGAAAGGGTAAACGATGGAGAAAAAAGCCTTTCAAGATTACTACCTCGATGAATTTGCGCACTGCTATGGCTGCGGGCGGCTCAATCAGGATGGGCTGCAGATCAAGAGCTACTGGGACGGCGAGGAGAGCGTCTGCCATTATACGCCGAAGACGTATTACTCGGGCGGCGTTCCCGGGTTCGCCTACGGGGGGATCATCGCCTCGCTGATCGACTGTCACGGTGCCGCGACGGCATCGGCCGCCAAATTGCGGGAGGAGGGCTTTGCTCTCGGCGAGAAACCTCTTCCACGCTTTGTCGCGGCATCCCTGAAAGTGGATTATCTGAAGCCGACACCGTTGGGAGTGACCTTGGAGCTGAGGGGAAGGATCATGGAGATCAAGGGCCGTAAAGTCACGGTGAGCGTGACATTGTCCGCGGAAGGTGTGATTTGCGCGAAAGGCGAAGAGATTCTGGTACAACTTCAGGATAAATAATGGAAACGAGGTGCATAAGCGGGCGGAAAGGAGGCCGATATGAGAATGAGGAAAACGATCCTTCTTGTGGCGGCCCTGTTCCTGATTCACGCAGGCGCATCGGACGTGATCGCCTGGAGCACAAGGCCCGAGGCGACAGAGCTGAACGAAATGATTCGCAGCTTCAGATCGGTCCGTTTCTGGTCCTTCTGGGGCAACGAAGTTACAGACTATCTCGTTGCAAAATTCACTTTGCCGGTTCACGAAGCCATCACCAACTGCATCTACGGGTGCTCCTACCAGTGCAGGGAGCATAATTTTCAGGACTGCGCATCTCCCACCCAACGCAACCAATATGCCCCGAGCGCTGTTCTTGCCGGCGCTCGCTGGAATGACAACCCGCCCTTCGTGTTGACGGGAACAAAGGTTTCCGATCAGCAGAATTGCGTGGGTGTCACCATCCAGCTGCCGGCCAATCATCCCGAGTGCTGGGCCATCCTGTTCTACGATGCCCAGAAGGGCGCCATTAAAAAGAATCTGTTCTACGACGGGGAATCCGGCCATGCCCTTCTGTACCGCGTCCATTTCGGGGATATGCAGTTTCTGCATTCCATGGCGACCCGGGACGGCGAGACCGCCGATGAAACGAAGAAGAAAATCATGGCCTGGGCCGAGTTCACATACAAGGTCTCCCTTGGGGAAATCAAGCACAGCGCCTCTCTGAATCAGTGCGGTGTCGATGGAGTGGAAGCCCTTTTCAAGAAAAAAACGGGATGGACGGTTCAGATGCTGTTTACCTGGGACGACCCGACATACAAGCCCTACAAGGACCGGAACGGATTTCACGACAAGGCATTCCGCGATTTCGCCTTCGGCTCGCTCCTTCACATGGTTCAGGACAGCTTTTCCGCCGCCCACGCGGCAAGGGAGCCGCAAGGCGGCCTCTCATGCGGCAAACTTCCCGACTATGAAAACCCCGGCAGGATCATGACCTTCCATTCCTTTATCCGGCAAGAGTACAAAAAGCACAGCGCCGAGGACAAGGACATCGCTTTCAGGGAACACATTGCAAGAAACGAACAGACACAGAGCAGCATCGCCGACGTCGGCAGAGTTCTCAGGGCCTATTACGAACAAAACCGACCGTGGGAAGAGATCAAGATCTATCTCGACTGCGTGTACGATCTGGCTGACCCCAATGCCCCCGCCGGTCCCGGGGATGGTTTTTCTGAAAAAGCAGGCCTGTTTTAGAACCTGGGAGAGCCGCAGGGTCAAATCGTTATCCTTGAGTGTTTGCGAACGGGCGGACGAAAGGCTGTGGCGCTCAGGGAGAAAAAGGGGGGAGGGTCAGATTATCCACGGCAGGACGATCAGGACGATTCCCACGAGAACCATGATATAGACATTGGAGACGAAATAAGGAAAAATACATAGGCCGATGCCGGCGAGCAAGGGTAGAGCCGCCTGCTGCTTCTTGCCATATACAAAGTATCCCATGCCTATGGATCCAAAGAGGATCGAGAAAATCAGTGTGGTTCCAAAATCCATGGATGCACTCCTGCAGGCGTGTTGTGGTTGCTCCCGGAACTAGTATCGGTTTTTTTCTCCGTAAGCTGAAGCTCCGATGGAGCCTCGCCCCCCCGGGGCAAGTGATCAGACGTGATGATTGACTGAACCTGCGATCCTTCAAGGAGGGTGAAATGAAAAAGTCACTCGGTGCCAAAACGATCCTGTATCCCACGCCGGTTCTGCTTGTGGGAACCTACGACGCTTCAGGAAGGCCGAATATCATGACGGCCGCCTGGGGCGGCATCTGCTGTTCGAGCCCCCCTTGCGTGGCCGTTTCGCTGCGAAAGGCGACATACACCTACGGCAATATTGCTCAGCAGGGCGGCTTCACCATCAATATCCCCTCCGATCAATATGCCGTCCAGGCCGACTACTGCGGCATGGTGTCGGGAAAGAAGGCGGACAAGTTTGCCGAGACCGGCCTGACTCCGGTCCGAAGCACCCTGGTCAACGCCCCTTACATTGAAGAGTTACCCCTCGTCCTGGAATGTAAACTGGTTCATCAGATCGAACTGGGGCTGCACACGCTATTCGTCGGTGAGATCCTCGACGTCAAGGCCAACGAAAAGGTCCTGGATGACAAGGGAGTGCCGGACGTTGAAAAGCTGAAACCCTTTTTCTATGCCCCCGAGGCGAATGCCTATTACGGCACAGGCAAGCGGCTGGGCGATGCCTTTTCGATCGGGCAGGCCGTGAGAAAGAAAGGCAAATAGCGAAAGGCGTAGGGGTCAGGGAGTAGGGCGATCCAATCTCGACTCTTTGTCAGTGACCGTGGTTTCAATGGAGGCACGCTCATGCAGATGACAGACATTCCCTTCGGGACGACGGACTGGTCGTCCGTGGAGGTTACGGAGCATAAGGGAGAGACCGGGATTGCCTATTGGCGAACCCGGAACTTCGGCAGCATCCGCGTGCGCATGGTCGAGTACTCGCCGGGCTATCTCGCCGATCACTGGTGCAGCAAGGGGCACATCCTGCTTTGCCTGGAGGGCGAGCTGCACACGGAACTTGCCGACGGCCGCGTGTTCATCCTGAAGCCCGGCATGAGCTACCAGGTTGCGGACAACGCTGAGCCGCACCGCTCGTTCACCGCCACGGGCGCGAAGCTCTTCATCGCGGACTGAGACAAGCCGGGCATCCGGCCGAAAGGAGAAGGGCATGGGCGTTTCAGGGGAGGGGGAGCCGTCGGGGCTTTACGTCATCCGGATATCGGGCATGTTCACCAACGATCAGCGAAAAGCCATGGAGGCCGCAGGCCGGGCCGAGATCGACCGCCGCTCGAAGATCAGGATCCTGCTTCTGGCCAATGGGTTCGAGGGCTGGGCCAGGGGGGGCGACTGGGGGGATATCCGGTTCATGCTCGAGTATGACCCCTTCATGGAGAAGATCGCCGTCGTGGCCGACGAGAAGTGGAGGGATCAGTTCCTCGCGTTTCTCGCGGCGGGCCATCGGCAGGCGGCCGTGGAATTTTTTCCCCTGGGCCAGGAAAAGAAGGCCAGGGAGTGGCTGGGTTAGGCTGAAGGGACGATTCCCGGGCAAGATATCCGGATGCGCCGGAAAAAAGACTCTGTATGGGTTATCGAATCCGCACATGCACCCGGAATGATGTTGATGTTCTCGTGGAGACGATCCGCGGGGCCTTTCGGGGAGTGGCCGAGTGCTTCGGCCTGACCGTGGAGAACTGCCCCCGCCATGCTTCCAACTGCACGGCCGACTGGATCGAGAAGGACATGGATCGCGGTGTGACCTATTTCGTTCTGGAAAGCGAAGGTCGCGCTGTCGGAAGCGTGGCTCTCGAACGGGCCAAGCCGGAAGTCTGCTACCTGGAGCGTCTCGCGGTGCTCCCGGATCAAAGAAAGCGCGGATTTGGCAAAGCCCTGGTTTCACACGTGCTGTCGGAGGCCGGGGCACTTGGCTGCCACCGCGTCGGTATTGGGGTCATCGCGGATCAGGCCGAACTGAAGGACTGGTACCGGGGGCTCGGGTTTGTCGAGACGGAAAACAGGGAATTTTCCCAGCTGCCTTTCCTCGTGACCTTCATGTTTTACACGTCGCGCTGAGGCCAGAAAAGCGGCCGTGGAATACTTCCCGACGGGCGAGGAGGCGAGGGCCCGAGGCTGTCTGATATAACCGGGGAAAGCCAACCTCGAGCCCTCCGAAAGTCTAATGGGGATAGTGGACGTGCAGGGTGCCGTAGAACCAACCCGTGAGTTCCTTCCCGCTCTTGTCGGTATACTCCACCAGCAGGACCAGGAGTCGATCGCTCCGATTCCTGGTGTATTTCTCCTGGACCGTGACCTGCTGGCCCGCGGGGACATCGGCGATCTTTAAAGTCATCTGCCTGTCGGCGAAGAGCGGACTGGTCCTCTCGACCAGCGCCTTGAAAGGTCGCGTGTCCTCGCCTGCTGCGTTCGCCGGGTACGAAGCGTACAGGGGTTGAAAAACCTGCGCCTGCACAGGTCTGCTGAAGGCCCACGCGTATGCCAGGAGGCAAAACAGGACGAACAACACTTTGAGCACTTTCATCTTGCAACCCTCTCTTTTTTGTGAGCTCGAAGACCCGTTGGATTGACCTCGTTCTTCTTGGTTTCCGGGATGAGCATCGACCGTGCCGCAGGGCCAGAGTTGACATATCTGCTTTTGTTTCCGGTAGTTGGCTTTCCCATTGTCCCTCAGGGAGCCGTTTCCGGATGGACCCGGATTGTGCCAAAATGGCACAGTGGTTCCGATTCGCTTTTCTTTCCCGCAGTTAAGAGGGGTGAATTGATTTGGGATAGTCCATTAAGATCTGTTTCGAAAGGAGGTCAGTCATGAGCATCCGCGCAAACCCAAACCGCACGCTGTGCATCACCGCCATCGCCACGCTCGCGTTATCGCTTTTGTACGGCCTCTGCTTCGCCCAGGTGGGCAAGGGCGCCCGGGCCGCGACCCCCGCCGGCCCGGGGATGCAGAAGATCGTCACGCAGCAGGCCTCTTTCGTACTCTACGTCCCCAATGGCTGGAAGGCGCAGGAGTCGGCGGACGGGCAGGCCCTCCAGGTCACCGCCTCGGAACCCTCGGGGCGCTCCTTCGTGTTCCTCTCCACCGGGGCGTCTTCGCAGGGCGAAAACGTGACGGCCCTGGCGAAGCGCGAAGCTGCGAAGCTCGGCCGTGCAGCCCCGGACCTGGAAATCCGGAGCGCCTTTGCGTCCCGTGACGGATCGTCGCTCGCCTTCGACGGAACTTACTCGCCTCCGAAGCGGGGGAAGACCGAGTTCCGCTCGTGGGTGTCCCTGCAGGGGGGCCAATCCGCCTGTGCCCGCATCGAGGCGCCGGCAGGGCAGCTCTCGGCGATGAAGCCCACGCTTCTCACGGTCCTTTCCAACATCCGCGTCATGAAGGGCGCCGCTGCCCCCCAGGCTGCGGCAGCCCCCGTCCGGGTGCAACTGGTTCCCTACCGCCTGAGGGACGGCTCGGCCTCCTTCGTGATACCGCAGAGCTGGCAGTGCCAGGATCAGGGCAAGGGGACCTTCGTCGCCGGGGATCCCGGAGGCTACTCGTTCATTTCGGGAAACGTCGACCTGCTCACTCCGCAGATGCGGGTCAACCAGCCCGGCATCCTTGTCTCGCAGTATCTCGCCCCCGGCCAAGCCTGGCAGTTCATCACGGCGCGCTACGGGCTTGCCTCGAATATGCGTTACGAGAAGGTGATCCCCCGGGCCGACATGGCCCGGCAGATGGGGCAGGTCTACACGGCGGGGCCCGTCACCGTCGAGGAGCTCATCTACACCTTCACGAACAAGGAGGGAAAGGCGACCCGGGGATACACCTTCGGGATCTCCTTCGGCTCGCGTCTCGGGACCAACTGGAGCTTTCGGCACCTGACCGTGACGGCCCCGACGGATCGCTTCGGCCCCTGGGCCGGCAATTTCGCCGACATGCTCGGTTCCTACAAGATCAACGAGCGCTGGGCGTCGGACTACGCCGCCCAAGGGGCCCGCAGACTGCGTGAGATGCAGCAGCAGACCTCGGCCATGGTGACCCGAAACGCCCAGGAGATCCGCCAGATGATGCAGGCCGCCTACGACGAGAGGCAGAAAAGCATGGACTACATCGACTACCAGCGGACAAGCTACATCCGGGGCCAGCAGAACTGGATCTCCTCGATGGAGGGGGGCGCCGTCTACCGGAGCGACAGCTGGGGCACAAAGAACATGGCCACGGGCGAATACCGGGAAGGCAAGCCCTACGACTACGTCCACTTCGAGGGGAAGAATCCCAAGTACAACGAGCAGATGCAGCCTGTCGACTCCCGGGCCCTCTGGGAGCGCCACATCCGGTAGCACCGCCGGGAGGGGAACGGGGCGGGGCTTGACCGGAGGACCAGTTGTGGTAAAAGGGACGTCGACCGAAAAGCGTCTGACCAAAGGAGGAGGGACCCATGAAGAAGCTCGCGATTGCGTTGATGGTCATCTTTGCCTTGCCGCTGATGTTTGCTCCGGCCGTCCCGGCGGACACCTTCTTTCCCATGAACCCCGGCGATGTTTACACCTTCTCGGTGAGCAATCACGCCGGGAAGGGACTATGCACGGTCAACAGTCCCGTTCGCACGATCGCCAACGGAAAGAGCTACCATGTCCTCGTGCTCTTCAACCCCTCGGGACCTCACGAAGAGATCAGCCTCCTCCGGTCGGTCGGCAGCGAGGTCTTCCGGTACGATGGCGACGGGGTGGAGACCCGGATGCTCATGGAAGGGCCCGCAGGTATTTCCTGGAACCAGCAGAGGCGCGACGGGCGGACCGTCCGCACCACGATCGAGGCGATCGAGACGGTGACGGTCCCCGCCGGGCGGTTCACGGGCTGCCTGAAGTTCCGGGAGGAGCAGGTCAGGCCGCAGCAGAAACTCTACACGCGCACCTGGGTCAAGCCAGGCATCGGCATCGTGAAAGCCGAAAGCTACGAATGCCCGGGCTGCACCCTGACCAACCCGCAGATTGCCGAGTTGACATCGCACAGCTCCGGCGGCCATGTCCACCCGCAGAAACCCGACATGAAGTCGCTCAACAGATAGACAGAACACCCCACATCGCAGGGAGATGCGTGCATGAAGAAGGCAGTCCCGCCCGATCCCGAATTTGAATCCCGCATCCGGTCCAGTTTTTCCCAGCAGGGGCTCATGAAGACCATCGGCGCGCGCCTGCTGAAGGTTGACCCCGGGGAGGTCCGGATCGAGCTTCCCTGGAGCAAGGCCCTCACCCAGCAGCACGGGTTCATCCACGCGGGAATCCTGAGCACGATTGCCGACAACGCCTGCGGGTATGCCGCCTACAGCCTCATGCCGGCGGGCTCCGAGGTGCTCGGGGTGGAAAACAAGATCAATTTCCTGGCACCGGCCAAGGGAGAGCGGTTTGTTGCGATCGGGAAGGTGATCAAGGCGGGGCGGACACTCGCGGTCTGCTCGGGGGATGTCTGGGCATACAACAACGGGGAGAAGACGCTCGTTGCGGTCATGCAGACGACGATGATGGCCTTGACGCGATGAGTGCCGGGTCGTCTTCACTTCCGGTCCGTAGCAACCATCCATGTTCGAATGGAAGGACACGTCATTGCTGACGAGAAACAACCTCATCGAGAAAGCCCTGGCGCTCGGCTTCGAGGACGTGGGGTTTACGACGGCGGAGGCCTTCGGTGCCCAGCTCGAATACCTTCGGGATCACCAGGAGGAATATGGCTGGACGGAGAAGGTGGGGCTCGGCCTGATGACCGGCACGGACCCGAAGGCTGTCATGCCTTCGGCGCAGTCCATCATCGTTCTCATGGAGAGCTATTTCCGGGAGGCCTTCCCGCCGGCGCTCGAGGGCCATTTCGGCCGCTGTTACCTCGACGATGACCGCGTGACGAAGGACGGCCTGGCGCTTCGCATCAAGGCGTTTCGCAGCTTCCTTCGCGAGAACGGGATCGACTCCAAGGTGCCCTTCAATCTTCCACACCGAGCGGCTGCGATGCGGGCGGGCATGGGGACCCTCGGCAAGAACGCCTTGCTCTATTCTAACCGCGCGGCGCTCATGAGCTCCTGGGTGCTCCCCCTCACCGTGGTGGTGGACCGTGAATTTGCCCCCGATTCTCCAACCGGTGGCCTGGGCTGCCCCGACTGGTGCCGAAACGTCTGCGTTGCCGCCTGCCCCACGCGGGCGATCAAGGGAAACGGGGAAATCGATCCGCGCAAGTGCATTTCATTCATGACTTATTTCGGTAAGGAGATCACGCCGAGGGAGCTGCGCGAGCCCATGGGCCTGTATGTCTATGGCTGCGACCGCTGTCAGAACGTCTGCCCGCGCAACCTTCCCTGGCTTTCCCGGGCACGGCCGGTGAATCCCCGCGTGGAGGCGAAAGCGAAGGACTTCGATCTCAGGGCCCTGCTTCACATGGACGCCGCCCGGTTCCAACGCCTGGTCTGGCCGCACATGTTCTACATGTCGCCGAACAACCTCTGGAAATGGAAGATGAACGTTGCCCGTGCCATGGGGAACAGCCGCGACGAATCCTATGTGCCCGATCTCATCCGTGCATACGACGAGAACGATGACGCGCGGGTCAGGGGAATGCTCGCCTGGGCGCTGGGCCGCATCGGGGGCAGGCAGGCAAAGGATGCTCTCGAGCGATTTCTTGAGGGAAGTGACGGGGCCGTACGGGGAGAGATCGAGGCGACCCTGGGCAGCGTGTAGGGGGGTTACAGGTACTGCATGAGGCCCACGATGTCGGCGGCCTTCCTGGGATTTGCCTTCTTGTAGAGCTGAAGGAGAATCTTGCTGATCTCTTTGGGGTTGAGCGGCTTTACCAGGTATCCCTGCACCCCATAGTGGGCACAGACCGAGACGTCATCTTTGTGGGAGGACAAAGACGAGATGATGACGGTGGTCGCAAGATCTTTCCGGGTCTCGCGGATCTCCTGCAGGACTTCCTGACCGCTCATGACGGGCATCATGAGATCGAGCAGGATGATGTCGGGACGCCACTCCGTATAGATTTCCAGTGCTTCTCTGCCGTTTTCGGCAAACCGCTTGTCGAAGACTTTGCCCGAAATGTAATTGTCATAGAATTTTCGGCTGAAACTGTTGTCTTCCGCGATCAAAATTTTGAGATTGTCCATGGCAGTCGTCCGCGCATTTGGGTAGTAATCATCATGTGCTTCAGCAAACATCATGCCATGTGGACGCATAAGGGGAGGGCAAAAGGGTCATCCAATAATTTCCCGCCGATTGCGTTTTTTCGTCTATAATGGAATAATAATCAGTCAAACCATTTTCAGGAAGGAGGAAAGATATGAAAGGAAATCCCAAGCTGATCGCGACACTGAATGACCTTCTCGCCGACGAGCTGACGGCCATCAATCAGTACATGGTCCACTCCGAGATGGCCAACAACTGGGGCTACAAGAAGCTGCACGAGGCCTTTGAGAAACGCGCCATCGACGAGATGAAGCACGCCGAGATGCTCATCGGACGCATCCTCTTCCTCGAGGGGTTCCCCACGGTGAGCAAGTACAACAAGATGATGATCGGAGCCGATGTGCCCAAGCAGCTGGCGGGCGACCGCGGCATGGAGATGGGCGCCATCAAGGCCTACAACGAAGCGATCATCCTCGCCGGGGAGGTGAAGGATTACGCCACCCGCGAAATCCTCGAGAAGATCCTCAAGGACGAAGACCGGCACATCGACCAGATCGAGGAACTGCAGGATCAGATCCAGCAGATGAGCCTGCAGATCTTCCTCTCCATCCAGGTGGGATGATCCGGGCACCCTTGGAGTGACGACGTTCAAAACCCCGCTTCCCGGAAAGAGGCGGGGTTTTTTCTTTGCACGCGCTTGCCTGTCTTCCATGGGTAGAGGTGGATCATGAAAAAATCGATGAAAGCCGCCCTGCTTTCCGGCCTGGTTTTCCCCGGGACGGGCCAGCTCTATCTGGGTCAGCGACGGCGGGGCTGGGCGCTTATTTTTTCGGTGCTCCTGATCTTTGTCTACCTTGTCATTCACATGACCATGCAGGCTTATCGAGAGATCGCTGCCGCGGCGGCGCAAGGTTTCGCAATCGACATGACTGCCCTTCAGAAGGCCGTTGCAGCCAGTTCGGATACCGTCACGACCGCCGGACTCGCCCTCCTTGTTCTAATCTGGCTTGCAGCGATCATCGACGCCTATATGGCGGGTGAACGTTTGCGGGACATCTGATATTATTCATTCGCCATTACAGGGTGGCAGAATCTGAAGAGGTGCAAAATGATCCGTTCCTTCCGCGACATGGACAGGCTGGCCTCCGAAAAAGGGCCGAAGAGGCTCGTGGTACTGGCCCCCGAGGACGAGGAGTTCATGATGGCCGTCAAGAGGAGCGCCGAGGAGGGCTACACACAGCCCATCCTCATCGGCGACCGGGAGAAGATGGAGCGGCTGGCCGACCAGGTGCACTACGACATCAGCGGCACGGAGAAGATCTACGAGAAGAGCCGCCAGGCCATCGCCGATCTCGGCATCTCCATGCTCTTCTCCGGCGAGGTCGACATCGCCGGCAAGGGTCAGATCCCGACGGCCTACATCTATCGCGCCATCATCCGCGAGGAATCGAAGGCTGGCAAGGGGAAGGTCGTCAGCGTCATCTCGATGTGGGACATCGAAGGCCTCGACCACCTGACCTGCTTCACCGACACGGGCGTGAACATCGCGCCCGATTACCGCGCCAAGGCCGAGATTGTGCGCAATGCCGTCTTTCTCTTTCACCTGCTGGGCTACCCGCGGCCGAGGATCTGTGTCCTGTCGGGCAAGAGGGAGGTGAACAGCGACATCCCTTCCTACCAGGACTACCTCGAGCTGAAAAAAGCGGCCGCTGCGGGCGATCTCGATTCCTGCGAGGTGATGGATGCCACCTCGTTTCTGGACATCTTCTGCCCGGGGGGAAAGGCCTTTCGCCTGGCCGGCATCGACATCGGCAAGACGGACTTCCCCCACATCATGCTCGTCCCCAACCTTGCGACGGGCAACATCCTCGTGAAGCTCGACTTTGCCCTCAAAAACGTCCGGAGGCGCTCCCTGGTCATGAGCTCCCGGGGGCCGATCATCATTCCCTCGCGATCGGATTTCCAGGACTCCATCCTCGGCGAGATCGCCGCGGGGGTCACCGTGGCCGAGCAGATCAAGGGAGGGACGGCATCATGATGACGAGCTTCGATCAGATCCGTAAAGAGGCAAAGTCAAAAGGCAGAAAGAGGGCCGTCGTTGCGCCCGTCCCGGCCGCGATGGATTTCGGCGCCCTGTCCGCCGCCCTGGCGGAGGGCCTGGTCTCCCCCATCGTCATCGGCTCGAGCGATGCCTTGTCGTCCTGGGTGAAAGGGCTTGGAAAGAAGGCCTCCGAAATCGAAATCATCGAAGAGCCCGACGCCATGCGGGCGCTCGCCCTTGCGATCGGCATGCTGAAAAAGGGCGAGGCGGACATCCTGATGCGGGGGTCCCTGGACCCGAATCGATTCCTCCAGGCGGTCCTGGACAAGGAGAAGGGCCTGCTGAAGGAAAGGGTCGCAAGCCTCGTCTCCGTCTTCGACCCGCCCGGTGTCGAGCGCGTGACCATGGCGACGGACACCTACATCAACAGCTTCCCCTCAATTGTCGAAAAGGTCACCATCACGGAAAATGTCATCCGTCTGGCCCGCGTGCTGGGATTTGACTCCCCGAAGATCGCGGCGCTGTCGGCCATCGAGCAGGTCAACCCCGCCATCCCCTCCACACTGGATGCGGCGATCCTCTCGAAGATGGCCGAGAGGGGGCAGTTCGGCGACGTCACCCTCGAGGGCCCCCTCGATATCGACTGTGCCGTGAGCCGCAGGGCCGCCACCCGCAAGGGCGTCCACAGCTCCGTCACGGGGCAGGGCGACATCTACCTCATGCCGAATGTCGAGGCGGGTCTTCTCATGGCCGAGCTCACGGTCTTCATCGGCAAGACCCCCATGGCCTGCGCCCTCATGGGGGTGAGCCACCCCGTCGTGCTGAACCTCCCCTTCGTTCCAGTGGAGAACCGGCTGACGGAAATCGAGCTTGCCGTCCTTCTCTGCGGGAGGTTCTAGATCATGGAAAAGACACGCCACATCCTGGCCATCAACGTCGGCTCCACGTCCACCAAGGTCGCCTTCTACCGGGATTCGGAGCGGCTTGTACAGGAATCGATTACGTATAGCGCCGCCGACCTTTCCCGGTACGAGGGCCTCGGGGAGCAGCTGCCCCTTCGCGAGGAGGGCCTCCGGAAATTCATCGAGAAGAACGCAATCGACATGAGCAAGCTCGATCTCGTCATCAGCCGCGGGGGCCTGGGCCGTCCGGGGCCGGCCGGCGCCTACACCATCGACCGGGCGATGTGCGACGATCTCATGGAAGGCAAATACGGCAAACACCCCTCGGCTCTGGGGCCGTCGATGGCCCTGGGTCTGGCGCGGCAACACCGCATCCCCGCCGTCGTGATCGACCCGCCGAGCACCGACGAGTTCCAACCCCTGGCCCGTGTGTCGGGGCTGCCCGAGATCGAACGGAAAAGCGCCTTTCACGCCCTCAACCAGAAGGCCGCCGCACGAAAGGCGGCCCGCCAGATGAGTCGGCGCTACGAGGACGTCAACTTTGTCGTTGCCCACCTCGGCGGCGGCATCACGATCGGCGCCCACTGCAAGGGATGCGTGATCGACTGCACGCACGGGTTGAGCGAAGGCCCCTTTACGCCGGAGCGGGCGGGGGCCCTGCCGACGCAGGATCTGCTCGAACTGGCCCAGTCCGGCCGCCTGAGTCCGAAGGATCTTGCTAGAAAGCTGGTTGGCCAGGGGGGCCTTGCGGCCTACCTGGGGACGACGAACGCCGTCGAGGTCGAGGAGGCCATCAGGAAGGGCGACGGGAAAGCGGAGCTGATCTTTCAGGCGATGGCCTACCAGATCGCCAAGGACATCGGCGCCATGGCGACCGTCCTGGCGGGCAAGGTCGACGGGGTCGTCCTGACGGGCGGGCTTGCCCATTCGGAGATGCTGACCGGATGGGTCCGGCAGCGGACGGCGTTCATCGCGCCCGTCTTTGTTTTCCCGGGCGAGGACGAGATGGAAGCCATGGCCGAGGGGGCCCTGCGAATCCTGCGGGGCGAGGAGAGGCCGCGGGTATATCAGCCCTGACGTCTGGCGGACGGTGCAGACGGCGGTTTATTTAATGCTCACGTTGTGCTACACGTGCCTCACGCAGTTTATCTCGGGCCACGGACCCCGCTTTTGTCCGGGGTTATCTATGGAAGAAGCAGGCCTGTAATATCCTCCCCGACCCTCCTTTCTGCCGCCCTCATCCGCTTCGCGGGGCGGCCCGGTGAGGAACGTACCGGACATGGTTGCGCACCCCGGTCGGGATGCGCCCCCGGTCAAAGGAGGGTGCCTGAATCTTCCCCCCTTGAAAAAGGGGGA
>CAZUBX010000014.1:0-49430 GCA_964619035.1 uncultured Syntrophaceae bacterium | reverse complement strand
CCGCTACGACGAGATCAATGCCTTCGAGAAGGAGCTTGTCGACACCGGCACCACCATCGTCAAGGTGGCGATGTTCGTCTCACTCGATGAGCAGAAGAAGCGCCTGACGGAGCGGCTCGAGCGACCCGACAAGTACTGGAAGTACAACCCGGCCGATGTCGACGAACGCCTGCTGTGGCCGAAGTACCAGGACGCCTACCAGGCGCGAGGCTACCGCCACTACCAGGGCACGCCCCACGTCGACGACAACGAACTGCGCAGGCTCTACATCGACCGGATCTACGACACCTACATCGACGAGCAGCAGCTTCAGCACTGCGACAAGACCGTCACGAAGATCGCCGATGCGCTTGCGCCCCGGCCCTACTCCTCCCGGGAATTCATCAGGGAGATGGGAAGATACCTGACAAAGAACGCAAAGAAAAAAGACTCGCTGGTCCAGGTGGCCTACGAGAACGACGTACCCATCTTCTGCCCGGCTTTTTCCGACTCCAGCGCGGGCTTCGGCCTGGTGCTCCACCAGCACAAGCGACCGAAGAGCCATGTCTCCATCGACTCGGTGAAGGACTTCCGGGAACTGACGGAGATCAAGATCGCGGCGCCCGCGTCGGGCCTGCTCATGATCGGCGGCGGCGTGCCGAAGAACTTCATCCAGGACACGGTCATCTGCGCCGAGATCCTCGGAAAGGACGTCCCCATGCACCAGTACGCCGTCCAGATCACCGTGGCCGATGCGCGCGACGGGGCCTGTTCGAGCTCGACGCTCAAAGAAGCCGCTTCCTGGGGTAAGGTGGACACCGTCTCCGAGCAGATGGTCTTCGCCGAGGCGACGATGGCCCTGCCTCTGCTGGCGAGCTACGCCTACCACAAGGGAAGCTGGAAGAAGCGGAAGAAGTGGAGATTCGCCCGTATATACAAGGACTAACCTCCCTCCCCTCAAACAAGCGGAAATCACGAAAGGCCGGCGCCGAATCGCCGGCCTTTTTGTTTCATGTTATCAATGCGGTCCAAATCGGGCCGTTCCATTTCGGGACAGTGTCCGAGAAGCCCGTCATTGCAGTGATACAAAGCTCCGAGGCCATTTTGGCATGGCTTCGAGACATCCCGCCTGTTGCGTCCATTCCGCCTTCGTCATCGCAACCAATTAACATAATTGATTTATTTATGTTCACGCCTCCGGATTTTCCCGTGGCACATCCGGTGCTCCTGCATGTTGCCAGATTCAACCCCAAGGAGGTTCGTCATGTTCGGGACGACGAAAGAAAAAGGAAAAGGCGCCACCGCAGGGCGGAACGTAAAAACGAGGAGGACCTGGCTCTGTATAATCGCGGTATTCGCGATGCTGTTTTCCACGGGGCCGGCCTGGGCGGACGATGACAACACCGAGGAGGGGCTCTTCACGGCCGTCGCCCCCGATGCCATGATCGTCCTCGATCTTTCCGGGAGCATGAAGTGGAATCCGCCCGGCGACCATGATTCGGGGAACAATGCGACGAATCTTTACAGCAATTCCACCTGCTCGGGTCCCTTCTACAGCGATCAGTCGCATTCGGGCTACACGACCCTGTGCTCGCGCTACGAGATAGCCCGCAAGACCCTCTTCAACATCCTGGACGACAATCGTGACGGAACGATCAATGCCAATGACGAATCGAGCACGAACATACGTTTCGGGCTGGGCAAGTTCCAGGGAAGCGCCTACACGAAGCTGCGCGACATCGCGGCCAAGTACTCCGAGATCTATTGCGGCAGCGCCTCCTGCACCGTGGATGAGGCCGCGAACGGCACGAAGAACATCCGCTACTCGATGAGCTCTTCCAACGTCAGCGGAGCCACCCCCCTCGTCTCGGCCCTCTCGGGCGTGAAAAGCTATCTCGACACGCATAAGACAACCGATTCCTACCAGAGCTGCCGCCAGAAGTTCGTCATTCTCATCTCCGACGGGGCCGACACGGTGAGCTGCAGCGGCGCGGGTTACGACACCCAGGCCGACCAGTACAAGCGAAGGCGCGACTCGGTGCTGGCTGCCAAAGCCCTGGCGGATGCGGGCTACAAGGTTTTCGTCATCGGCATGGGAAGCAGCATGCCGGACTACCTGAAGAACACCCTCAACTGGATGGCCTATTACGGCGGGACAGACAACCCGCTTGTCCCGAACGCGGGCTCGACGTCGAGCTTCGACCCTTCATCGGTTAGCTCCTGCGGCTCCTCCTCCACAACGGGCACCTGTGACGGGTCGAGCGATCAGTGTTTCGCCACCTCCAACGACCCCGGGACGGCGGCGCTTTCCGGCTACGCCTTCATCGCCAACAACGCGGCCGAGCTCGAGGCGGCCTTCCGGCAGGCCGTCAACCACATCCGGGAAGCGACCTACTCCTTCACGCAAGCCTCGGTGGCCTCCTCGCGGCTTATCGACGAGAACTTCCTCTACGAGGCGACCTTCCAGCCCGCAAACGGCGAGCCCTTCTGGCAGGGCCACATCCAGAAGTACAACATCAACACGGACGGCAGCATCGGCAGCGTGGCCTGGGACGCCGGCACCGTGCTCCAGTCGACGTCGGCCTCCTCGCGGACGATCTACACCTACAAGGCAGGATCGCTGACCTCCTTCACCACGTCGAACATCACGAGCACGGATCTCAACGTGGCCGACGACACGAGGCGCAACGAGGTCGTGGGATTCATCCGCGGCGAGAGCGCCTACAACCCCGACAACTGGAAGCTCGGCGACACTTTCCGCTCCAACCCGATCACGGTGGGCACGCCGGCGAAGTACTACCGGGACAGCCGGGACACGGCCAACGCTTTCGCGGCGTTCCGCACCAGCAACGCGCGCTCGACGGCCAACGGCAAGCGCATCGTCGTGGCCGGCGCCAATGACGGCCAGCTCCACGCCTTCCGCACCAGCGACGGGGCCGAGCTCTGGAGCTTCATCGCACCCAACCTCCTGAGCAAGCTCAAGGACATCGCCCACTCCACGCACCCCACGGGCCTGACCCACCAGTACTACGTCGACGGCCCCATCAGTGTAGCCGACGTGTGGCTGGGAAGCGGCGACGGGACGACGAAGAGCGCCTCGGACTGGAAGACCCTGCTGGTCTTCGCCCAGGGACGAGGCGCCACGCAGACCCTCTGGAGTTCGTCGAGCTCTTGCGACAGCGGCTTCAGCAACGTCTACTCGGCCTCAACTCCGCACTACTGCGGCTACCACGCCCTGGACATCACCAACACGGCCGCCCCCGCCTACAAGTGGCGCATCACCCCGTCGGCAAGCCAGGCCCCCTACCTCGGCGACCCGTGGAGCAAGATGATGGTCAGCCGGGTGAAGGTCGGCGGCCAGGAGAAGTGGGTCGGCATCTTCGGCGGTGGCCACAACTACTCGAGCTGCTCCGGGACGGGCTGCGACACCCGCGGGAAAGGCTTCTTCGTCGTCGAGCTGGCCACCGGCAATGTCCTGTGGAGCTACACCACAGCGGACAATTCCGACCTGGCCTATGCGATGCCCGGGACCCCGACGATGATCGACTCCGACAACGACGGCTTCATGGACGTGGCCTACATCGGCGATTTGGGCGGCAACCTCTGGCGCTTCAAGTTCTGCTTCAACGCCGACGGATCGTCCTGCTCGACGAGCAGCTGGACCGGCTCGCGGCTCTTCGCGCGGGAAGGCGGCATCGGCCCCGTCTACGACGCCCCGACGGCAACCCGGGATGCCAGCGGGACCATCTGGCTCTACTGGGGCACCGGCGACAAGGCCGAGCCCATCGTCACGGGCAGCGGCACGGACCGGATCTTCGGCGTTAAGGACAAGACGCTGTCCGGCACGCTCCAGGTGAGCATGCTCGAGAACATCACGAGCAGCACCTACACCGACGACTCCAACAAGAAGGGCTGGTACATCAACCTCTCGGGAGCCGGCGAGAAGTGCCTCTCCGACCCCTCCATCTTCGGTGGGCAGGTCTACTTCACGACCTACACCCCCGCTAGCGGCTTGAGCGACCCCTGCAGCCAGGCGGGCACGGCAAAGCTCTACGCTGTCAACTACATCAGCGGCGCAGGGTCCCTGACAGGCGGCAGCCGGAGCATGACGCTCGGCGTGGGTATCCCCACGGCGCCCGTTCTGTCCACGAACCCCTACAGCAGCACGCCGGACCTTTATGTCACCGTCAGTGGCGGCGCGGGGATCGGTTCGAACACCCAGAAGGCAAGCGTCAGCCCTCCCACGATCGCCAACAAGACCAACATCCTTTCCTGGAGAGACCGGCGGATTCAGTAGGCCCAGAGAGAGACGGGCGAAGAAAGGCCGCCCCGGCAACGGGGCGGCCTTTCCATTTGCGGGGATATCGCCGCGGCTTCAGGATCGTTTCTCTTCCAGTTCGGCAATCCGTCGCTTCAGATTCTCCGGCACGGCGGCCTTGCGGTTTGCCCGGTAATCGAAGCAGACCAGGGTTCCTTCCCCCTCGGCGGCCAGGCGGCCCAACCGGTGGCTGAAGACGGCATAGCGCATGACGAAACGGTCCTCGCCGACGCTCGCCACCCGCGCCCCGATCGAAACCGTGTCCGGATAGGACAGGGCCGCGCGGAAACGGCAGGTCGTCTCGGCCAGGATCGGGCCTATGGGGTCCCTGCCCAGAAATTCCGGGACATTGAGCTTCTCGAAATAGGCGATCCGGGCTGTCTCGAAGTAGCGAAAGTAGACGATATTGTTAACGTGGCCGAAGGCGTCCATCTCCCCCCAGGCCACGGGGGTTTCCACAACAACAGGATAATCAGCCAGCACTTTTTCCATCACCACTCCTCCTTGCCGTTTCAGCAGCTCCATCTTAACAGATTACCCCGCCCCACTCAATCACATGAAACCCCTCAAAGCCCCCGTCGACGTGAAACCGCAGCCCCTTGCCAGAGCCCGGCAGGGCGAGGCCGGGCAGGCGGCATCAAGGGGCCTTGTCGCAAAAGCTGCCGATGCCGTGAAGGCCGCTAACCCTTCGCCCGAGGCACCCTGATAAGATAGGGGTAAGCTGTATTTTACACAGGTTTCGGGTTCTTTCGATGTTCCTGAAATCGGATACGGCAATCCAGAAATGCAGCATTCCATTTTGGCACAGCATCATTAACTCCTTGGATTAAATAGTCAATTCAAAGACAACCCCTCCAATTACGCATCCCGTGCCGATCGTATCCTCGAGCGGCAGGCAAGGCTCAAATAACCTAACATTCTGTTTTTAAAAGTTATTTTATGGTTCGCCTTCTTTGGTGCGTAAGATGCTCTTCTTCCGGGTAAACGATAACGGAGGAATCAATCGATGAACGCGACGATAGCAGAAACCCTGATCGGCCAGAATGAGATCGGCCACGAGAAAATCGGAAACGACTACCAGATCTACCACCAGATCGTGGAAGTGGACTCAGCCGATGACAGCATGATCTTCACGATCATCGATTTCTTCATGGTCCTTCTGGTTTATCTCGGCCCTGTGGTCGCCTTCGGATACCTGGTTGCTCCCGTCGTCGCCCGCCTGCTGAGAATGCCTGTACCGAATTAATCGGCACAACGGATACGATATGCCTCACCGCATCGCCGGGACCGGTCTTTCATCCGGTCCCGGCGATGTTTATTTATAAACGGAGTATCGAGGAAGGTCATCGAGAAAAGGCAGATTCCGAGTCGGGCCCGGGCTTTGTCTAAACCACGAAGAAAAACCTCTCGACGTGATCGTGGACCCAGAGGGAGGCCTGTACCCGGTTCCGGGCTTTGATCTTCCGGAATATATTGTAAAGGTGAGTTCGAACGGTGTGGCTGCTGATATTGAGCCGCGCGGCGATGTCTTTGTTGTTCAGGCCCCCCGCCATCATGAACAAGATGTGAAACTCTCTCGGGCTCAGAGGGTGTCTGTCTGAATGATCGTGAGCATTCCCCCGTCGCATGAATCTTACAGGCGGCCCTTCGGGCACGAATCCCCCATCGACAAACAGGTTCCGGATGGCCAGGAGGAACTCATCCGCCGAGTCGCAGCGATAGAAAAAGCCGCAAGCATAGCCGGGAGTTTCTCTGTGGGGTACGCCCCCGTTGGTGCCGTCTTGGAAAAGCCCGGAAAAAAGCCCGGAAAGAAGGTCCCCGTTCCCGTTCGTCCCAGGCTGCCTGTCGGCAATCATCGCCTGGATCCGGCGATCGAGGGCATCGAAGAGAAATAGACGGGTCTGCGGCGATTGGACCTGGCGATTCAAGGCTTCCATTTGTTCGAAGGACACCGCCTCGCAGCAGGCGCCCGTTGCCTTTTCGAGAAAGCGCGCCAGTGCTTCATTTTCCAGGTTACGCGATCCGGCGATATAGATAACCTTACCTTCAAGTACCCTGTCGCTGTTCATGAGCCTACCCCCTCCTACCGTCATCCCGCCGGATCACCCGGCGGATCTCTTTGAACATTTCGGGAAAGAGGAACGGCTTCTGCAGATACCCCTTGCACCCCTGCGCGAGCAGCTCATTCACTTCGCCGGGAAGACTGTACCCGCTGATGATAATCACAGGCACATCGGGGTTGTTCTTCTTCAGTTCCGCATATGTTTCCGCCCCTCCCATGCCCGGCATGATCATGTCCAGCAGGATCAGGTCGATATTGCCTTTCCATGCCTCACAGATCTCAAGGGCCTCCCGGCCATTGAATGCTGTGAGTACCTCGTAATCCGCTGTTACCAGGGTCTCCCGAATCACCTCGATCAGGATCTCATCGTCATCTACGAGAAGGATCGTCCCGCAGTATGGGGAAATGTCGCGCCGGGCAGGCGCTGAGACAGTCCGGAATTCGGAAGCGGGCAGCAGGATTTGTATGACCGATGAGGATGCCTCGTCGCCACGGAGTGTCATGACTCCGTCATGGCTCTGGACGATGCATTGCGCATAGGTAATACTCAGGCTGTCGCGCAGGCCGATCTCACTCATCATAGAGGAAAGCCGAAGCGCCCGTGGCCTGCCTGCCTGCCCCTGTGTTACAGCGTTTGCGTCCAGGGTCACTCTCACATACCGCCCCGGCTTGACCCGATAGAGGGTAGATTCCGGTGCGAACAGGCATGCGTTTTCGGTTTCGATATGGAATTCGCTGCTCTTCGGGAACATCTGCTGCAGGTGCATGTAAAGGTGAATAAGCATTTTTTCGAGCTGGATCCGGTCGACCTCGACGGCCCAGAGTTTTTCCTCGAGCTTTCTTCGCATGGTGATACCGTCCCTGGCGTTGGCGAATATGATGGAGGTCTTTCGGAGGATCTCGTTCAGATCGACCGGCTTGACCTGTTGCAACCGGCCGCCGGCCAGGCTCTGGATCCTGAGCAGAAGTTCCTTGCCGGAACGCGCCTCCTGCTCGACGGCCTGAAGCTGCTTGAATGCTGGAGAATCCTGTCCCTGGAATGTATCAAGCAGTCCCTGGAGCCCCTCGAGAAGCCCGTTCATGATGAGGGCAAGGCCGCTGGTGAGAATGCCGACCGAGTCGATCTTCGTGTATTGCATGTCCGATTCGATGCGGCTTCGCTCGGCTACATTTTCGTAAGTCGTCAGCAGACGGCCGTCAGCCAGGGCTACAAAGTGAACCTGACAGAGGCGTCTGCCGCCTCGCTTGGTCTGGACCGCGATGATGGTCTCCCGGTGCATGCCCTCCGCCTTCGGAGTGCGGGCATGGAAAAGCTGATCGAGCAATTTGTGCGAGACCGGTTTATATGCAAACTTTTCGAACCAGGAATGGATATCGGGGATGTCCTGGATTTCATATCCGAACATTTCCCTGAATCTTTCGTTGAGGTAATCCACGGTCAAGTCGGATCGCACAGTCAGGACACCAAAGGGCATCTGCTCCATGAAATTCCGGCAGGCGTCGGACTTCGAGGGTGGGGCGGCACGATCGGGGTCCTTCTGCGGGTATGTTCTCTCTGACATGACGTCACCTCGGCTGTGATGGTTGCCGCATCGTAGAGCACCAGTCGTACCAACGTCGTATCTTCTGATTTTATGAATGATAACGTGATGTTGGAATAAATAGCCCTTGGAGGCATGCTGCCGGGTCCTGAATCCAGCATGCCGAAATGGCCGCATCCCGGGGGAAATCTCCAATGATTTCATCCGGAACGGGAAAGTGATCCACTATGGGATGGTCCGAGATGAACAGCAGGGTGAGAAACGGCCGGGACGCAGGAGAGCCCGGCAAGGGTTGATGAGCCAGGCTTCCATCAGAGGGGCTCTCGCGAAGGAATGATGCGCGAAAGCTCCTGTCACAGGGCCCCCGGGGCAGGCTGCGCGGGTGGCGCGCCGGCCTGACTTGCATGGAGGGGGTCAGTCCACCCCGTAGGAGGCGAGTTTGCGTCTCAAGGTATTGAGCCCGATCCCGAGAAGCTTTGCCGTTCGGAGTTTGTTGTGGGTCGTCTCCTCGTAAGCCTTCAGGATATGGCCCCGCTCCGCCTCGGCCAGGGGGACGATCGGTCCTCCCGCCAGGACGGCGGTTTGCCGCCGCGCCGGTTTTGCCCCCCGCAGGTACTCCGGGAGGAATCGCACGGCAAGGGGCCTGTGCTGTGCGAGGTTGCACGACGACTGGATGATGGAGCGCAGCTCCCGGACGTTTCCGGGATAGTCGTAATTCATGAGAATCTGGAGGGCGTCCTCCTCGACTTCACGATTTGCCTCCCCCCGGAATTCCCGCAAGAAGGTATTCATGAGCAGGGGAATGTCATCCCTGCGCTCCCGAAGGGGGATGATCCTCAGCCAGGCTCCTTTCAACCGGTAATACAAATCCTTGCGGAACAGTCCCTTGATCAGCAGCTTGTCGAGATCGGCATTGGTGGCCGCGATGAAGCGCACGTCCACCTTGCGGGCTGTGCTGGTGCCGAGTTTGATGATTTCCCCTTCCTGCAGGACGCGGAGCAGCTTTCCCTGGAAGTCCAGGGGCAAATCCCCGATCTCGTCCAGGAACAGCGTTCCGCGGTTCGAGTGCTCGAGGTATCCCGCACGATCCTTTTCCGCCCCGGTGAAGGCCCCTTTGGTGTGACCGAAAAACTCGGCGTCGAACAGGCTCCCTGTCAGCGAGGCCATGTTGATCGAGGTAAAGGGAAACGACGCCCGGGGAGAGGACCGATGGATCGCCCGGGCCAGGAGCTCCTTTCCCGTGCCGCTCTCCCCGGTGATGAGGGCGGGCACATTGCTTGCGGCGTGAAGCTCCGCCTCCTTCAGCAGGCGAAGCATCTTTTCCGACTGGGTGACGATCGGCGCAAAGGCGTCCTTGTGCTTGATCTGGGGAAGGCTGCCTGTCTTGCCGACGGAGAGGACCTCCAGGAGGCGACGCCTCTCGAGGGCCCGATTGATCTTGGAGACGAGCTCGTCTCGTGAAACGGGTTTGGTGAGGTAGTCGTAAGCGCCTTTCTGCAGGCACTCGACGGCCATCCGGGCATCGTTGATGGCCGTCACCATGATGCACTCCGTATCGGGGCTGACGCTCTTGATGATCTCCAGGAGCTGCACCCCGGTGATCCAGGGCATGGTGATGTCGATGAGCGCAACGGCATAGCGATCGCCCTGCTGTACGGAAGATGCCGCAACGCGGGGATCGCTTTCCACCCGGACATCCCGGATTCCCGAACTGATCAGGCCCCGCTTTACGCTGTCGAGAAAATCCACTTCATCATCGATGACAAGAACCACGTCACTCATGCGCCAACTCCCTTTTGCTCGGATGGTTTTTTACTGTGATCCGGATCTCCCAGATCGGGGATCACGACGCGGAAGGTCGCTCCCCTGCCGATTTTGCTCTCCACGGATATGGATCCGCCGACGGACTGGAGAAGATTCTTCGAGATGTAGAGGCCGAGGCCCGTGCCCATCCCCTCCTCCTTCGTCGTGAAGAAGGGGTCGAAGACGCGGGAAGCTGTCTTTGCATCCATCCCGCAGCCGTTGTCTTCAACCTCCAGCACGAAACCCTCTCTCGCGGAGGCCCCTCGCCACGCACTGAGCCGGATGCTAGAGTCCGGTTTGTCCGCCGCCTGTGCGGCATTGATCAGCAGGTTGATGAGGATCTGCTCGATGGCATCGGGGTCGGAGACCATCTCGGGCATGTCCTGCTCAACCTGCACGGAGAAGGTCTTCACGGTCTTGCGGATCTGCGTGTGACAGATGGCGACGGCCCTTTCCACAACGCCGGTTGGCAGGATCGGTCTTGTCCCCCTCTCGTCCTTCTTGCGCGAGAATTCCTTCAGCTTGGCCACGGTCGTGTTGATCCGCGTGGAGCCGTGCTCGATGTTCTCCAGCAGCTTCATCACATCCGTGCGAAATTCCGCATAGGGCATTCCCTGGACCTCGAAGTGGGGCACCTTGGCGGCGTGCTCGTCGAGGACCGGCAGGATGTCCCGGAGGTAATCGCGGAGGATCGGGATGTTGAAGCTGATGAAGTTGTTCGGGTTGTTGATCTCGTGGACGATCCCGGAGATGAGAAGTCCCAGCGAGGCGAGCTTTTCGCTCTGGATCAGCTCCCTTTCCATCAACCGCTGTTTTGTCCGGTCGGTGATCCGGATGATGGCCATGCTGCCCTCCCCGCCGCCGGCGTGGACCGGGTAGACAAACACCTCCTCGTACCGGACGGAATCCCCGCTCGAAGTGAGATCGAAGCGGGCCGGTCCTTCCCCGGTGGTGGCCGATTGGACGAGGCTGGAGGCTTCACTGCCGTAACGGTGCTCGAAGGGCTCGAGGCAGGAGGCCCCGATCATCTCCTGGTACTGTGCCGCACCGAAGAACCCCAGGGCCGCCCGGTTGAGCATGATCAGCGTCATGTCCTCCCGGATCATGATCAGCGGATCGGAGATTCCATCGAAAACCGACCGGAGCATGTTGCGGCTCTCCCGGATCTGTTGCTCCGATTGTTTGCGTTCCGTGATGTCGCGCCCCACAGCCTGGTGCTCGACAAGGGTTTCCGCGCCATCGTAGATCGCCCGGTTGGTCCACTGCATCCAGCGAATTTCGCCGTCCGGGTGTTCTATCCGGAATTCGATATGGATCACGGGGTTCTCCCGGTTCAGGGAGCGCAGGGCCGCCCAGACCATATGCTGATCCTCCGGCAGTATGGGCCTGTACCTTTTCCCCAAGAGCTCTTCGCGCTTCTTCCCGAAGAAACGGCAGAACGCGTCGTTGACGAAGGAAAGAGTCCCGTCAGGGTGGAAACGGCAGATGAGCTCCATCTGGTCCTCAACAATGGCCCGATAGAGCTGCTCGCTGTTGACGAGGGCTTCCTCCGTCTTGTGGTGCTCCTCGAGCTCGAGTCTCAACAGCATGTTGGCGACGTCGAGCTCCCGGGTCTGTTCGGCAACCTGCTTCTCAAGATCATCCTTGGCGAACAGCAGAATCCGGGCTGCCTTCTTCTGGGTCGTGATGTCCAGGGCCGTGAAGACGACCCCCGCTGCGAGATTGGCCGCATCGATGGGAGAGGAGCTCAGATGGACATCGAAGATGGAGCCATCCTTCCGCCGCCAGCGCGTCTCGACAACCCCCTTACCCCTGACATTGATCTCGGCATACTTTTCCCGGCCCGCCCGTTCGAACTCCTCGTCATCGGGATAAAGGACGCGGGCGCTTTTCCCCTTGATATCTTCGGCCGAGTATCCCGTCATCGTGCTCATGCCCTCATTCACCCACCCCAGCACGCGGTCATGGACGATCCCCACACCGATGGGGGCCGCCTTCAGGATGCTTCCCAGCAGGGCCTCGTTCTTCCGCAGGGCCTCCTGGACCCGCTTGAGCTCGCTGATATCCGTGACGGTGCCAGAGGAGCCTACGATCAGGCCGTTTTGAACCGTCGGCCTTGACCTCGTCAGCGCCTGAAAGCGGCTCCCGTCTCTCCGAAGCATCTTATACTCCTGATAGACCAGCGGCGTCCCTTCCCGGATCGACCGGGTGTTCCGGATTGCCGTCTCGCGATCCTCGGGGGCAATGACAGCGAGAAAGTTGACCCCCTTTTCAACCTCGGCGGTGCTAAAGCCGAACATCTCCAGGGCCGTGTTGTTGGCGTAGTTCACCTTGCCGTCGAAGTCCGCTTCGTAGATCCCGACGGGCAGGTGATCAGCGAGCTCGCGATACCGGGCTTCGCTTGCCCGAAGGGCCTCTTCGGCCTTCTTTTGCTCGGTGACATCAAGGGCCGAGATGACGACCCCCTGTGCCGCATCATCCGAATCGAGCGGGTTCACACTCACAAGGACGTCGATCACGGATCCGTCCTGGCGTGTCCATCTCGTCTGCGCTTCCCCGAGTCCGTCCTTCCCGGTGCTGCCATAGAGCGCCTTGCCCACCCGCTTGAATTCTTCTTCGCTTTCGTAGAGGTGCCGGGCCGTCCTGCCGCTCACATCACGCTCGCCGTAACCTGTCATGCGCTGGTAGTATTCGTTGGACCACTGAAGCGTCCTTTCACGGCCGAAGGCAATCCCAACGGGCACGGCTTTCAGGATGCTTTGCAGCATAGCCTCGTTTTTCCGCAGAGCGCTCTGCGCGTCCTTGAGTTCGCTGATGTCCGTGACGACGCCCATCAAGCTCACCACCTGGCCGTTTTGCTTCACGGGTTTGGACATCAGCAGTCCGGGGAAGCGGCTCCCGTCCTTCCGGACAAACGTATAGTCCATGTAAGGAAGGTCCTGAGCCTCCCGAATGGCCTTCAATCGGCGCTTCGCCGCATCATGATCCTCGGGGGCGATGATCTGAAGGAAGTGGATCCCTTTTGTGATGTCATCCTTCCCGTATCCGTACATCTCCATGGCAGTTTTGTTGGCGTAGGTGAAGTACCCGTCCACGGTGGCCTCATAGACTCCGGCAGGAATCGTGTCGGCAAGCTCCCGATAACGCGCCTCGCTGATCCGAAGGGACTCCTGCGCCTGTTTGTGCTCTGTCACGTCACGCAGGATGCCGCCGATGCCGACCCGTCCATCCTCCAGATTCACGCGGAACTTCGTCGTCTCCAGAAGCCGGTCATTGATCCTCTGCTCATAGAGCAGCGGGCCTCCACCCTGTTTCAGCAGCCTGAGGTCTGTCTCGTCCTTTTTCTTTTCCGCCGCATCCGCGGGAGTAAACATTTCGCTGTCCGTTTTCCCGAGGATCTCTTCCCTGGTGCGTCCCAGAAGGGAAAGTCCTGCCTCGTTCACGAACAGGTACCGGCGATCGTTGTCCTTCAGGAAGACAGGGTCCCGGAAAGAATTGAGGAAGGTATGGAGCCTTTCTTCGGACTGCCGCCGGGCCTCCTCGGCTTTTTTTCTCTCCGTGATGTCCCTGGAATACTCGATCACGCCCTTGAGTTGCCCGGTTCTGTGGTCGGTCCAGGGGTAGCTGAAAATCTCTACCCATTTCTTGATCTCTCCGTCGGGGCCCACAATGGAGCGGGACCACGTGGCGGCCTTACCTGTCTTGAGGGTTTTCACACACGGACAGTCTTTGCAGGGGAGTTTCCGGCCGTAATAGGCTTCGTAGCATTTTCTTCCCGTAATGGGCGTGATGTGAGGAAATCTTTTTTCTATGGTCGTGTTGACGCGCAGGATCGTCAGATCAGGCGCCGCAACCATGATGCCATCCTGTATTGCATCGAAGACCCCGGAAAGGAAACGTTCCTGATCGCGAATGGTTGCGTGCGTCTCCTCCAGGGCCCTGT
Source organism: uncultured Syntrophaceae bacterium (assembly GCA_964619035.1). Lineage (GTDB taxonomy): Bacteria > Desulfobacterota > Syntrophia > Syntrophales > UBA2192 > UBA2192. The sequence goes on along the minus strand of CAZUBX010000014.1, from coordinate 35,784 downwards.
CCTGCTCTTCCCTCTCGACGGCCGCACCGAGAATTTCAGATGCCGCCCCCAGGGGAGAGATCTCCTCCTCGGTCCATTGAGTATCGCCCGAGTAGTCGGCAAACCCGATGAAGCCCCACCAGCGCTCGCCCATCAGGACAGGCATGACGGCGATGGACATCTTCCTGTCGAGGGCAAGATCCCCCACGTCCTGGACGGGGAACTGCCCGATCGTGCCGTAAATCGGCCGTCCCTCGCTCTTTTCGTAGACCCACCGGGAAAAGTGGACGGCCAGTTTAGAATTCTGAAGGAATTTTTTCCGGTTCCCGTCGCTTTTGATCTGCGGGGAGAGCCACTCGTAGCTTCGCAGGACGGCGATATCTCCCTGCGCCCCGATGCGATTCTCGCAAAGGAAAACGTGGGAGGCGTTCATGGCGGCGCCAAAGCGCTCGAGAACCCTCTCGATCCGGCCCCTCCACGAAGAGCTCTTCAGAAACCCCTCGGCGGCATACGTCACGGCCTCCAGGATGGCGGCACGTTTTTCCAGGACGTCCTGCGTGTACTTCCTGAATGTGATGTCCCGGCCTACGGACTGGTATTCCAGGATGTTGCCGCTGTCGTCGAAAAGCGCCCGGTAGGTCCACTGATTCCAGAGGATGTCGCCGAAGGCGGTCAAGACATGGTACTCGAGGGTGTCCACGGGGCGCTCAGGCCGGAGGCCCTTCAGGCGGGAATAGACCTCTTCACGGTCCGCCTCGGAAATGGACAGAAGAATGTTTCGGTCGTGCAGGTCATCCCTGTCGCAGCCGAAGTAGCGGCAATAGGCTTCGTTGACATAGGTCAGGGTGCCGTTGGGGCGAAAACGGCAGATCAGCTCCGTCTGGTCCGTACCGTCTGGATCGTCCGGATGCTCATTGCCGGAGAGCTCTCCCTGCGTTGATGGCTGGGCGGTGACCTCGTAGAGCGCCCCCTCGGAAAACACGGGCTCGCCTGCATCGTCCCGGATGTCCTTGACCACCTTGTAGAGTCTTCGAATGCGGCCGTCCTTGTCGAGGATCGTGTAACCGCTTTCCGATGCGGACTTGATGTCCGAGCCAGCGGGGCGGGTGGACCTGGTTGGTTTCGCTTCCGTTCGGACCGATGTCGGATCGGGGTGCTCTTCCAACCCCAATTTTTTCCTTGAGCGCCGTCTCGCGGCAGGGGCGCTGACGGGCGCCTTTTCCGCGGCGACTGTGCGCAGCTGTCTTTCGGCCTCGATCAGTCTGTCGATCAAGGCCTTCTTCGACATCTTCTCATAGCTTGGCGCGCGCATTGTTTCTGTCCGTCCCCATAGAAGAATTCGGCAGTAGGACGTTTATAATGCAAAAGTCAAACCGGATGGCACCTCAAGGGCATAATTTTCAAAGGTGTCGGGCACGGCAGTCATCCTGCCTGCCCGATAAGCAGGAGGGAAGATTCCCTCTCGCGGAAGGGTTCCGGGGAAAGGCGGGTGTGTGGAGCCAGGAGGGTTTGAACCGGGGTGGCCGACGATGCTGGTTCAGGGAATTCTCCTTTCCGATCATCGTTGAACGATTCATATGGCTCGCACCAAGGTGCCAGGAATACAAGAAACTCAGGGAAGTTGATTGTCTGTTATTATGCTCGCCTACCTCGCAGCAACGTTCGACACCGTTCGACAGGCTCACGGCAGGCGCTCACATCGGGCGCTGCGCGGATGCGCGTGCAATCGTTTTCAGTGAGAATGGTTGAGATTATAGAGATCGTATCCCCGCACAAAGACCCACTCGATTTCCATCTGATCCCCCAGATAGAGATCGATCCTTTTCTGGCGGGGCAGCACTTTACGGATCTCATCGATACAGGGCAAAGAGTGCTCCGGAACGGCCAACTTGATTTCAGAGGGCGTGTCCTCCAGCACGACGACCCGGTTGGCCGAGCAATACTTCTCGCCGATGATGCCCTGAAGGTGAGGGTAGATTGCAACGCCTTGGAGCGAGATTTCCTTGTTTTGTTCTGCGGGGCTGTTTCTTTCCGTCATGACTCACTCCTTTCCGGTCCGTGTTCGGCAATGCATAATCGGTTTTGCCCTTCATCAAGGCATGAGACATGCCACGAAGGAAAACAGGGAGCGCAAATACATATTGCCGTATAATATCGTGTACTTAATAACTATTGAACCTGCGAGCGGCCGGCCGTGTGCCGAGACTTTGACTGTGCCGATATGGCACAGCATCGTAATTATGGCCGCAGAATCAGCATCTTTCACAGGGCTGTCCCAAAAAGGCACAGTCCGTCTTATGCTGGCGGCACCGGACAGGGAATTGGCATTGTTGAAAGGAAGGGGCCTCTGCAGAACGGCGACGAAGAGACAGGAAAACCGCTTATCGACGAGAAGGGATGATCAAGCAAGGAGCGCCGGAACAATGCGATGAAGAACCTTCGGAGCGGTGACGCCAGCAAGACGATTTCGGCATCCAATAAGAAATTGGACTTAAAAAAGAAGGGCCGGGAGCAAGCTCCCGGCCCTTCTTTATCGGCTGGCAGGCAAAAAATGGTGGAGATGAGGGGGGTCGAACCCCTGGCCTCCGCATTGCGAACGCGGCGCTCTCCCAACTGAGCTACATCCCCACTTTTTGCCCAACTATCTAAAAGAAGTTAGGTTTATACACCAGCAGGAAATACGCTGTCAAGAACTTGTTCGGGAGCTTTAGGGGCACAGAACTTGCAGAATTGCTTCTCGGTTTTGCGATTTTCCTGGAAGGGGATTAACCTATGGCAAGAATCGACGACCTGTTCGCCCTGCAGCACGACCGGGGCGCCTCCGACCTTCACCTCTTCGCCGGCTCGCCTCCGGCCCTGCGTGTGCGCGGCGACATGGAAAAGATCGCCGACGAGTCCCTCGACGACGAGGAGCTGCGGGAGATGCTCTTCGAGATTCTCACACCGGGCCAGAGAAAGGAGATCGAGGAGACGGGAGATCTGGACTTCGGCTACGAGGTCAGCGGCATCGCCCGTTACCGCTGCAATTACTTCAAGCAGAAAAACGGTATCGGCGCCGTCTTCCGCGAAATCCCCTCGACGATTCTCACAGTCGATCAGCTGGGGCTCCCCCAGGTCCTGAAACAGCTGGCCATGCTGCCGCGCGGCCTCGTGCTCCTCACGGGCCCCACGGGAAGCGGCAAGTCGACGACGCTTGCGGCCATCATCGAGCACGCCAATTCGAATCGCAAGTGCCACATCATCACGATCGAGGACCCCATCGAGTTCGTGCACCACCCCAAGCAGTGCATCGTCAACCACCGCGAGGTGGAAACCCATACGCAGTCCTTCGCCAAGGCGCTCAGAGCGGCCCTGCGCGAGGACCCCGACATCATCCTCGTCGGCGAAATGCGCGACCTGGAGACGACGATGCTCGCCATCGAGGCGGCCAACACGGGTCACCTGGTGCTGTCCACCATGCACACCATGGGGGCCACGCGGACGATCGACCGCATCGTCGACATGTTCCCCGCGGACCAGCAGTCCCAGATCCGGACGTCGCTTTCGGAATCCCTCAAGGGGGTCATGTCCCAGGCCCTCTTCAAGCGCGCGGACAAGCCGGGCCGGATCGCGGCCCTGGAGATTCTGCTGGTGACGCCCGCGGCGGCAAACCTCATCCGCGAACAGAAGACCTATCAGCTGATGACGGTGATCCAGACGGGAAAGCGGCTGGGGATGGTTTCTCTCGACGATGCCATCGCCGATCTGCTGCAGAGACGCCTGATCAGCCCCGAAGAGGCCTTCGAAAAGGCCGCGGAAAAGGACCGCTTCGCAAAACTCCTCAAGACCCCTCCTCCTGATTTCTAAGGGTCTCGAGGATTATTTTTGCCTCATCGATGCGCCCGCAGGAGTTGAGGGCATCGGCAAGAGAGAGCTTGTAAAAGGCATTGACCGGATCAGTCGCGCCCGCCCGACGGAAGGCATCGACCGCCTCGGGGGCGCGGTTTTCTTTCATCAGCGTGTTGCCCAGCCGGTTGTAGGAAGTCCCCTCGAAAGCGGGGTTGACGCGAACGGCCTCGCCATAGGACCGGAAGGCCTCGTCCACCCGCCCCAGCTTCACCAGGGCATCCCCCAGGTCACAGCGGAAGATCGGCTCCTCGCCTGATGCCTCGACGGCCCTGAGAAATGCGCTTTCGGCCCGCTCGAAGGCGCCGGCCCGCATGCAGGCGTGGCCCATCCTGTCCAGGAAGACCCCCTTCTTTCCCGGAAAGTCGTTTTCGATGGCCTGCCTGTAGTGCACCTCCGCCTCTTCGAAACGGCCGCCGGCGATGAGGGCATTCCCCATGGCGGCATGGTACTGGGAGGAGTCGGGTTCCTCGTCCAGGAGCCCCTGGAAGATCGGGCGCGCCTTCTCGAGCTGCCCTGCCCGCAGGTAGGCATCGCCCAGGGTGTAGAGCAGGGCTAAATCCTTCGTCTGGACGGCCACGGCCCGTTCGCAGACTTCCACGAGCCGGTCGTGCTGCTTCATCTCGCGAAAGAGACGCACCAGCTCGTCGTAGGCAAACCCCGTGAAGACCCTCCTCGCCAGCTCCTTATGAAAAAGCTTCTCGAACTGGGCCACGGCCTCCTCGACCTCGCCGTTGTCCTTGAGGGCCCAGGCCAGGCACAAGACGAAGGAATCCATGTCGGGCTTCATCTGGATGAGCTGCCGGTAGACGGCGATCGCCTCCGGGTAGCGTTTCTCCTTCATGTAGAGCTGTACCATTCGCTCGTACTGTTCGGTGTCGTTCTGGTCCGACATGCCCGTTTTTCTCCCCTATGCGTGGATTGTGACTCTTTCACTGGTCACTGAACACTGGTCACTCCGGGAGAGGCCGCAGGCCTTTCCCGGAATGTCCGGGCCTCCTATAACCCGTATCCCCCTTCGATGCAATCCTGAAAGTATATTCCCGGGCAAGGTGTCAATTTTCCTGTTGACAGGCGCCCATGAAATCAATATATTTCCAACTAGCAATATAGTGAGGTGCTGCCGTGAAGGACTTCATCCGGGTCATGAAGGCCCTGTCGGACCCTAACCGGGTCAAGATCGTCAAGATGCTCCAGCTAAAGGAGATGTGCGTCTGCGAGATCCAGTTTGCCCTCGGAATCGCGCAACCGACGGTGTCCAAGCACCTGAAAGTGCTCGAGGACGCAGGGCTTGTCCAGTCCAAGAAATCCGGGCTCTGGGTCAATTACTCTCTGAGCGGCGGTGGCGGCAGTCCCTACGCCGCAACGCTGCTGGGAAACCTCAAGCACTGGCTCGGTGACGAGCCGGATATCCGCAGGCTCTCGGAGGCCCTTCCCACTATCCAGCGAGAGATCATCATCCGGAAAAAACCCTGACCCATCATATTTCTCATTGGGGATATGCCGATCACCATCACGATACAAGGAATGCCGATATGAAAGAGTGGACCAAGCTTCTGCTGATTGTTGCCGGATTTCTCATTGCCTATTACACCCCCTGGGATCACGCCGTCATCCGGCAATCAGGGCTCGAGGCCTTCATGATGCTCCAGGACTATGCCCGTGAGCATGTCCTGACCTGTCTCATCCCGGCCTTCTTCATCGCCGGTGCAATCGCCGCCTTCGTCTCCCAGGCATCCGTTTTGAAGTACTTTGGCGCCAAGGCCAACAAGATCCTTTCCTATTCCGTGGCCTCTGTTTCCGGAACGGTCCTGGCCGTGTGCTCCTGTACGGTATTGCCCCTTTTCGCCGGTATCCACACGCGGGGCGCCGGGATCGGGCCGGCGACGGCCTTTCTCTATTCAGGTCCCGCCATCAACGTGCTGGCCATCATCCTGACGGCAAGGGTTTTGGGCTGGCAGATCGGTCTGGCGCGGGCTGTCGGCGCCGTCGTCTTCTCCGTCGTCGCGGGCCTTCTCATGGCCTACATCTTCCGCAAGGAGGACGCCGCTCGCGATACGGGGGATTTCATCCTTCCGGAGGACGACTGCAAGCAGCGGTCCCTGACACAGGAAGCTCTCTATCTGCTGACCATGGTCCTGATCCTCATCTTTGCGGCCTTTGCAAGACCCGGCCAGGGCGAAACCGGCTTATGGCCCTTCATTTTCAGCATCAAGTGGTACATCACGGCCGCCCTGCTGATCGTCCTCGGAATCGAGCTGAAGCTTTGGTTTACCCGAAGTGAGCTCACGTGCTGGATGGAAACGACCTGGCAGTTCGTGAAACAGATCGTCCCCCTGCTGGCCGGAGGCGTCCTGATAGCCGGGTTCCTCCTGGGCCGCCCGGGCTACGAGGCCCTGATCCCCTCGCAAACCATCCACGATCTCGTGGGCGGCAACTCCCTTTGGGCCAATTTCTTTGCCGCCGTTGCCGGCGCCTTCATGTATTTCGCGACCCTGACGGAGGTGCCCATTCTCCAGGGGCTCATCGGCTCCGGGATGGGCCAGGGGCCTGCGCTGGCACTCCTTCTGGCGGGCCCGGCTTTATCCCTGCCCAGCATGATCGCCCTTGCGGGGATCATGGGCATCCGGAAGACCGTGACGTACTGCTCGATTGTCGTATTGCTCTCCACCATTACCGGAATCGGTTATGGCTGGATCATGGGATAAAACGATACTGACATGAGGAAACTGAATTGATAAAAGCATTTGCCGACTGGCTCACCTACAACATCTTCGAAATGCAGGAAGGCACTCACATTGCCGATGCCGTCAATTTTTTCGTCTACGACACCATCAAGATCTTCCTGATGTTGACGGTGATCATTTTTGCCGTTTCCGTGATCCGCAGCTTTTTCCCGCCGGAGAAAGTCAAAAAGATCCTGGCGAACAAGGCTGAATTTGTGGGAAACATCCTGGCGGCTCTCCTGGGAATCGTCACACCCTTTTGCTCCTGCTCGGCCGTTCCCGTGTTTATCGGGTTTCTGGAAGCAGGCGTCCCGCTGGGCGTGACCCTGACTTTTTTAATCGCCTCGCCCATGATCAACGAGGTTGCCCTCGTCCTGCTCTGGGGCCTGTTCGGAGCCAAAATCGCTCTTATCTATATCGGTACGGGGATGTTTGTCGCTGTCCTAGGCGGTTTTATCCTCGGCCGTATCCCGGCTGTCGAGGGGATGGTCGAAGACTATGTCTGGGAGATTCGGATGGGTGAAGTGGTCCTTCCCGAGCTGACATGGAGAGACCGGCTGGATCAGGCAAAACTGCACACCCAGGATATATTGAAAAGAGTGAGCCTCTACGTCCTCATCGGAATCGGTGTCGGCGCATTCATTCACGGATACGCGCCCGTTGATTTCGTGGCAAAGTATGCCGGCCGGGACAATCCGCTGGCCGTGCCGCTTGCCGTGCTCATTGCCATTCCCCTTTACTCGAACGCCGCCGGCACCATTCCCATCGTGCAGGCCTTAATGGCCAAGGGGATGCCGCTGGGAACGGTTCTGGCTTTCATGATGGCCATTACCGCTATTTCCTTCCCCGAAATGGTCATTTTGCGCAAGGTGCTGAAGGTAAAGCTTCTGGTCATCTTCGCTTCCATCATGACGGTTGCCATTATCGGTGTCGGTTACCTGTTCAACATGATCATATGACGATTCCGCTGAGAGGCTTCAGTTAATAAAGGTGAAAGGGAAAGCAAGCCCATGAAAAAATTCTTGGAAAAAATCCAGGAAATGCGCTTCCTTCCGGTCTTCGTGGTCCTGAGCATGGTCATAGGAATATCGATCGGAAAATTTTACGGCATTTCCAATTTCGAACTCACACCCCCTATCGATGCCATCAAATCCATCTTCCACGGGACCTATCAGTTCAGCCTCGCAAACAGCCTTGCGCTGGGTGTCGTGATCGGCCTTTTTCTGATGATCTACCCCGCCATGACCAACGTGAAGATCGAGGACATGGGCAAGGCGGCCCGGTCACCCAGGCAGCTTCTCATCGTCCTTTTTTTCAACTATCTCGTTGCGCCCTTCTTCATGCTGCTTCTGGCCAAGGTCTTCCTTGCAGGCGATCATGATCTCTACGTCGGTCTCGTGCTCTACGGGCTTGCCCCCTGTATTGCCATGGTCATCGTCTTCACCTTTCTCTCCCTGGGCAACAACGCGCTGGCCATCATCCTGGTAGCCATCAACTCCGTCTGCCAGATGCTGCTGATCCCGGTCTACGCGAAACTGCTACTGGGGGAAGTGACCTTTGATGTCCTCGTCGTGGGCGAAAGCGTCCTTCTCTACCTGGGACTGCCCCTTGTCGCCGGATTCCTGACACGCCGGATCGCAGTAAAAAGGCTGGGCGAAGAGGGGTTCAAGGAATTCAAGACCTACCTCGACTCCCTTTCCATCATCGGCCTTCTCTTCACCTTGATCGTCATGTTTGCGCTGAAAGGGGATCTCATCCTGGAGCGGCCCATGATCATCCTCCAGATGGCCATCCCGATGACGATTTTTTTCTGGGTCATGTTCGCTGTTGTTTACCTGACGAGTTGGAAGCTGGGCCTGAACTACAAGGATTCCGTGGCCGTGGCGTTCAATGCCACGGGAAGAGATTTCGAGATCGCCATAGCCATCGCCATTACGGCATTCAGCCCGGCCGTGGCACTCGCAACGGTTGTCGGTCCGCTGATCGAGGTGCCCATCATGCTGGCCCTGGTCTGGGCGGCAAGAAAATCCGAAACGGCGCTATTCAAAGAAATTCCCGCCGCCGTGCCCGTCGTAGAGCGGGTGCCCGTATTCAGAAAGATCCTGTTCCCGACGGATTTCTCCCCTCATGCCAACAAGATCATGGAGTTGATACCCGAACTGAAACGGGCGGGCCTGCAGGAAGCCGTATTCCTGCATGTCATCAACCCCATGAAGGCGACCCGATGGATCGGGGTCGACGAAACATTCATTGAACGGACGAGGAACGAAGCCGACAGAAGGCTCAAGGGAATCTGCGAAAACATTGCCTCCGCTCACGGCATCACCGTAAAATGCAGGGTGCAGTTGGGTGTTACGTACCAGGAGATTGCCCGCGTTGCAGGCGAAGAAAAGGCATCGCTCATCATCATGGGCTCCCACGGGCACGGCTACGTGAGGGGGGCCCTGCTCGGGAGCAACACCCACAGTGTCATGCGGCAGGCAAAGGTGCCACTTCTGATCGAGCGGTTCCGGCGGGTCGAGGGCGAGGGGAAGGAAGACCTCGCTTTCGTCTCCGGCTCCCTTTTCGGCAAGGTCCTTTACCCGACGGATTTCTCGCCGAATTCGCAACGAGCCATGCAGGTGATAGAACAGTTCCAGAAGGACATGACGCAAGAAGTGGTGGTTGTTCATATCCAGGACACGAGAGTGCTGGTCCCTTATTTGCAGGAAAAGTTGAAAGAGTTCAACCGGATCGATACGGAACGTCTCTCTGCAATCAAGGATAAGCTCGCTCCTCTCGGATACCGGGTCAAGACGATCCTGAAAACGGGGATCCCCTTCCGGGAAATCAATGCCATCGCGGAAGAAGAGGACGTCTCGCTGATCGTCCTGGGCTCCCACGGCAAGAGCAACGTCAGGGAGGCCTACACGGGCAGCGAGACCGAATTCATCACCCTGCAGCACGTAAGACCCGTGCTGGTGATCCCAAGGGACTGGGAAGCCGAAAGGAGTGAGAAGACATGAGCCGACCATCTCAAAAGCCGGCGCCACCCCTCATGATCCTGGCCTGCTCGGGGGCATCCAACGTGGGCCAGCTGTCGAATCAGGCTGCGGTGGAGTTGACCCGGGAAGGCTTCGGGCAGATGTTCTGCCTGGCGGCCATCGGGGCGCACCTGCCGAAATTCGTCCACTATGCGCAAAAAGTGCCATCCATGGCGGCCATCGACGGCTGCTCCGTGGGGTGCATCCGGGCGATCCTGGAGCATGCCGGGGTGCCGCTGCGGAGTTATGTCGTACTGACCGAGTTGGGCATTGAAAAGAACATGAATTCCAACCTGGAAAAAGCCGATATCGAGAAAGTGAAGCAGGCCGTGCGCAGCGGCATGAAGGGCGGCCCTGTCTTTCCGACGCTGAACCCTTCCGATGGAGGCTGCTGCGGGTCCTGAGGGGAAATCGTTCAGCCCCGCGTTATAAACATAGAAAAATACTCAAAAGAGGCTTGCGGAAAAAATTCCCCGATCGGGGTTCCCTGTCGGGCCGGAGTCCCAATCGTTGCCGGAGGTACATATGAATCTAAAGACCATGCTGTTCACACTCACCTTTTCTTTGACCCTTTTGATCACCGCAGACCTTGCGCGCTCGAAGGACTTCAGCCCGGGCATGCCGCTTCCGAGCAAGGGGATGGTCACCCTCGTGGACGTGGGGGCGAAATCCTGCATCCCCTGCAAGATGATGGACCCCATCCTCCAGAAGATGGACAAGCGTTACGAGGGGAAAGCGGCCGTTATCTTCATTGACGTTCGCTATCACCAGGAAGAGGCCCGCCGCTTCCTGGTCAACGGGATCCCGACGCAGATCTTCTTCGACAAAACCGGCAAGGAGATCTACCGGCACACAGGCTTCATGAGTGAAGCGGCGATCGTCGAGCAGTTCAAAAAGATGGGCGTTGAATAAACAGGCAAGAGGGGCTTAGATTTACCTTTGGAGACTTTTTTTCTTACCATCAACGAGTGGATGACGGGTGCCGCGGCCCTGGCGGCTCTGGGCTGTTTTCTCTGGGGCGTCGTGAGCGTGCTGTTCAGTCCCTGCCACCTGGCATCGATCCCGCTCATGGTTGCCTACGTGGCCGGGCAGGAGAAGGCCGTCAATCCCAGGCAGGCCGTGGGCTACTCAGCGGCGTTCACCATCGGGCTCTTTATCACCATCGCGCTGATCGGGGTGGTCTGCGCACTGCTGGGACGCATGCTGGGGGACGTGGGCAATTACTGGCAGATCCTGGTGGGGGCCGTCCTGATCTGGGTGGCCCTGGGGATGCTGGGTGTCGAGTCGTGCACCCTGTCGAATTCGCTGCTTGGCCGGTTCAGCATGAAGGGGCTTCCGGGGGCCTTCGCCCTGGGTCTCTCCTACGGCATCCTGTCGGGGTCCTGCACCTTCGGGTTCATCGCGCCCATTCTCGCCATCATCACGGTCCAGGGGGATATCGCCACCGGGACGGTCTTCATCGTCCTTTTTGCCGTCGGTCATTGCCTGCCGATCATGGTTGCGGGAAGCTCGACGGCCATGGTGAGAAACCTCCTCGAGAGCCGCGCATGGCAAGGGGCGGGAAGCTGGTTCCGCAGGGGCGCCGGGGTCGTCATCGGGTGCCTCGGCCTCTATTTCGTTGTGAACCCCTTTATCACGGGATAATCAAACGAAAAATAACCTTCCACAGGAGGGCATCATGAAGAAAACCATACAGATCCTCGGGCCGGGCTGCCCGAAGTGCAAGAAATTGGCCGAGGAGTCGGAAAAGGCGGCCAAAGAACTCGGACTGGATTTTGAGATCGTGAAAGTGACCGATATCAAGGAAATCATGAAATACGGCGTTCTCACCACCCCGGGCCTGGCCGTCGACGGCAAGGTGAAGGCAGTAGGAAAGGTGCTGGACGCACAGAAGATCAAAGAATTTCTCCAGGACAAGTAGCCGGACACTGCGCAGCAAGAAAAAAGTGCTGCGCCCTGAATAAACGACTGCAGGCGTATCCTTTCCGCTCCGGCGGACATCTGACAGGGGAAGACCATCTCGGTTTGGAAGGAGGATTTTGCGATGTCGTACAAATCGATGGGGTTCATCGGAGGGGGAAGAATCACTCGAATCTTTCTCGAAGCGCTTAATCGGAAAAAGATGCTTCCCGCAACCGTTGTCGTCAGCGACGCAAGCGCGGAGGTATTGCAGAAGCTCAAGGCGAGATTTCCGAAAGTAGCGATCTCGCAGGGCGACAATGCCAAACCCGCAGCCCAGGAGATCGTGTTTCTTGCCCTCCATCCCCCAGCAATCGGCGGCGGCCTGGGCGAGATCAAGTCGGCGCTGCAGCCGGGCGCGGTGCTGGTCTCACTGGCCCCCCGTTTCACGATCAAGGCCCTCTCGGAGGGGCTCGGAGGGTTCAACCGGATCGTCCGGATGATCCCGAACGCACCCTCCGTCGTCAATGAAGGCTATAATCCCGTCGCCTTCGGCCCGGGGATCACAACAAAGGAAAAAGAGGACCTCTCCAGGCTTTTCAAAAAGCTGGGCGACTGCCCCGAGGTGGACGAGGCAAAACTCGAGGCTTATGCGATCATCACGGCGATGGGTCCCACCTACCTGTGGTTCCAGCTCTACGAACTTCTGGAACTGGGCAAGTCCTTCGGTCTGACCGACAAGCAGGCATGGAAAGGGATCAAGAAGATGTTGAAAGGCGCCCTCGAGACCATCGATGAATCGGGACTCTCCCCCGACGAGGTGATGGATCTCATCCCCGTGAAGCCCCTGGGCGAGGACGAGGCAATGATCCGCAACGCCTACCGGACGAAGCTTACCGGGCTCTACCAGAAACTCAAGGGCTGAGCCGGACGGCGCACCGGCCATTCGTATAAAAGAAGGTATCCGCCATGGAAAAGAAAAAAGTCCTCTTCGTCTGCATCCACAACAGCGCCCGGAGCCAGATGGCCGCGGCCTGGATGAACCATCTCTGCGGCGATCGCTTCGGGGCCGAAAGCGCGGGCCTCGAGCCGGGAGTGCTGAACCCGCTGGCCGTGACCGTCATGAAAGAGGTGGGGATCGACATCTCCAGAAAGGCAACCCGGAGTGTCTTCGATGTCCTGGAGGCCGGGACCCTATTTTCCTGGGTCATCACCGTCTGCGATGAGTCTGCGGCGGAGGCTTGCCCCATCTTCCCGGGGCCGGCGAAGCATCTTCACCTGGGCTTCACGGACCCCTCCAGGGTAGAGGGAACGCAGGAGGAAAAGCTCGCGCGGGTCCGGGTGATCCGGGATTCCATCCGCAAGGCCGTCGAGGAGTTCTGCCGGCAGAAATAACCGTCGGGTACGCAGGAAAAAAAGAATTTAGGGAGGACATTCATGACCAGCGACATCGTTCAGATTTCAATGGGGGATCGTTCCATCGGAATCGTCGGCCTGAAGAAGGTGATGACTGATCTGGCCGTGACGGCTTCCGGCAAAACGGACGGTGAATGCCGGGAGCTTCTTTATCAGGGCATTGCGGGTCAGAACTACATCCCGCCGAAAATGGCCGACCTTTACAAGGATGCATTGCTGCGGGCATTCAAGGCCTTCACCGGGGAGGCGGCACAAGAGGCGCCTGCCGGCGGCATCCGCATCCAGGTCCTGGGCCCGGGCTGCCACAACTGCGCGAGGATGGAGCAGGATGTCCGTGAGGTACTGGCCGAGTTGAAGATGCCCGGAGATCTTTCCCATGTGACGGACCCTGCCGAGATCGCAAAATACGGGCTCATGGGAGTACCGGCCCTGGTGATCAACGGGCGTGTCGTCTGCGTCGGCACCCTGCCCGACCGGAACCGGATCAAACAATGGCTCATGGACCTGAAGGCATCCCAGGAATGCAAAGAAGGCACGTGACGCCGTGGCGGTCATGTATGATCGAATCAATATGGCCTGCTGTTTGCAGCTCAATCACGGGTAGATCCATCGAATCGAGGACGTATTCATGATAGCCCGATCAGCATCGAAAAAGACGCATCTGTTCCTGGCATTTCTATTTCCCGTAGTCTTTTGCTACCTGTTCATCACCTTTATTTTCCCAGCCCCGGCAGCAGATACGGGCAAAGGAAGCATCCCCTCTTATGGCCAGGGCCCTCACGAGGTTCTCATCTTCTCGGACTACTTCTGCCCGCCCTGCCAGGCACTGGAGCCGCAGCTAGAGCCGGTTCTCGATGAACTCTACGGGAAGGGCCGCGTGAAGATCACTTTCGTGGACACGCCCATGCACAGGGAGACGCCGCTTTTTGCCAAGTTCTACCTCTATGCCGCCAAGGCTACCCCGGATTACAGAGCAGCAATGCGAGCCAGACAGGTTCTGTTTGCCTTGGCGGGAAAGGAAAACGTGTTCTGGATGGACGAGAGGATCGAGGAGGCCTTCCGTAAGGAGAAGATCGCCTTTACGCCTTTCGATTTCCGCACCGTGCAGCCTGCGTTGAACGGGCTGATTAAGCAGCATCGGGTGGACGCTACACCGACCTGCGTGATCCTCTCCCCGGGCGCAAAGGCCCAAAAATACACCGGTGCAGGGGATATCCTGAAAGGGCTTACGTCTCTTCAAACCACGCTGGGAATGAAATAGCGGCCTCAGGGAAACGTCCCTGACGCCACGAAGATACTGACGGCAGCCGCCCCGCAGCCGCACTGCGATGCGGCGCAGCAGTTCTCGCCGACGCAGTCGATCTCCACATCCACAAGACCCGCCTCGGCAAACCACCGGACCACGTCCGGCCGGTCGAAGCCCATCCACCGGTCGCAGTGCTCCGTCCGGAGAAAGTCGAAATCGTGGCGGTCCAGATCGGTGATGACGAGCCTGCCGCCGGGCTTCAGGATGCGTGCCATCTCACGAATGGCTGCGGGGGGCGAGTCGACATGGTGGAGGAACATGTTGGCGAAGACGTAGTCCACAGAGCTGTCTTCCAGGGGCAGGAATTCCGCCTCACCGATGCGGTACTCGACGGCGCCGCCCTCACCGAATCTATTTTTCATCTCCGCGAGCATGGCTTCGGAGCGGTCGACGGCGATTATGCGGAGCCCGCGCTCGAGAAGCCCCTCCGTGACGAAGCCCGCCCCTGCGCCGATGTCGGCGGCAAGCCTTCCGGCGACCACATCGGCTGCGTCGAAGGCCCTCTCCCGGACAGCCTCGGAGAAGAAGCCCCTTCTCATGCTGTCCCACTTCGGGGCCACTGTTTCAAAGTAATTTCGGCTGCCGGTCATTTTCCCTGCTCGAACCCCTCCAGAAATTCACCGAGGAGACGCGCCGTTTTCCCCGTGAGTCGCTGGCAATCCAGCAGCTTCTCGCTGCGGTAGAATGCCTTGACGGCTTCCAGATCCCGCCAGTCCGCCCCGGCAATATCCCGGCAGTAGATGCTCCCCCGCCCGATTTCGCGCTCAAAGCGCTCGATGAATTTCTGGATATGCGGCCACATGCGGAGATTTTCCCGTTCCTCCTCTTTGCCGCGACTGAAGACCAGGCCGAAGACGGCGATGGCGCCGCTGACCGCCCCACAGACCTCGCCGCGCCCCAGACCGCCGCCGAAGGGGCCTATGGCCCTTATGAGATCCTCGCTGTACTCCCTTCCCAGCTTTTCCTGCCCGACCGCAAGAACGGCCTGGCTTCAGTGAAACCGTTTCTCGAAATACGCTTCCGCCTTGTCTCGCATCTCATCGAGAGTCATGCTCGCTGCTCCTTTTCTCCGTCAGCACGGTTCCTGTTGTTTACGCGATTCCTCCGTCTTCAGGTCTTTCATTTTTACCCGCCGCCGCACTTCGCGGAACTGGGCGCGGACGCGTCCGCCGGAGACGGCCATCACGATGGCCTGGGCGGCGCTGACCTCCTCATCGGTAATTCCCATCTCCCCGGCCACGCCGAGGTAGTGCTCCATTCAAGGGTAACAGGCAAGCGCCATGGCCGAGGCCAGGTGGAGCAAGACGGTCGTTTTCGGATCCAGGGTGTCGTTGTAGCGCGCGGAATTGTAAAAGTCGGTGTAGGTCTGAAGCTGCCTGCCCTTGATCATGGCTCACCCTCCTTTCTTGATCCCCGAGACGCGGACGCTCACAACGGTCTCGGTGGCCTGCCGCGCCAGTTCTTCCATGGAGAGATTCAGGGATTCGGCAAGCGCCGCAAGCATGGGGTCCGTCGTGACGCAGTCCACGGGAAAGGGCGTCTCGCTCTGGACCGTTACGTCCTCGAAGCCCGCCTGCCTCATCTCCCCCAGGTAATCCTCCTTAAGGGCGGCGCCTGCGACACAGCCGATATAGGCCGCAACGGAGTTCTTCACAAAATCCGGCAGCGGCCTGGTCAGGACGATGTCGGAAACCATGAGCCTGCCCCCCGGTTTCAGGACCCGGAAGGCTTCGCTGAATACGCGGCCCTTGTCGGGGGCCAGGTTGATGACGCAGTTGGAGATGATGACATCGACACTCCCGTCTTCGACGGGCAGGTGTTCGATGTCCCCGAGCCGGAATTCCACATTTTCAATGCCGTCCTTCCTGGCATTCTCCGTAGCCCTTTCGATCATCTCGGGTGTCATGTCGACACCGACGACCCTGCCCGTCTTGCCCACGCGGTCGGCGGCCAGGAAACAGTCGAAGCCAGCACCGCTGCCCAGGTCGAGAACCGTTTCGCCCTCCTTGAGCGACGCCAGGGCTATGGGATTGCCGCATCCCAGCCCCAGGTTTGCGCCCTCGGGGGCTGCCGAGAGATCGGCCTCGTCATAGCCGATCTTCCTGCCGATCTCCGTGATGACGGCGGGCCCATCGCAGCACGACACTGACCGGCAGCACGAGCCGGATGTGGCGGCGATGTTTCCGTATTTTTCGCGAACGACACTTTTAATGTCTTTTTCTTCCATGTCAGCCTCCGATGTTTTTCAGCGAGTCATCATGATAGGCTCGAGGAAGTCCTTCACCTTGTCGGCCAGGAAATCCGCCTTGACGAGGGTGAAGCAGCAGATCTCCCCGTCTTTCTCCCAGCTGATCAGGGCCAGCTTGTCCCCTGTACCGATCTTCGCCCGGTCACGAAGCTCCTTGGGCAGCACCATCTGCCCCCGCTCGTCGATGCCGATGAGGGACTCCATTCGGCAGCGGCTCGTGAATTTTTCCGCTGTCAGACAGCAGGCTTCGTCCTTCTTCTTTTTCACCATGCGTCAAGCACCTCGCAGTCGATAGAGTTAATCTGATTAATCAGCGCAATCAGACTAATCTGAAAATATGGACACTGTCAAGGACTTTTTGCGCCGCGCGCGCCGGAGCCCGCAGGCAGGAAAAACCCTTGTTTCTCATCCTCGGAAGGCTTAGCATAGAAGTAAATCTGACAAAATCCACGTTTCACATTAGCCCTCCACCTGGCGATCCCGCGCAGCACAATGCCTCTTCTCTTCTTCTCCTGCACGGCAAGGCATCGTCCTTGTCGAATCGATGATCCCGCGGAACCAAGCTTGCGCCGGTTGGACACCCGATGACGCGGTCGGAGGAGTCCACCGCATCGCTTCAACAGCCTGGGAGGGAGGACCATGGAATACAGGGGCTTTCTTTTCACGAAGATCGAATTTAGTGATTTTGACATCGTTGTGCCTTTCCTGTGCACCTGCTGCGGATGGTGCTGCGAGCACTACCTGCCCAGGTTCACCGAGAGCGAAATACTGAGGATCGCAGAGGACGCACACCGGCAGTGCGATGACACACTCAGGCAATATCTCGAAGGGTACGAGAAAAAACGGCACGGCAGGGATGTGAGCTGTATCTTCCTTCTCGGCAACGGTCTCTGCGGGATCCACGACCACCCCCTGAGGCCCGAGGTCTGCCGCCTCTACCCCTTCTCCTTCCGTGACGGCGACGAGCGATGCCCGCCCTTTCGCAACCATCGCCAGATCGTCGCGGCCCTCACCGCGAATGCAGGAGCCTTGGAGCTTTACGATTCGAGCTTCTGTCCCGAGACCGGGCTGCGGCCCGTTCCCGGCGAAACCTGGCCTGAGGTCCTGGGAAGGTTTCTCGCGGCCGACCCGCCTGCCGAAGTGATCGCGCCCTTTCTGGCCCTAAATCGCGTGCTGCCGCCAGAAATCGAAAAGCGGATGGCACCCGATGCGGAAATCCGGGCCTGAGGCAGAGTGTTCGGACGATAAAAAACCCGGGGAGATCGAGTCTCCCCGGGTTTTGTCCTGCCTGCAGCCTCTTTTCTCAGGAGGCTGATTTGACGACTTTGTCAGCCTGGCGCGCGGCGATGAGCACGGGATCCCAGGCATTCGAGTAGGGAGGGGCGTAACTGAGATCCAGGTTGATCATCTCCTGGACGGACATACCGGCATGCAGGGCTGTGGCAAAGATGTCGATCCGTTTGGCCGCCCCCTCGATGCCCACGATCTGGGCGCCCAACAGACGCCCGGAACCTTTCTCGGCAAGGATCTTTACGGTGATGGGCCCCGCGTGGGGGTAGTAGCTCGCCCGGGTGGTGCTCTCGATGCGGGCCGTCACAAATTCGAGACCCGTTTCACGAATCTCGGTCTCGTTGAGGCCCGTCCGGGCCACCTCCCATTTACAGATCTTACTGGCGGCTGTTCCGACCACCCCCGGGAACGTGGCATAGCCGCCCCCCAGGTTGATGCCCGCCACGCGGCCTTGCTTGTTTGCGATGGTCCCCAGGGCGATGTTCACTGACCGACGGCTCACAAGGTGATGGGATTCGACGCAATCCCCTGCCGCCCAGATCCCGTCGATCGCCGTCTGCATCCGGTCGTTGACGCGAATGGCATTGCGGACACCGAGAGCAATCCCCGCCTTGGCCGCAAGTTCCGTATTCGGGCGCACGCCGAGGCCAAGGATGACCATGTCGGCAGGAAGGGATCTTTTGTTGGTCACGACGGCCTTGACGCGACCATCGGCCACCTCGAAGGCCTCGAGGGCCTCTTCGCGATAGAGCTTGACGCCGGCCTCGACGAGGGCATCGGAAACAAGGGCTCCCATGTCGGGGTCCAGCGTGTTCATGACCTGGACGCCCCGGTCCACGAGGGAAACTTCCAGCCCCCGCATGATGAGCGCCTCGGCCATTTCGAGCCCGATGTAGCCGCCGCCGATGATCACGGCCGTCTTCGGCTGTTCCGCATCCACTGCGTTGCGGACGGTGATGCCGCTCTGGAGGGAGTGAAGGCCATAGATCCCCGGGGCGTCGCTGCCCGGGACCCTGGGGCAGAACGGAAGGGCGCCCGTCGCGATCAGGAGATGATCATAAGGCTCCCACCACCCTTTCTTGCTCTGCAGGCAGTTCACAAGGACGCGCCGGTTTTTCGGGTCGATCTCCTCGACCTCATGGAGCACCCGGGCATCGATACCGTAATCGGTCTTGAATTCCTCCGGCGTCACCGCGATCAGCGTTTTGACGTCGTCGACAACCTTGCCGACGTAGTAGGGAATGCTTCAGGCCGAGTAGGAGGTGTGGGGGCCTTTCTCGAAGGCAATGACGTCCAGATCCTTGTTCAGCCGCTTTGCCTGGGCGGCGGCGCTCATCCCCGCAGCGTCCCCGCCAATCACCACGAGCCTCTCCTTCGCCATCGTTCGTGCCTCCTTCTGCTTTCGTGTGAAAATGATACCACAGAACCGCCTGCGACGTAAGCGGTTCCGAGCAGGCAGCCTGGCCGCCCCCCGGGTTGCATTTGATGCCGTTTTGTGATTAGTCGAACGGGCGGCCGGAACGTGGCCTTGAAACCGACTCAGAGGTTTGCCGAGACATGCACGAGGACCGGGACATCACTCTCGAGATCCTGAAAAAGCTCTTTGCCGTAACCGGCAAGGACTATTCGGAGAAGCTGGTCGACTACGGGACGAACCCCGTAAACGCCAGACCCCTCGAAAAATACGACGGCTACGGAAAGTGCATATCCGATGACTGCGGGGACGTGGTGGAGGTCTGGCTGCTTGTCAGAGACGGCAGGGTCGAAGAGGCCACGTTCCAGACGACAGGCTGCCTGCCGACCTGCGCCTCCGTCGCGGCGGCCACGGCGCTGGCCAAGGGGCGCCCGATCCGGGACTGCCTCAAAATAACCCAGAGCGCCATCATCAAGGAACTGGGGGGGATGCCCGAAAAGGATCACCACTGCGCGCTGTTTGCGGCCCGGACCTTCCAGAGGGCACTGAGAAGCTACGTGACGGGAAAGAAAAGCAAAACCGCATGAGGGTTTCAGGCGGGACGGCAGATTGTGTTTCTACAGCATAGAATGCGATTTCTGCGGGAAGCAGAGAGGAAGACCGGCCGGGACATCTTGCCCGGCCGGTTCCGTATCGTTTACTTGTAGGCGCCGCAGCACAATATCATATCACCCACCTTGAAGACGTAGGTGGTCTTCGCTTCGATCTTCTTGGTCTCCGGGTTCGTGTACTTGTAGTCCACCCAGCCGGTGCCCTTTGTCTTGGCTACTTCGACGATATCCTTGCGGAAAAGTTTTCCGTCCGGATCGGGAACATTGATGAGATCCTTCCCGATGAGCTTCGGGTTTTTGGGATGGGCGATGATTTTGCCGCTCATGTCATAGGCAAACACGTAAAGCTCGCCCTGGTCGAACTGGCCTTTGGCCTGGTTGATCTCCTTGAGCGCCGCATCCTTGCCGTTGGCCTTCGCATAGGCGGCGGCTTTTTCGACGAGGGCCTTCGCTTCCTTCTGGGAAGCCATGGCACCCGACGCAAACACAAGCCCGAGAACAAAACACAGCGCTAACGCAATCACCAGCATTCTCTTCATCGATCTTCCTCCCGGGGATAAATTTGCTTTTGATGGCAGCGATCGTTGCAAAAATGAAATCCATCGATAATTTAGCACAATTCGTGCCACATAGTGGAACCCTCTTGTCGTGTATTCAGATCGCGCTGGACCGGCACCCAATAAGGTTTTGCAGCCCGTTGGCAAATGGTGTATGGTTCCCCTGTCCGCGGCAGGGGCCGGGTTGCCCTGCGCGGAAAACGCACCAGGGAGAGAACCAATGACTGAAGATATCCGATGGGTAAAGACGCACTGTGCGCGCATGGATCACGGGGGCTGCACGCTCCTGGTGGGGGTTCAGGACAACAAGATCGTCAAGATCAAGGGCGACCCGACAGGCTTTCTCAGCAAGGGCTACACCTGCATCAAGGGGCTGGTTTCGGCGGACAAGCTCAACCACCCGGACAGGCTTCGTTACCCGCTGAAGCGCGTCGGCGGCCGCGGCGAAGGCAAATGGCAACGGATCCCCTGGGATGAGGCCCTGAAGACGGTGGCCGAGGGTCTGCTGAAGGTGAAGGAGCAGTACGGCGCAAAAGGAGTCGCCTTCGGCGTGGGCATGCCCAAGGGGCTCGACCACTTTATCCAGATCCGTCTGGCGAATCTCTTCGGCTCGCCCAACATCATCGCCTCCCAGGACGTCTGCCACGCCCCGCGTGAGATCACGGGAATGCACACCTGCGGATTTTACCCCGTGGCGGACCTGCACCACGCGAGCAAACTCGTTGTCCTCTGGGGAAGCAACATCACCTCCACCAACGAGGAAGGCGAGATCTGCAGCATGCTGATGAAGCAGATCAAGGACGGCACCGAGATCATCGTCATCGACCCGAGGCGGATCGACCTGGCCAAGAAGGCCAAGCACTGGCTGCAGCTGCGGCCGGGCACGGACTCGGCGCTCGCCCTGGGGTTTCTCAACGTCATCATCGAAGAGGGCCTCTATGACAAAGAGTTCGTCGAGAAGTGGACCCACGGCTTCGACGAGCTTTCCGCCCACGTGAAGAGCTACACACCGGAGAAGGTCTCCGAGATCACCTGGGTGCCAGCCGATACCATCCGCCAGGCCGCCCGTGCTTACGCTGCGGCAAAACCCGCGGCGATCCAGTGGGGAAACCCCATCGAGCACAACACGCAGACCTTCGAGACGACGCGGGCACTCATCTGCCTCATGGCGATCACGGGCAACCTCGATATCCCCGGCGGAAACGTCGACCCCCGGGACCCCAAGATGCTGGGCCTGGCGCCCCTGGTCAGGGCCGATCTCATCCCCGACAAGCGCAAGGAGATGATCGCCAACTTCCACGGCATCATCCCGCGCCTTATGACGAACGCGCCAGCCTACTTCCGGAAGGCGATCCTGGAGGACGTCCCCTACCCCATCCGGGGCGCCTACATGATGTGCTGCAACCCCATGCTCTCCTACGCCGACAGTCGGCTGACCTACGAAGCCTTCATGAAGCTCGACTTCCTGGCCGTTGCGGATATCTTCATGACGCCCACGGCGGCCATGGCCGACGTGGTGCTTCCCGCCGCAACCCAGTTCGAGTTCAACGATATCGGCCACATCGGGATCGGCCACGGCTACATCCTGGCGCGCCCCAAGGTGGTGGAGCCGCCCGACGAGTGCTGGCCCGACATCAAGATCATGAACGAGCTGGGCAAGCTCATGACGCCGAAAGATCTCTGGAAAGAAAATTTCGACGAGTTTGCCGAGGACGTGGTGAAGCCCGCGGGCCTCACCTACGCACAGTTCTGCGAGAAGGGTTACCTGAAGGGGCCCGAACGGTTCAAAAAATACGAGGAGAAGGGCTTCCCAACACCGACGACCAAGGTGGAGCTGCGCCTCAGCACCGCCGAGAAGTTCAAGCTCTCGCCGCTTCCCGTCTACAAGGGCCTGCCCGAGGCGGAGGACGCGGCATACCCGCTCGTCCTCACGAGCGCCAAGAGCCGCTACTTCCTTCATTCTTCGTACCGTTGGCTCGAGAAGCTGCGCAAGCTCAACCCCGACCCGAGGCTGGAGATCCATCCGGAGACGGCCCGGAAGTTCGGCATCGCCGAGGGCGACAAGGTCCTCATCGAGACCCTCTACGGGAAGATCACCCAGATGGCCTATTTCAGCGAAGCACTCGATCCCCGCGTTCTTTGCGCCGCCCACGGCTGGTGGTTCCCCGAGGGCAAGCCAGAGACGCAGTACGACTGGCAGTCTTCCAACTTCAACATGCTCACGTCGGTCGGCAAACTCGGGAAGGAGTATGGGACGCCGAACCTGAAAGGGCTGCCCTGCAGGGTGAGCAAAGCCTGAAGTCAGGATACAGGGTCAAGGGTACAGGGTTCAGGGTAGAGAAGAAAAGAGAGTAATAAAAAGAGGCCCCGTTCGGATGCGAACGGGGCCTCTTTTGTCCAAAGGATATTGGCGGGTAATGTTCACTGTGCCGGACAAGCTACATAAGCCCGTATTTCTTCAGCTTCAGGTGCAGAGTCCGGCGCGTGATGCCGAGGCGGCGGGCCGCCTCGCTCTTGTTGCCGCCTGCCTCCTCGAGGGTTTTTAGAATCGTCGCTTTCTCCACGGACTCAAGGGATTTATCGCCTCCTGCATTTGTGGCAACTTGATCGGCAGGTGCCTGCCGGGCCTCGGCTTCGAGCACGGGCGACACGTCCTCTTCGTCAAGAATATCCGCACGGCTCAGCACGACTGCCCGCTCTACCGTGTTCATCAGCTCGCGGACGTTTCCCGGCCAGGGATAACGAAGCAGGCGGTCCATGGCCCGCGGGGTGAAGCCCTTCAGCACCTTGCGGTTCCGCTCCGCAAATATTTTCAGGAAGTGCTGGGCCAGAAGCGGGATGTCCTCCTTTCGTTCCCTCAGGGCAGGCACTCGCAGGTTTACCACGTTGAGACGGTAAAAGAGATCCTCGCGGAATCGGCCCTCGGCGACAGCCCTGAGCAGGTCCCGGTTCGTGGCGGCAATGACGCGCACGTCAACCCGGATGAGCTCCTCGCCGCCCACGCGGGTGAACTCCCTCTCCTGCAGGACCCTCAGGAGCTTCACCTGCATACCCAGCGACATCTCGCTTACCTCGTCAAGAAAGATCGTCCCCCCGTCGGCCTGCCGGAACTTTCCCTCCTTGCGCCGGTCGGCCCCGGTGAAGGAGCCCTTCTCGTGCCCGAAGAGCTCCGATTCCAGAAGCGTCTCCGTGATAGCGGCGCAGTTGATGCGGATGAAGGGTCCTGACTTGCGGGGGCTGTTGAAGTGGATGGCTCCCGCTATCATTTCTTTCCCGGTACCCGACTCGCCCGTGATCAGGGCCGTCGCCTCGGAGGGGGCTACCTGCGCCACCAGGTCCAGGAGCTTCGTCATGGCGGCGCTGCGGCCGATGAGGTGTCCGCGATCGAAGCGGGCGCCCAGGCTTTCCCGTAGCACCCGATTCTCTTCCCGCAGGTGAGTGTGCTCGAGGGCCCTCTCCAGGGTTAGCCGCAGTTCGTCGAAGTCGAGGGGTTTTGTCAGGTAGTCGTAGGCCCCCTTCTTGAGCGCCTCCACGGCTGTATCCACGGAGGCGTAGGCCGTCATTAGAATGACGGGCAGGGCGGGGTTGAACCGGCGGATCTCCTCCAGGGCCTCGAGCCCCGAGACGCGGACCATCCGGATGTCCATGAGGACAAGATCGAAGGGATCTTTCTGTACCGCCTCCACGGCCGCGGCACCGTCATCGGCCTCGCGGACCTCATAGCCCCAGCCGGTGATGAGTGTCTTGAGCATAGTTCGGTGGGCGTAGTCGTCGTCGACAACGAGAATGGTGTTTTTCGCATTCATGGCAACTATCCTGTGTTCACGTGATCCGTCAGGAACGTGATTGCTCGGTGGGCAGAAGGATCGTAAAGGTCGTGCCCTTCCCCGGCTCGCTCTCCAGGCGGATCTCGCCGCCGTGGGTCTCGACGATCCGGTGCACGATGGCAAGCCCCAACCCCGTCCCCGATGGTTTTGTCGTATAGTAGGGATCGAAGACCCTCCCGATATCTCCCTTGCGGATCCCCGCGCCCGTGTCGGTAACGCTAACCCGCAGGCTGCCCTCGTCGTGGCGGGTGACGTTCACGGACAGGACGCCTCCCCTGTCCATGGCGGCCAGGGCATTCAGGAAGAGGTTGAGAAAGACCTGGGTCATCCGGTCCGGGTCGATGAAGGCCTCCGGAAATCCGGGGGACAGGTCTTCTTTTACGGTGATCCCCTTCTCGCGCGCCTGCCCCTCGACCGTGCGCAGGACGTGCCGCGCCAGGCCCGCCAGGTCTGTTCCCTTCCTTTTCAGCTCCATGGGCCGGGAAAATTCCAGCAGCTCGGTGATGACCCGGTTGAGACGGTCCACCTCCTGGATCATGATGTCGGCCACCTTCACGTCATCGGGCACTTCGCCGTAACGCTGGCGGAAATAGGTGGCGAACCCCTTGAGCGAACTGAGCGGGTTGCGGATCTCGTGGGCCACTCCCGCTGCCAGGCTCCCGACGGCGGCGAGCCGCTGGCTGCGCTCCACCTCACTGCGCAGATGCCGAAGCTCCGAGAGATCTCTGACGAGGGCGATGCGGCCGATCAGTGCTCCTTCGTCATCCCTCAGGACGGCGGCAATTACTTCCAGGTGAACGTTGCGGCCTTCCCCGACTGCGCAGTCGAGTTCCTTCTCGACAATCGGCCGCTCCTTTCCCAGTTCCCGCAGCATCTCCATGCATGCGGGGGGAAGAATCTCCGACGAGGGTTTCCCGATCACCTCCGTCGAGGTGCGGCCGAGCAGCCTCTCTGCCGTGTCGTTGAACACCATGACCCGCTCGTCCGAGTCGACGGCCACAATCCCCACGGGCATGTGCTCCACGAGGCTGTCCGAGAGGGCCTTCACCCTCGAGAGGGAGACACGGGCAGACCGGTACCCCAGGGCGAGCAAAAGGGAGACGATGCCGGCGATGCTGATGAGAAGAAGCACCGCGGCAGTGATGATCGTGTTGCGGGTGTCCTGATCATGGGCCGCCTGGACAGGTGCCATGTTGAGGCCGACGAAGATCACATAAGATGCGGTCTTGCCCTTGTCGTCGAATCCCCCATAGGGCTCCTCTCTGGGGGCAAACCGGCGGTAGACCTCGAAGATGTCCTGTCCTTCTGTACCGGGAACAATCCTTGATTGCGTGGCGCCCTGGCGGGAAAGGACCGTGAGATCCAGGTCCGTCGCATAGGTCTCGCCGACCACTCCCGGGTCGCTGTCCGCGAGAATCCGCCCTTCCGTGTCGGTGATGGTGAAGTACTCCACGCCAGGCTGCTGGGCCGTCTCGATCAGGAGTTTCTGCAACTGGAAACTCCCCCAGGCCATCCCCTCGCCGGCCCTCGCACCTGCCTCGAAAGAACGGATGAGAGCCTCTCCCTTCTCGAGGAGCAGGCGCGTGCTCATGTCCATGTGGCGGTTCACATTTTCCCAGGTGAAAAAAGCGAAAAGCGGGACCAGTACCGCCACGGCCCCCAGGATGATCCAGGGCGGAACGAGCAGCCATATCTTTCTCTTGCCGGATTCTATCATTCTATCTTTCCCGATTCCCGAATCCCACCGAAAGTGAATACTTTCTGCTCATGTGTATACATCATCTGGATACTTACTATCCATATTTTTATCGCAGCTTGGAACAAAGCACTCGGCATAATTGATAATACATTAATCATAACAATTACTTAAAACTAAACTATTCCGCCTGGCACGTTCGTTGCCCTATGGTCTATGCAAGAAAGCAACTCCAAAGGAGAGTGAAACCATGAAAAAGCTGATGATTGTAATGACAGCGCTTCTTCTTGTGACGGCCTTCGTGATGCCGGCCGACGCCATGCGCGGCGGCGGGAAAGGCCACGGATACGGCTTCTGCAACGGAAACGACCTTTCGGGCGTGCAGGGCCTGAACTTGACGGCCGAGCAGAAAACAAAGATCGCGGATCTGCGGACCGCCTTCCTGAAGGACATAAAGCCCCTCCAGGACCAGATGCACAGCAAGGCGGGCGATCTGAGGCTTCTGTGGCTGGAAAAGAGCCCCGATGAGGCCAAGATCCGGGCCACGGAGAAAGAAATCCGGGCACTTCGCAACCAGATGCAGGATAAGGGAACCGATTACCGCTGGGCCGTCTACAAGTCTCTCAACCCGGAGCAGCAGGAGCTGCTGAAGCAGAACAGGCTCGCGGGCCGCTGCTTCGGCCCCGGGCAGGGCGCCGGCAAGGGCATGGGTCCTGGGATGGGCCAGGGGATGGGCCCTGGCATGGGCGGAAACATGAAGTAAACACCAGGCGCGAGACCTTCTTCTAGACACTTCCCCCTTCGGGATCACCCGGCAACCCTCCGCCGGGTGATCCTTTTCATAACTCCAAAATTTCCCGGACCCTGGACCCTTGACCCTTTACCCTTTTTAAATTCATTTGACTTTTCCCGGCAAGCAGTTCAGAAACAACGGCAACCCTCTTTTCGGCCAAATGAATCCGGCAGAGCGGAAATGACGGCAGGATGAAAAAAGACAATCTCGAGCAACAGCAGCTTCAATGGGACCGGGCCTACACCGCGGAGATGGATTTCTTCGGCGATGAGCCCAGCCTGCCGGCGCGAAGGGCTGCGGACCGTTTCCTGGAAGGGGGTTGCAGTCTTCTCATGGAACTCGGCGCGGGCCAGGGACGGGATACCCTGTTTTTTGCCAGCCTGGGGTTAAGGGTCTACGCCCTGGAGTACAGCGAAAGCGGGCTCTGGGGGATCATCGACAAGGGGGTGAAGACGGAACTGGGCGAAATGATCTCGCCCGTCTTTCACGATCTTCGCAAGCCGCTGCCTTTCGGGGATGCCTCCATCGACGGCTGCTTCTCCCACATGCTCTACTGCATGGCCTTCAGCCGGGCGGAGCTGGAATTTCTCAACGGAGAGATCCGCCGGGTCCTCAAGCCGGGCGGTCTCAACATCTACACGGTCCGCCACAAGGGGGATGCCCACTACGGGCAGGGAACCCACCTCGGCGAAGACCTTTACGAAATGAACGGTTTTGTCGTACACTACTTCGACAAGGTCATGGTGGAGAACCTGGCCGGGGGGTTTGAACTCCTTGACATCGAGGAATTCGAGGAAGGCTCGCTCCCCAGAAAACTCTTCCAGGTCACCCTGCGGAAGAAGTAAGGTTGGTACGGATCTTGATAAAAGGATCTTGATAAAAAGCATAGCCATGAAAACAGCCCTGACCGGAAAAGAAAAACTCAACATCCTCCTGGCCCTGGCCGGGATCGCCCTCGTATTCGTCTACACCTATTGCGGGGACTCCTGCTCCTACCTGAAGGGTTCGATCTTCGGGATCGACCTCAAGTACCTGGGGGTTCTCTTCATGGGGACGCTCGTCGCGCTCGGCCTCTTCGGCCTCAGGGACTACAGGCTCCTGCTGCTGTCGGCCGGCGTGGGGGCAGAGGTGTTCCTCATCGGCTTCCAGGTGCAGAACGACGTCTTCTGCCCCTACTGCCTTTCCTTCGGGGCCGTCCTGCTGCTTCTTTTCGCCATCAACCTGGACTGGTCGAAGCGCAAGCTCGTCGGCCTGTTCGCTCTTTGCGGCCTGCTCTTTTTCGTGGTCTTCTTTGACGGATCGGTGACGCCCGCCTTCGCGGCGGAGCCGCTGAAACCCTCCTTCGGAAACGGCCGGGTCCATGTGCGGATCTACAGCGACTATTTCTGCAACCCCTGCTCCAAGCTCGACCCCGAAATCGCCAAGCCCATCGCGAATCTCGTGAAAAAGAACGCAATCCAGGTGACCTTCATCGACACGCCATTTCGCCCGGAGACCGTGCTCTACGCCCGCTATTTCCTTTACGCTCTCAACGAGAAGAAGGATATCGACTACGCCAACAAGGTGCGGCATGTCCTCTTCCAGGCGGCCGCCCAGAACATATCGGATCGGGAAAAGCTGGAAGAGCACCTGAAGAAGAATGGCGTGAAGTACAAGGTCTACGACCCGACCCCGACCTTCAGTATTTTCAACGGCTACCTCACCGAGGACAATATCCGCTCGACGCCTACCGTCGTGATCATGGACAGCGGCAGGAAACAGTTGGTCAAGGGCTCCGCCAACATCACCAAGGCCATCGGGGAGATCAAATAAATCGGCCTCGGGACTCAGGATTCGGGAATCGGGCTGCAAGCTAAAAAAATATCTTCAATATTCGGGAAACTCGAAAGGCAGCTTCATCAATCACAAAGCCCATGACCGCTGAGGTCATGGGCTTTTCATTGTCCAATTGATATTTCCTAATTGCATGAGCCGCAACCACATGCTGTTCCGCACCAGAAAAAGCGCGCCGCTGAGGATTTTCTGTTGTAATTAACAAAAATATGGGGCATCTTATCCCTGCCTTTTCTTCGGAATCACAACGACTTATGTAAAATGAGTGCGCTCTGACAGGCTAACATCGTGATCGGAAGGGGGGGTGCGCCAATGATCCACACCGTACGATTTTTCGCCGCGTTTCTGGCACTGTCATTTCTTGTCGCAGAGTTCGCACAGGCACAATGGGTCTACGTTGGGAGAAAGGCTGTCGGGAAGGTGCGGCAGCTGACCAGCGAAGCGACGAGCGGCCATCAGTCCGGCTATGACGCGGCCACGGTCCTCCTCGACGCACGCGCGGACAAGGTCTACAGCACGGCTGTCAATTTACTGCAGGCCAACAAGGATTATCGCATCACCCGGAAGGACGACAGTGCCCGTACCGTCGAGTTCACCGATGGCAAACGGATTGCGGGAATTCAGATCAGTTCGCTCGAAGATCATCTTTGCCAGATGCTGATCGTATCGACGGGAACATCGTCGACGGCAGAGACCACCTCTCTGGTGTTGAGCGCCGTATTGCGGGTGTGTAAGGAAATGGGCGTGCATTGTGAACCGGCCAAGGAGTAAGGCTGCAAACGATGCGGCGCCAGTGAAGCGATACATGTCAACGTTTCGCCCTTCCATGGCCATTGATGAATCATATAAAGGAGACTGCGATGGATCTTATCAAGGAAATCTTCGCCCATGAGGTGTTTCCTGCGATCGGGTGCACGGAGCCGATCGCCTGCGCATACACATGCGCCGCTGCCGCAGAGCAGCTGAACGCGCCGGTGGAGAAGCTCGAGCTGATCGTAGACCCGGGCACTTATAAAAACGGTGCGGCGGTCACCATCCCGAACAGCCAGGGACAAAAAGGGAATGTCATCGCAGCGGCCATGGGCGCCGTGATCGCTCAGCCAGGCCTGCGTCTGGAGATTCTAAAAACCGTCACCCCGGAGATCCTCGGCAGAGCGAAGGAGCTCATCGACAGGGGCCTTCTGAATTACCAGTGCAAGGAAGAGGAGAAGGGATTTCAAATCGAGGTGAAAGCCGAAGGCGGCGGATCACGTGTTCATTGCATCGTATCCGAAGGGCATACCAACATCACCTTTCTGGAAAAAGACGGCCGATCCATCCTCGACACCCATCCCCACGCCGGCAGCAAGACAGCCGATTACCGCGACAGGATGCGGTCGATGAAGATGGCGGAGGTCCTGAGTGAGGTCATCAGGCTGGACGACGAGTCGCGCTCGTATGTTCAGCGCGGCATCGACATGAACCTGGCCATATCCGAGAAAGGCGTCGATCTGAAAAGAAACGCCTACCAGCTGCAGCAGATGATGAGGCAGGGCCTGATGGCGGATGACCTGTTCTACCGTGTGAAGCAGCGGGTCGCCTCGGCTCTTGACGCGCGCATGGGCGGCCTTGCAGAACCGGTGATGACGAGCGGGGGATCGGGCAATCAGGGTGTCCTCACCATTCTCCTGCCCTATCTTGTCGGCCGGGATCGCGCGATCGAGCTGCCCCGCATTCAGGAGAGCGTAGCCATCAGCCATGCGGTGAATTCCTACATCAAGTGCTTCACGGGAGAGCTGTCGGTCATCTGTGGCTGCGCGATTGCCGCCAGCATCGCCGCGGCGACGGCCATCGTGTATCAGAACGCGGGCATCGACACGGAAAAGATCACCTTCGCTGTCGACAACATCATCGCGGACCTCTCCGGGATCATCTGCGACGGGGCCAAGTCGGGTTGTTCCATGAAGATCGTCACCGGCGCCGATACGGCCCTGCGTTCCGCATTCATGGCCCTGGCCGGTTACGGCATCTCCACCGATGACGGGATCATCGGGAGTTCGGCGGAGGAATCGATCCGCAACCTGAGCAGGATATCCTTCGATGGAATGGGCCTGGTGGACTCCACGGTGGTCCATATCCTTCAGGGAAAGGCTCCCCGCCGGGGCCAGGCCTGATGGCGGGCGCACTAACCCGGATAAAATTCTAGCGTCTGCTTCGGAGGCAATATGGCTCAAGAGATCATGGCGGTCGTGCAGGCAAGCCCGGAAGTGCTGGTCTTTTTATCTTTGGCCATTGGTTACCTCATCGGGAAAATCAGGATCAGGGGATTCGGCATCGGCACAACCGCCTCCGTGCTGCTCGTTGCCATGGTCCTGGGGCAGTTCACGATCGACGTGCCGCCTATCCTGAAAAGCATCGCATTCGCGCTCTTTGCGTTCTGCATCGGTTACCAGGTGGGGCCGCAGTTTTTCGGGGCCCTGCGCAAAGAGGGAATGAATTATCTCATGATATCGATTGTCGTCGTGCTTGCCGGGCTGGCGACGGCGATCCTCCTGGGGAAAGCGCTTCATTTTGACAGGGGGACGACGGCAGGGCTTTTCGCAGGTGCCATGACGCAGTCGGCGGTGATCGGCACGGCCGACGGGGCCGTCGACCAGTTGGCCATCTCCGCTGCGGAAAAGAAGGTCCTGTACAACAATATCGCCGTGGCCTACGCGATCACCTATCTGTTCGGCGTCGTGGGCGTGATCCTGTTTTTCAAACTGCTGCCGGGCCTGATGAGGATCAACCTCAAGGAAGAGGCCCAAAAGCTGGAAGCGGATATGGGGGGAGGGTCGGAGCTCAAGAGCCCGGAGCTCTTTTCATGGTCAAGGCAGGTCGAGCTGCGGGCTTATAAAGCGACAAATGGGCAGATCGCAGGCAAGACGGTCAGGGACGTCGAAAAATGCTTTCCGGCCAGAGTCGCCGTCTATCACATCAAGCGTGAAGAGAGATTATTGGAATGCGCCCAGGATACGATGATCGAGTCCAATGACGTCCTGGTGCTGGGAGGAAAGCACGTGGGCCTGGTGTGCGCCACGGATATCATCGGGCACGAGGTCGATATCTCCATCGTTGTCGACATGATCGGCGAATCCCTGGATGTCTGTGTGCTCAGTCCGGCAGTGATCAACAGGACGCTGGGCGAGATGGGGAAAACCGAGGGGGCTCACGGCATCTTCCTGACCCGGATGACCCGGCAGGGACACGAGATCCCCCTTCTGCCGGATACCGCCATCAACAAGCACGACATCCTGCATCTCGTCGGTTCAAAGGCCGATGTGGAACGAGCCGCGCAGATGCTGGGATATCCCGAACGGCCCACGGCTGTCACCGACCTCGTGATGGTCGGTGTTGGTTGTGTTCTGGGAACCCTGGCAGGCATGATCGTCATCCCGATAGCCGGCATTCCCCTGACTCTCGGCACGGGGGGCGGAGTGCTGGTGGCCGGCCTCGTGTTCGGCTGGATGCGCTCGCTGCATCCGACATTCGGCCAGATACCGGACGGCGGGCAATGGCTCCTCAATGACCTCGGCCTGAGCCTCTTCGTTGCCTGCGTCGGGCTTGCATCGGGAAAGGCGGCCATCGAGGCCCTTGAGACCACGGGCATGTCCATCTTCATTGCGGGAATTGTGCTGGCCCTGGTTCCCATCGTCGCCGGGGCGCTCTTCGGTAAATACGTCCTCCGGATGAACCCGGTCCTGCTGCTGGGGGCCCTGACAGGCGCCCGGGTCATCCCCCAGGCGATGACCGCGCTGGAGGAGGACGCCGAAAGCATGACACCAGCCCTCGGATTCGCCGCCCCTTTCGCGTTTGCCAACGTATTTCTCACGATCATGGGAAGCGTCATCATCAACGTCATGTGATGCAGACATGAGTATCGCGATTTCATCCCTTGCGTCACTCTTAAAGCCCATGACCGCCGAGGTCATGGGCTTTTCTTCTGCAAAGAGACCTCTACAGGTTGCGAATAGCGACTTCAGGAAGAACTTTCTTCTCCCTTTGAATTTGCCCTTGAAAAAGCCGTTTCGCCGGCTTCACAAATCAACCTTTCAGATCCTTCCCGAAGATCCAGAAATAGATCGTACCGATCAAACCGCAGGCCGTAGCCGTCAGGAGGTTCAGTTCAGGGGAGACCTGCCAGAGAAAGGCCCCTGCAAAGGCGGCCACGGAGACGATCACATCCCGGATCAGGTAGTACAGTCCGAACATCCCCGCCTTTTTGTCTTCCGGTGCAAGGTCCATGATCAGGGCCTTGCGCGTGGGTTCCCCGAATTCCTTCATTCCCCGGATGACGAAAGCGATGACCATGGCCCAGAAGGAGTGGGAGAACAGCAGGACCAGGGGGAACAGCGTGAAGTTGAAAAAGGTGATGACCACAAAGGGCTTCTTCGTTGTCCGGTCTGCCATGTAGGCCACGGGGATGTAGACCAGGACAGCCGTGGCCATCTCGATGGCGGTGAGAATCCCGAATTGCACCGGGGTAATGCCGTTGTCCCTGATGCACCAGACGACCACGAAGGCGTAAGGAATCTGCTCTGCGAAACGGATCAGGATATCCGAGGCGAGCAGTTGTTTCAGGGCGGGGGCCATGGAGCGCCAGAGCCGGGAAGGCGTCGTGGCTGCCGTATTGCGTCGGACATCGTCTTCGATCATCACCTGCTGGAAAAAGAGAGAGATCAGGCCTAGCAGCAGGGCGCCGGCAAAGGCCAGTCGCACACCGTCCCTCTCCCCATACAGTTCGATGAGAACGCCGCCGATGATCGGACCCAAAGCCATGGGGATCCGCCGGACCAGGGAGTGCATGGTCACCCCCATGGTCCGTTTATTTTCCGGCAGGACCCCTGCAACCAGGCTCATCGTGGCGGGAAGCGAGATGGCCGACCAGGACAGAAAAAACAGGGACCCGATAATCACTGCCTGCCAGTACGGGAAGAGGATCACGATGAGGTAACCGAACATGGCGATCAGGTTGAAGACGATCAGTGCCTTCTTGTAGCCAAGGCGATCACTCAGATAGCCGCCAGGAAAGGAGTAAAGCGCAGACAGCAGGTTCTGCATCCCATTGAGGAGGCCAATGGACAGGACCCCGCCGCCCAGGGCCAACAGGTAGATGGGCAGGAAGCGCTCCGCCAGCCGTTCGCCAAGCCCTACGAAGATCACCATGGCCAGCAGGGCCACGATGCTCCGCTTCAGGCCGAGGAAATCAATGATTCGAGTTTGCCAGATCATCCGTGAAACAATCGACCTCCTTTGCAGGGAAGGATCAGAATTTGAAGATCAACCCGCAGGTGATGTCGGACGCTGAAGCCCTGTCAACCGGTTTCCGGCGGGTTCAGATGACGGAGGATCTCTTCGGCGAGTTTCTCGGTTATCCCCGGCACCTTTCGCAACTCGTCCGGCCCGACCCGACGAATCGAGTCGATGTCGCCGAAGTGGCGCAGGAGGGCCTTCTTTTTCGCCGCCCCCACGCCGGGAATGTCGTCGAGCAGTGAAAGGACGTCCCGTTTCTCCATCCTCCGGCGGTGGTGCGTGATGGCGAAACGGTGCGCCTCGTCCCGGATGCGCTGCAGGAAGAACAGCGCGGCAGGGTACTTGATGAGATAGACGGGGTCCTTGCGCCCCGCCAGGTAGACATGATCCTGCTCCTTCATGGAGGGCCGGCGACGCACACCTTCAGCATCGCCTTCTGGCGCTGAGCCCTTGGCAAGTCCGATGACATCGAGGTTCCCGATCCCCAGCTCCCGGAGAACTGTCACGGCCATGCTGACCTGCCCCCTGCCGCCGTCGACCATGAGCAGGTCTGGCAGGTTTTCCCGATTCTCGAATCGTCGCTTCATGACCTCGTATATGCTGGCGTAGTCGTCGGCGCCCTCGACGCCGCGGACGTGGAAAAGCCTGTAACCGGATTTGTCGGGTTTGCCGTCCACAAAGGACACCAGGGAGCCGACGGGGAGCTGCCCGCCCAGGTTGGAGATGTCGAAACACTCGATCCGGCGGGGCAGCTTGTGCAGGCGCAGCTTGTCCCGGAGCAGGGCCATGGCCGTTTCCTCATCCATGCGGACGGATCGCTCGGATTTGAAGATGTCTTCGGCGTTCTGCCGGGCAATTGCCACAAGATCCTTCCTCGGCCCTCTGTGCGGGACGATCAGATCCACCTTCTTTCCCCGCTTCTCCGAGAGCCACTCGGCAACGACATCCCCGTCCTCGATCTCCGCGGGGATGACAACCTCCGCAGGGATGAAAAGCTCCCCGTCGTAATACTGCCGGAGCAGCGACGAGAGGACTTCGGCATTGCCTGCTGCCGTCCGGACGGGCGGGAATTTCTTCGTGCCGAGGGTCTTGCCCTCGCGAATGCGCAGGATGCAGATCTGGACGTGGTCATCCTCCCGGTAGAGGCCGAAGACATCCTGGTCCTTGAAATCCGCCGACACCATTCGCTGCTTTTCCACCGTCGTCTCGACAGCGGTGATCTGGTCGCGAAGCCTGGCGGCCTCCTCGAACTCGAGGTTCTCCGCCGCCTCGGCCATCCTCTTTCGCAGCAGATCAAGCAGTTTCGTCTCGCGGCCCTCCAGAAAAAGAACCGCATCGTCGATGAATTTCCGGTATTTCTCCTTCCCGACGAGACCCACGCAGGGACCAAGACAGTTGCGGATCTCGTACTCGATGCAGGGCCGGCGCCTCGTCTTGAACTCCCTGTCCTTGCAGGTCCGGAACGGGAAGAGCTGGTGGAGAAACTTCAGCGTTTCTTTGGCGGCGAGCCCCGACGGGTAGGGTCCGAAGTAATGGGCCCCGTCCTTTTTCGTTCTTCTCACGACCTGGAAGGCGGGAAAATCCTGGCGGGTGTCAAGGCGCAGGCTGACATAGGTCTTGTCGTCCCGGAAGATCACGTTGTAGCGGGGCCGGTGCTCCTTGATCAGCGTGTTCTCCAGGAGAAAGGCCTCTTTCTCCGTGTTGGTGATGACAAAATCCAGGTCGCGGATGCGGGAGACGAGGAAAGGCACCATCGCACGGGTATCGGTCCCCTGGAAATAGTTGCGGATGCGGCTCCGGAGGTTTTTCGCCTTGCCGACGTAGATGACGCCTCCCTTTTCGTCTCTCATACGGTAGACGCCGGTCGAGGCGGGCACCGCCTTGATCTTGCGATCGAGCTCCTCCGAGCTGCCTGAGCCGGTTTTTTTTGTCTGGTCTGCCTGGTCCATGTGGCTTGGTCTATTCCGTCTATTCCGTCTTGTATGTTTACTTCAGTCTTTCACAACACGT
>CAZUBX010000013.1:0-51866 GCA_964619035.1 uncultured Syntrophaceae bacterium | reverse complement strand
CCTTTACCCTTTACCCTTTACCCTTTACCCTTTACCCTTTACCCTTTACCCTTTACAATCTATAGATAACATATACCCCCTGTCAAATGAGGTTGTCATGAATACCTCCGCCCCCTGTTACGAACTCGTCGAAACCCCCTTTGGCGAGGCCGCCATGGTCTGGACCGGCAATGCGGGCTCCCCCCTCGTCCTCCAGGTCTTCCTTCCGGCCCGCGCAGGCGAGGTCCTGAGAGAGATCCGGATGATGTTCCCCGGAGCGGCAAAAAAATCCTGCGAAGCCGTTACGAAACTCGGGAAAGATCTCCTTGCCTTTACGGAGGGAAAGACTGTCTCTTTCGATCAAGCCGCGCTCGACCTGACCCGGGTGCCCCCCTTCCATAAAAAGGTGCTCCGGGCGCTCACGAATATCCCCCGGGGGAAAGTCAGCACCTATGGTGCCGTAGCCGGCAGGACAGGCGCCCCGGGCGGGGCCAGAGCCGCCGGCCAGGGCTGTGCGAAAAACCCGTTTCCCCTTATATTTCCCTGCCACCGGGTCGTCCGCTCCGACGGTTCCCTGGGAGGCTTCGGCGGCGGCCTCAAGCTCAAACGGGCTTTGCTGGAGATGGAGGGGGTGCAGTTTGATTCAACGGGGAAGGTGGAAAGGGACTGCATCGTCTAGCGGCGTATACGGGATGATACCGGCGCAAAAAAATCCCCCTCTTTCCCCCTTTGTCAAAGGGGGATGAAAGGGGGATTTTTCTTTTCCTATGTAGCTTGCGGCTTCTAAGATCCCTTCGCGGTTTTCTGGGCAGGCTTCTGAATCTTTTGAACAGCCATGTTGTCCCGGTGGATCGCCTCATCGTAGTGTTTATATCCCAGCACCTGCTCGATCTTCGATGACTTCAGGCCCTGGATCTTGTGAAGCTCCTGGGCACCGTAATTGACGAGGCCCTTGGCAATGGCCTTCCCGTCCGGTGCGATGACGATGACGGGGTCGCCCACGACAAACTCCCCTTCCACCTTCTCGATACCCGAAGGAAGGAGGCTCTTTCCGTTTTCCACGATGGCCTTCCGGGCCCCGTCGTCAACGAAGAGCTTTCCCCGGGAACGCAGCGTGAAGGCAATCCAGTACTCGCGGCTCGAGAGACACTCTGTCATGGGCGTAAACAGGGTCCCCACGTCCTTGCCCGCAAAGATTTCGCCCAGGATGCCCTTCTTCTTTCCCCGGGCGATGATGTAGGGAATCCCGCAGGCCGTCACTTTCCGCGCCGCCAGGACCTTGCTCCGCATCCCTCCCATCCCGGTGGGGTCCGCCTCGGCCGTGGCCATGGATTCGATGTCGTCGGTGATATCCCGCACGAGCCCGATGAGCTTGGCCTTCTTCACTCCCGGCGCCTTCGGGTTTCGGTCATAGAGTCCGTCCGTGTTGGTCATGCTGATGACCAGATCGGCCTCGGTGATATTGGCCACCACCGCGGCCAGGTGGTCATTGTCGCCGAACTTGATCTCGTCGACGGCTACGGTGTCGTTTTCGTTGATGATGGGGATGACGTTCCACTCCATGAGGGTGGAAAGGGTGTTCTTCACGTTGATGAAGCGCTTGCGGTCCGTCAGGTCGTCCATGGTCAGGAGGATCTGGGCTACGTACATCCCGTGCGTGCCGAATGCATTGGAGTAGACGCGCATGACCCGGCCCTGTCCGATGGCAGCGCAGGCCTGCTTTTCGGGCATGCTCTTGAGCTTCCCGGAGATGCCCATGCGGTTTTTGCCCGAGGCGATGGCGCCGGAAGTGACGATGACGATGTGGTAGCCCTTCCGGATGAGCTCCGCCATCTCGTCGACGAGCTGCTGGATGATTTCGCGGTCGAGGCCCTCAGTGCCCGTGAGGACACCGGTTCCGATCTTGACGATGACCCGCCGGGCGCCGGCGAGGATCTGCTTGCGCTCAGTGCTCATTGTGTTCCTGCAAATCCCGTT
This sequence comes from uncultured Syntrophaceae bacterium, assembly GCA_964619035.1. Taxonomy (GTDB): domain Bacteria; phylum Desulfobacterota; class Syntrophia; order Syntrophales; family UBA2192; genus UBA2192. Next base: position 49,910 of record CAZUBX010000013.1, on the reverse strand, counting down.
TCAATTTTTTCACGACAGCCGCAAACAGGGCGGGGACGCCCTCTCCCGTAACTGCTGAAATTGCAAAGACGTCTATCCCTTTTCCCCTGAAGAAGTCAATTTCTTTTTCCACCCGCTCACGCGTCTCGGTAAGATCCAGCTTCCCGATCGCCACGACCTGGGGCTTCTCTATGAGTTTGGGGCTGTAGAGTTCGAGCTCCCGGTTGATCGTTTCGAAATTGTGCCATCCGCTCACGGGAGACTCGCCGGAGATATCGAGGAGATGGATCAGGACCTCCGTACGCTCCACGTGCCGGAGGAATCGAGTGCCCAGCCCCACGCCCTGATGGGCTCCCTCGATGAGACCGGGAATGTCGGCGATGACGAAGGTGCCGAAGTCCTTGTATTTCACAACGCCCAGGTTCGGGGTAAGCGTCGTGAAAGGGTAGTCGGCGATCTTGGGCTTTGCCGCCGAGACCACGGAGATGAGCGTCGACTTGCCGGCATTGGGAAACCCGATGACCCCCACGTCGGCCAATAGCTTCAACTCCAGCCGGACCCAACCCTTCTCGCCTTCCTCGCCCGGCTGTGCGTGCCGGGGCGCCCGGTTGGTGGAGGTGGCAAAAAAGGCGTTCCCCTTGCCGCCCCGGCCCCCTTTTGCAACGACGAAGCGCTGGCCGTCCTCGACGAGGTCCACGAGCACTTCCCCCGTTTCATTATCGGTCACGACCGTACCCATTGGGACACGAATCACGACGTCGTCGGAATTGCGGCCCGTGCAGTCGCTTCCTTCGCCGTGCCCGCCGTGGCGCGCCACGTGGTGCTGCTGAAACTTGAGGTCCAGAAGTGTCCGGTGGGTTGCCGAGGCGATTATGACCACGTCGCCGCCCTTGCCGCCGTCGCCGCCGTTGGGGCCGCCTCGCGGGACGTACTTCTCCCGCCGGAAGCTCACGCAGCCGCGTCCCCCGTTTCCCCCCTCGACATAGATTTTGGCTTCGTCGATGAATTTCATGCCGATCCCAATAAAAAAGCCCTCGATGTGACCGAGGGCTTGGACAGTCCCTTATCGCCGGTATCTACGGCGGAAAAGCGCGGAGGGGAAGAGCTAGGACGCGTAAACGCTGACCTTCTTGCGGTCCTTCCCGAAGCGCTCGAATTTCACGACGCCGGTAATCTTGGCGAAAATCGTAAAGTCCTTGCCGATGCCGACATTGTGGCCTGGGTGAATCCTCGTGCCGACCTGGCGAATGATGATCGAACCGGCGCTGACCGTTTCGCCACCGTAGGCCTTGACCCCTCTTCGCTGGGAATTGCTGTCTCTGCCGTTACGGGTGCTGCCCTGTCCCTTCTTGTGTGCCATCGAACGATCTCCTAAAAAAGCTGATTACAGCGATATTTCCTTGATCCGCACCTCTGTGAGAGGTTGCCGGTGCCCCGTCTTCTTGAGAAACCCCTTGCGGCGCTTCTTCTTGAAGATGATGATCTTGGGGCCTTTGCCCTGATGGACGATCTCGCCGACGACCTTGGCGCCTTCGACGACCGGCGTGCCCACGCGGGTCTGGTCTTCCTTCGATACGAGGAGGACCTCCTCGAACACGATGGTGTCGCCCTTGAGCCCCTCGAGCTTCTCGATCTTCAGGACGTCCCCCTCGGAGACCCTGTGCTGTTTTCCGCCCGTTTTAATGACTGCGTACATATCCGGTTCCTTGAAAGGAAATTGAAAACGCTGATTATATGGATAAATCAATGTTTGTCAACAACTTTTATCGGCCTGCGTTGCAGCCTTTTATGCCAAGCCGTTGCGTCTCTTTGTTCTCTATATCATTTTCCCACGGAATTTGCATACATCATCTTCGGGGGAGTCTCCCCGGCCCGGACCCGACATACCGGGCATCCCGACAGAAAGGGTTCAAGAAATGCCAAAAATCCCCGTGGAGCAGCTCAAGCCCGGCATGAAACTGGCCCGGCCCCTGCTGAACTCCTCCGGCATGGTCCTCATGGCCGAGGGAGCCGAATTGACGGAGGCCCGGATCTCGAAAATCGAGAACATGGGCGTAGACAGCGTCTTCATCGACGGCCCGTCGAGACCCGCCCAGCCGAAAGAAGACCTGCTCAACGCCCTGGACAGGCGATTCGCGAAAATGGAAGGCAACCCCCAGATGTCGCTCATCAAGAAAGCGGTCAGAGAACACATCGAGGCAATGTATGGCTAACATGGACCCCAAGGCCCTCCGGAGCCGGGTGGAGAACATCAGCAACATCCCCACGATCCCCAGCGTGTTGAAGCAGCTGTCGACGATCATCGAGAATCCAAAGATATCCCTCAATGAAATCAGCCACTTCGTATCCAAGGACCCTGCACTGACCACCAAGATCCTCCAGATGGTGAACTCGGCCCTCTACGGGTTTCCGGGCCGGATCTCCTCGGTGAACCATGCCGTCATGCTCCTGGGCCTCAACGTGGTCAAGGGGCTGCTGCTGAGCGTATCCGTCTTTGAGATCATGCACAAGGCCATGATCGGCCTGCGGGAGCACTCCATCGGAGTGGCCATCGCCTCGAAGATCCTCGCCCAGAAAAAGGGACTCAAGGAGCCCGAGGAGGTCTTTGTGGCGGGGCTGCTGCACGACGTGGGCAAGGTCATTCTTACTCTCGTCTACCCGGAGGATTACGACAAGACGGTCAAAGAGGCCGAGGCGGCGGGAATCTCCATCTTCGAAGCCGAGCGCAACCACTTCTCCGAAACCCATGCCGCCGTGGCGGGATGGCTGTCGGAAAAATGGCACTTCCCCAAAAAGCTTTGCGATTGCATTGCAAACCACCACCGTCCCCAGGTCTCGACGCTGGCGCCCCTGGAGACGGCGATCGTCCACATGGCCGATATTCTCGTAAAAGCCAGAGGTCTGGGGTTCTCGGGCGACAATCTCGTTCCCGAAGTGAACCTCAAGGCCTGGGAGACCCTCGGCCTTACGGAGGCGGATCTTCGGGAAATCCTGAAGGAACTGGAAGACTCCGTCGAGCAGACGGAAGAGGAATTCAGGACCTAATACAAATCACTTCCTTAATCTTCCTCTCCCTTGAGGGGAGAGGATTGAGGTGAGGGTGATTCTTTCCCCCCGAAGGGGAGAGGAAGTTTTAGCGGAAAAAAGAGTATCTATGAAGACCGTCATCGTCATCTCCCGGGACCTGGTGCTCACGAGCACCGTGGAAAACCAGATCAGGCAAGGCTGCCAGGTCATCCTCTTCGACAGCATCCAGTCGGCCATGGGCCTCATCTGCAGCACGAGCCCGCCGGACCTCATCGTCCTGGAAGTGGACCCGAGAGACCCTGCGTCCGTCGGCTCGCTGAGCCAGCTCAAGGAAGACCCCATGTTCCGCAACCTCACGGTGCTGGCCGTGCTGAGCGACGAGTCGTCCTTCTCGCACTGGGACACCCTGCTCTTCGAGGATTACATCTGGCGAAAATCCCTGGAGAAAGAGATTCTGAGGCGGGTCAACCTCTGCATCCTGCGCTCGGAGAGGATCGTGGAGATCAACCCCCTCACGCGGCTCCCGGGCAACATCTCCATCAACCGGGAGATCCAGGAGCGGATCGACCGGGGGGAGCCCTTTGCGCTCGCCTGGGCCGACCTGGACCAGTTCAAGCCCCTCAACGACAAGTACGGCTTCTCCCGGGGCGACGACATCATCCGCATCACGGGGCGGCTCATCCTGAGCGCCGTGAAGGACAAGCAGCGCGAGCGCAATTTCGTTGGGCACATCGGGGGCGACGACTTCGTCTACGTCATGAGCCCGGATTACATCGAGACCGCCTCGCAGGAGCTCGTCACGACCTTCGACCAGCTCATCCCCGGTTTCTACGACCCCGAGGACCGGGAGCGGGGGTTCATCCAGTCGGTGGACCGCCAGGGCATCGAGCGAACCTTCCCCTTCACCAGCATCTCTATCGGGATCACCGACACGGGAACGGGCTGCTTCAGCCACTTCGGAGAGATGACGGAGCGGGCCTCGGAAATGAAGAAGTACGCCAAGCAATTCCCGGGAAGCTGCTTCCGGTGGGACCGGCGAAAGATAGTGTCTGAGTGATGAAGTGTCTGAGTGTCTGAGTGAAGAAACGACCGAATGATTCTTTCCTGTCCTTTTCTGATCCTTTAACACTTCCGCACTAATACACTCCCGCACTCCATCACTTATTTGGCTAGGATCGTCTCCGTCTTCACGATGCACAGGCTCCGGACTAAGCCCTCCTCCAGCCCGAGCACATGCGTGAGGATCTCGGCGGGCCGCACGGTCCTGCCGTCGGCATTCCGCAGCGTCATCTCCAGCACCCCCGTTTTACGATCCAGGGAAATCCCCTCCACGTAAGGCCGGACGTCGTTGCGGGTTGTCTTGTCCTTTCCTTCGCGCTCCACGATGAAGGACGACAGGGCCAGGAACCCGGCGATACGCCCTTCGAGGCCTTCCGTGCAGTCGCCCGACGGAAGGGCAACTCGGTAATGAAAGCCCCGGACGATCTTTGCCAGGGATGAATCGCCCGCGGCAGGACGGCTGATCCGCCGGACCTCGAGCCCCTCGGGCAGGCCCGCGTTGATCCTCGCCGTGATCGCGGCCGTATCCGTGTGCCCGTCATCCACCTGGATGTCGGCAAGCTCCTCCAGGCTCTCCATCCCCACAGCCGTGGCAAAGGCGAAGGAGACCTTCGGGTGGGGGTGGAACCCCTCCGAGTATCGAAGCGTAAGGCCGCTTCGCTTGATCGCCCGGGTCAGGGCGGAGGACACCTCGAGATGGGAGAGGAACCGGGCGGGACCTGTTTTCACAAAGGTGAGCCGCAAGCGCGTCGGGGTGAGCGCGACGGCCGCTGGCTCCGCGTTCCCGGCAGGGGAGAGAGCATTTTCCGCGGCCTCGCGGATGGCAATAAGCTCGCCATCGCACACGCCGCAGTTGCGGCAGCCTTCGATGCGGCAGTCGGGGGTCGCCTCGCCCCGCTGCGATTTTTCGTATTCGTCGAGGAGAAATTTCCTGTCGAGCCCCGTATCGACGAGATCCCACGGCAGAGGCTCCCCGGGAGTCCTTTCACGCAGGTGCTCCTCGAGACGGATTCCCTTTTCCCCGAGGGCTTTCTCCCAGAGCTCGAACCGGAACTGATCGCTCCAGCCGTCGAAACGGGCGCCGAGCCGCCAGGCGCTCTCCACCAGGTCCGCGAGCCGCTCATCGCCCCTCGAGAAGAGCCCCTCCAGGAGACTCATCCGGGCATCGTGCCACTTGAAGCTGATGTTGCGGTTCTTGACGCGCCGCTTGAGGTAACCCTGTTTCGCCAGGGTCTCCTCGAGACCGATCTGGCGGATCCACTGAAAGGGCGTGTGGGGCTTGGGGACGAGGGTCGAAAGGCCGAGGGTGACCTGCCGTCCGCGCCCTTCTCTCATGACACGGTGCGCGAGATCGGCAATCCCCTCCAGGTCCTCCTCCTGCTCGCCGGGCAGGCCGATCATGAAGTAGAGCTTGATGGCTTTCCAGCCCCCCTCGTAGACGCGCCGGGCCGTGGCGATCAGGTCCTCTTCGGTGTTTCCCTTGTTGATGATGTCCCGCAGGCGCCGGGTCCCGGCCTCGGGGGCAATGGTAAAGCTCGTCTTGCGGACCTTGCGGATCTGCTCGATGAGCGCCGGGCTCAGGGTCTCTACGCGAAGCGACGGGAGCCCCAGGGCGACCCGGCGCTCGCTGTAACGGTCCATCAGCTCCTTCAGCAGGGGCTCGATCCGCGAGTAGTCGCCGGAGCTCAGAGACAGAAGCGTGATCTCGTCGTACCCCGTGGCCTTGAGGGCCTCCTCGGCCATGGTGAGAAGCGTCGAGGGGTTGCGCTCCCTCACGGGACGCCAGACCATCCCCGCCTGGCAGAAGCGGCACCCCCGCGTACAGCCACGGGCGATCTCGAGGGTGATGCGGTCGTGGATCGTGTTCATCAGAGGCACTACGGGCTTCAGGGGAAGCATCCACCGGTCCAGATCGGGGATGATGCGCTTGCGAATCGTTGTCCCCTCCCGGAAGACCGAAGGGACGAAGACGCCGGCTATCCCCGAGAGCCGCTCAAGAACCTCGTTGCGCCGCAGCCCCTTTTGTTTTGCCTGCAGAAGCACGTCGGCAATCTCCGAGATCACCTCCTCGCCCTCCCCGATCACGATGGCATCGAAGAACGGCGCCATGGGCAGCGGGTTGAAGACGCAGGGCCCGCCGGCAATCACGACGGGGTCCCCCTCGCGGCGCTCGCTGGCCCGCAGGGGCACGCCCCCCAGCTCGAGCATGGTGAGGACATTCGTATAGGAAAGCTCGTACTGCAGGGAAAAACCGATGAGGTCGAATTCCGAAAGCGCCGCACCCGACTCGAGGCTTGCCAGCGCAAGTCCGTTTGCCCTCAGCCTCGCCTCCATGTCAGGCCAGGGGGCATAGACGCGCTCGGCGCAGATGTGCGGGTGAGCGTTCAGGATGGCGTAGAGAATCTGGAGCCCCAGGTGGGACATGCCCACTTCGTAGGCATCGGGGAAGGCCAGGGCCACGCTCAATCGGCAGGCGGAGGGGTCCTTTTTCGCGGCATTGACCTCGCCGCCGATGTAGCGGCTCGGCTTCTCGACGAGGGCAAGAAAGGTCTCCAACAGTTTCCGTTCGGGTCCATGACAGGACATGTTCACCTTTTATACAACCAGTGCCAACTGTGCGACTAGGCCCTAATGCCGGGCAAAAGAAAATGCATGAGTGTCTGAGTGCATGAGTGTCTGAGTGAAGAATAAGAAACAAAATCGAAAACCAATGTCTGTCGAATCTTTTTCTTCACTCAAACACTTAGACACTTATGCACTTAGACACTATTTTCTCGATCCTACCCCTGGTCCGGGTACTTCCAGGGATCTTTTACAATCTCGTGGTACTTCGAGAGAACGAATCGCTTGGGAAAATGATCCTTCGACACGTAGGGCAGAACGTCCTTCTTGAAGTTCGCCAGGAATTCGTTGAACAGGGCTTCACGCTCCCCGACGGACATAAAGGTCCTCTCGTTGCGGTACTCGTAGACAAGCAGCGAGCCGAAGACCTCCGCGGTTTTCCGGCAGGCTGCCGCATCCTCGAAATACTCCTCCTTTAGATCGACAGGGATCTTGACGACGAGAACGACGGTGGTCGTATCGGCAGCGATCAAGCGGGAGTCATCCCAGATTTCCGCCACAAGCCCGTTAGGGAGCTTGATCTGCTCGAACAGGGTCATGGGTGCCTCTCCTTCACCTTTATTCTTGACCTCGGGGGCATTTACGCCTATATATCCACCTGTAATGGCAGGGGAATTTGACTGCCCGTCTCTTCAACTTAACATCCCGTCGCCAAAAGGCAAGCCAAAGGATTTATCTTATGCGCGATCGGGAAATTTATCAAGTCGTCTGTGAATAAAATGAAGCCCAACGCTATTTTGCTGCTCACCTGCCCCGACCAGAAGGGGATCGTCGCCTCGGTGTCGAACTTCATCTTCCACCACAGCGGCAACATCGTCCATGCAGCGCAGCACACAACGGAGCGCTCCAAGATCTTCTTCATGCGGATCGAGTGGGAGCTCGACGGTTTCGACATCCCCCGGAGTAGAATCCTCGAAACCTTCGACACGCTGGCAAAGAAATTCAGCATGAAGTGCTCGATCCACTTCACCGACGTGCAGCCCCGGATTGCCCTCTTCGTCTCGAAGCACATCCACTGCTTCCACGACATCATCCTGCGGCACAAGATGGGCGAATTCAAGTGCCAGATCCCGCTTGTCATCAGCAATCACCTCGATCTCAAGCCCGTGGCCGAGCAGTTCGGCCTCAGCTACCTCCACGTTCCCATCACGTCTGATAACAAGGTGCAGCAGGAGCAGAGGGAGCTCGCCGAGCTCAAACGCCACAAGATCGATTGCATCGTCCTTGCCCGGTACATGCAGGTCCTCACGGATCGCTTCGTCAGCCGCTGGCCAAACCGGATCATCAACATCCATCACTCCTTCCTGCCGGCCTTCGCCGGGCGCAGCCCCTACCAGCAGGCCTACGACCGCGGCGTCAAGATCATCGGCGCCACGAGCCACTACGTGACGGAGACCCTCGACGACGGCCCCATCATCGCCCAGGACGTCATCAAGATCAGCCACCGCGACTCCGTCAGCGACATGGAGATGAAGGGAAAGGACCTCGAACGCATGGTGCTCGCCCGGGCGGTGAGACTCCACCTGGAGAACCGGATCCTCGTCCATGGCTCGAAAACCATTGTCTTTGAATGACGGGCCAGAAAGCCCCTTCGTCCACCTCTGCCAGCCGGATGCTTCAAAGTCCTGCGGCGCCTGCTGCGGTCTCTACAACTACACCGACTCCAGCCGCGAGGCTCTGACGGAGAGGCTGCGCGGCCGCACCCGTCTTTTCCGCAAGACCGTCCGCGGGCCCGAAGACCTCCCGCGATTCTCCGAGGCGGTGAAGGCGAGGGAGGACGGACGCAAGCGCTACGAGGTCATCCACTGCTGCGAGTACGTGGGATTCCTCGACGAGGGGGAGGGGCGAGTCGGCTGTCTCCTGCACCCCGTGCAGAACGCGGGGCGGGACATGAGGGATGTCTCCTTCTATGGGCGCGAGCTCTGCGACGGTCACTTCTGCCCGAGCTACAGTTACATCTCGCGGGCCGAGAAGCTCGCCGTTCTCGAGATCCTCGACGACTGGTACCTCTACGGCGCCTGCATCACCGACATCGACCTCGTGAAGGAGTTCTTCCGCCTCGTGAGCGAGGCCGCAGGCGAGATGCCCGCGCCGGCGCGCTTCAGCGACCCTGCGCTCCGGGAGGCGGCGCGGCGCTTCTTCGATCTCAAGCTTGCCTGGCCCTTCCGCTCCGAGGCCGCGAACCGCTTCGGCAAGTACAGCTTCGACGGGACGGACTATTTCATCGACTCAATCGACTACGGGGCACTGGGATGCGAAAAATCCCGCTTCGACCGGATCTTCCTCAGCCTCCAGTCGGCCTTCAAAAGCCGGCAAGACGTGCAGAAGGCGGAGGAGCTGATCCGGCAACACCTCGAGGACGTCGTCGGCCGATACAAAGAACTAGTTGATTATCATTGACAATTCCTTCTCCGTTGGCTAGTGTCAAAACTTGTTGAAGGAGGGATCATGGAGAAGCTCAGGATGAAGGTTCTCTTCTCCAGGGAAGAGATCGACAGGGTGGTCCGGGGGCTCGCGGAGCAGATTTCCCGGGACTACCAGGGAAAGGACCTCATCGTTGTCTGCGTTCTCAAGGGCGCCTTCATGTTCATGGCCGATCTGGTGAGGCACCTCAAGGGGCCCTGTGTCATCGATTTCATCCGGCTCGCAAGCTACGGGTCCGGTACGGCCACGTCGGGGAAGGTCATCGTCACGAAAGAGCTCGAGACCTCGATTGCCGGCAAAGATGTACTCATCGTCGAGGACATCGTCGACACGGGTATCACGCTGGACTTCCTGGTCAGGAAATTAAAGGAGCAAAAACCCGGCTCCCTCAGGGTCTGCACACTGGTGGACAAAAAACATCGGCGGAAAATCGAATTCAAGGCGGATTACGTGGGGTTCGACCTGGACAAGGGGTTTATCCTCGGCTACGGGATCGACTTTGACGAAAAAGCCAGGTATTTGCCCGACATTTATGTAATGGAAGAATAAGCGGCTTCGCCGCAGGCTCGGGGTTCAAGGATAAAGGTCAAAGGCAGAAGGAAAGAAGGACCGATGATCATCCATTGCAAGCAGTGCGCAACGAAGTTCCGGTTCAAAGACGAACTCATGGCGGGTGACGGGGTCTGGGTCCGATGCAGCCGTTGCGGCCACGAGTTCTTCGAGATCAACACCAGACCGGGCGCCTTCACAGTGCCGGTCAAAGAGCAAGCGGCCAAGGCAAAACAGGAGCCTGCGGCTGCGCCGAAGCCTCTGACGCCGGCGGATGTCATCTCGCCGCTCAAACCGGTGCCGGCGGCTCCGTTGAAGCCTCTGACACCGGCGGATGTCATCTCGCCGCCTGATCCGCCGCCTCCGCCGAAACCGGAGGAGGGGATCCCGTCACAGGCCGCGGTCATGCCCCCTGCCGAGGAAGAGGAAGCGGAAGACGAGGAGGAAGTGGAGCGGCCGCGAGCCAGTTTCTGGACGCCCGGACGTCTGGTCGCCTATTCAATCCTGGTTTTCCTCGTCGTCGGCAGCGTTTATTTCTGGCTCAATCCCGGCATCACGAGGGACGTCCTCAATTTCGTTTCCCCCGGCACGGGGGACCGGGTGCTGGGACCCGTGACAAAAGCGGCCCCCGTGACAACCATGGGCGGGATCAACTTTGCCGAGGTCAAGGAGCGCTTCACGAAGAGCACGGCCTCGGGAGATCTTCTCGTCATCTCGGGCCTGGCCGTCAACGAATACGAATATCCCGTGGGCAGGGTCAAGCTCCGCGGCAAGATCCTCGACAATACGGGGAAGCTCCTCGGCGAGGTTGAGACGTTCGCGGGAAACCTCCTGACCGATGAGGAGATGAATCGACTTTCGGACAAGGAAATCCTGGCCGAGCTGCAGAGGCCCGAAGGGAGCGACATGCCGAACACGGGCATCCGCTCGCGGGCGAGCATCCCCTTCATGATCGTCTTCATGAACCCTCCCAAGGAAGTCGATGAATTCATCATCGAACTCATCGGGGTGGAACGGGCGCCAGCGGCCTCCAATTGATGCGGTGTCGATCAGCTTTCTGCCGTTGTGCAGGGATGCCTGACCGCACCGATTCTGTTTCACCGAGTGGCCAGTGATCAGTGACCGGTGGCCAGTGGTTTTAAAAATTCGTTTCTCACTGTTCACTGACCACAAACCACTGAGCACTGTATTCGTATGGACCGGCTGATCACCTTTGAACGGATCCCGATCGAGCCGCCGCTGGAGGCGATCTACCGGAGGCTGGGCTACCGCAAGGGGCTCACACAGATCAAGCCCGACGAGGCCGGGGCGCTCGGCGAGAGCATCGAGAAGGCCCGCTCGCTCATCACCCTGAAGGGGACCGCCAGGCGTCTCCCCATCCTTTCGAAGGACTCCCGCCTGATCCGACTGCCCGGCAGTCATTGCCTGGAAAGCACCCAGCTGGCGAAACTGCTTGCCAACTCGCAGGAAGTCCTCCTGATGGGGGCAACGGCGGGTGCGGCCGTCATCGAAGCGATCCGCCGCGACACGGCCTCAGACAACCTGACGCAGGCCGTCGTTCTCGATGCTGCGGCAAGCGAGATGGTCGATGCCGCCCTCGACTGGATGGAAGCCTTTTTCGCGCGGGGTCTGCGCAGGGAGAGCCGCCGGCTCACGAAAAGCCGCTTCTCCTGCGGATACGGCGATCTTGCGCTGGAAAACCAGAAACTCTTCTACGACCTGCTGGACTTCGGGCGGTTCAGCGTCGAGCTGACGGAGCAATACATCCTCACACCCGAGAAATCCGTCACGGCCGTGGCGGGGATCGAAACGACAGGCTGAGGGAAAACCGATGGCAAAGGGACAGCGAAAAATCCTGGACATCATGAAGAAAAGGCCGCTCATCCTCGATGGGGCCACGGGCACGGAGCTCCAGAAACGCGGGATGCCCGCCGGGGTCTGCCCGGAGTTGTGGTGCATCGAGAACCCGATGGTGATCGGAAGCGTTCACGGCGATTACGCCCGCGCGGGCTCTGACGTCGTCTACACCTGCACCTTCGGGGCCAACCGATTCAAGCTGGGCGAGTACGGCGAGCGCGACGCCCGATCCGTGAATCGCAGGCTTGCGCACATCGCGAAAGAGGCCCTGCGGGGCAAAGCCCTGATTGCCGGCGACATCGGCCCCACGGGGCATTTCATCCAGCCATTCGGGGAAGTGGATTTCGAGGAGGCCGTGGCGGCCTTCAAGGAACAGGTCCAGGGGCTTCTCGAGGGCGGCGTGGACTGCTTCGTCATCGAAACGATGATGGACATCCAGGAGGCCCGGGCGGCGCTGATCGCCGTGAAAGAGAGCTGCGATCTGTTCACGATGGTCACCATGACCTTCGAACGCGACGGCCGGACGCTCAACGGCACCGACCCGCTGACGGCCCTCACGACTCTGCAGGCCCTGGGCGCCGACGCCGTGGGCTGCAACTGCTCCACGGGGCCCGATGACATGGTGCGATTCATCGGGGCCATGAAGCCCTACGCGAAGATCCCCCTGATCGCCAAGCCCAACGCCGGGCTTCCGAAGACATTGAGCGGCACGACCGTCTACGACATGGATGCCGCCGAATTCGCTTCCCGGGCGGTTGCCCTCATCGCTGCGGGCGCCGGAATCCTGGGCGGCTGCTGCGGCACAACCCCGCAACACCTCGCCGCCCTGAGGAAGGCCGTCTCCCGGAAGAAGCCCACGCCGCCCCTGCGCAAGTCCCTTGCCGCACTGAGCTCGGCCCGCAGGACCCTTCTCCTCGAGCCGGGCCGGCCGCTTGCCATCATCGGCGAGGGCATCAACCCCACGGGCAGAAAGGCCCTCCAGGAAGAGCTCCGGGAGGGGAAGACGGCCCTGGCACGCCAGATGGCCCGCGACCAGGAGGCGGCGGGAGCAGCCCTGCTCGACGTCAACGTGGGGGTCCCCGGCATCGACCAGGAGAAGGCCATGCAGGAGGTTGTGCTGGCACTTTCCGCCGTCACGGAGCTTCCCCTCGTCATCGACTCGGCCAAGGCGGAGCCCATCGAACGGGCCCTGCGGGTCTACCCGGGCCGGGCGCTCATCAACTCCATCTCGGGGGAAAAGGAAAAGCTCAAAAAACTCCTGCCCGTTGCGGCAAAGTACGGCGCCATGTTCATCCTGCTTCCGCTCACGGACAAGGGCATCCCCGACACGGCGGAAAAACGAGCTGTCGTCGTCCGGGCGATCGAACGCGAGGCCCGCAAGCTCGGCTTCACCCGCGATGACTTCCTCGTCGACGGGATCGTCATGACGGCTGCCTCAAACCCGAAGGCCCCTCTGGAGACCATCCGGACGGTCCGCTGGGCGACGGAAACCTTCGGGGCCCGCACGGTGGTGGGGCTCTCCAACGTCTCCTTCGGCATGCCGGAGCGCAAGTGGATCAACACGTCCTTTCTCGCCATGGCAGCCGCATCGGGGCTCACGGCGGCCATCGCCAACCCGGCAAGCGAAGAGCTCATGTTCGTCAAGAAGGCCGCCGACGTGCTGGGCGGAAGGGACCGCGACGCGGCGGCCTGGATCGCCCACTGCGCAAAGGCAGCCGGCAGCTCGAAGAAAGGAGCGCCCATCGAGGCCCTCCCGCCGGAGAGGAAAATCCGGGAAGCCATTCTCGACGGAAACCGGGAGGCCGTGGCAGGGCTTGTCGGGGAAACCCTGAAGGCGGGATTCGACGCGGCGAAACTGGCCCAGGAGATCATGATCCCGGCCATCGTCGAGGTGGGCGAGCGATTCGGCCGCAAGGAGTATTTCCTGCCGCAGCTCATCGCGAGCGGCGAGACGATGAAGATCGGCATGGAGGCTCTCGATCCCTTCCTGAAGGAGGGATCGAAGGCGGCAGCGCGCGACACGATCCTCATCGCCACGGTGAAGGGCGACATCCACGACATCGGGAAGAACATCGTCGCCCTCATGCTTCGCAACCACGGCTACCAGGTCGTCGACCTGGGAAAGGATGTTGGCGCCGAGCGGATCGTGCGGGAAATCGAACGTCATCGGCCCCGGGCCGTGGGGCTCTCGGCCCTCATGACGACCACCATGACCCAGATGAAGGAGGTGATCGGGCTTGCCCGCAAGCACGGCGAGCAGTGTCCCTTCGTCGTCGGGGGCGCCGTGGTGACGAAGGCCTACGCCGAGTCGATCGGCGCAGAGTACGCCCGCGACGGGGTCGAGGCGGTGCAAGTCATTCAGCGGATGGTCCGCTGAATGACAGTGACCAGTGACCGGTGAAAAATCCCCCTGCATCCCCCTTTGATAAAGGGGGATGCAGGGGGATTTGAAGTCATTTGCCATAAGATTTTGATTGGTGTATAATTCCTCGATCATGCCGGAAGCCCATCAAAGCGTCGGCACGGCAGGCGGAACAAAAGGAGTTTTCGATGGACCACGCCCAGATGAAGGAGAGACTCGCCAGGGTCATCCTGGAGAAGTCTTTCAAATTCAGCGACAATCCTCCCTTCACGCTGGCCTCGGGGAGGAAGAGCAACTTCTACTTCAACTGCAAGCCCACGACCCTGGACCCGGAGGGGATGAACCTCATCGGCCACCTCCTCTTCAACATGATCCAGGATCTCGATGTCACGGCGTCAGGCGGGCTCACGCTGGGCGCCGACCCGATGGCGAACGCCCTTTCCGTGATCTCCTTTCAGCGCGGCAAGCCCGTCAAGTCCTTCATCGTGCGCAAGGAAAGCAAGGAGCACGGCACAAAGAGCCGCATCGAAGGGGCCGTCAAGACAGGCGAAGGCGTCGTCATCCTCGACGATGTCATCACCACCGGCGGCTCCACGCTGGCAGCCATCGAGGCGGCCCGCGAGGCGGGGCTTGACGTGAAGCGGGTCATCGCCCTCATCGACCGCGAGGAGGGCGGAAGGGAAAACATCGAAAAAGAGGTCAGCGATGTCAGGGCCGTATTGACGCGTACGGAAGTCATGGCCTACTACAGCGGCAAGACCGGGTGACCTCTTGAAACCATCCAGGCTGTTTTTCCTGCTGGCCCTCGCGGCCATGCTGACATTATCCATATGCGAAACGATGGCCTCCCCTGCCGTCGAGCGCATACCCATCACGAACTTTTCCTCGGCGGAGATGAAAGACGGCATCCCCCCGGGATGGAATCTCGAGTTGCGGCACGGCAAGCCGGACATCCAGATCGAGAGGCCGGATCTTTCGGGACTGCAGCCTCTCAAGAGGCGCAGCTCCTTTGGATGGGGCGAAGCGCAGGCATCGGTTCAGCAGGACCCCTACTGCCTACACCTGACAAGCGACGGCGAATCCTCCTTCGGCATCAGCCGCAACATGAAGGTTAATCCCAGAGAATTTCCCTACCTGAACTGGAAGTGGGCAGCAAGCCGTCTGCCCGACGGAGCCGACGTGCGCAAGCGCTCCACCGATGACCAGGCCGCCCAGGTCTATGTCGTCTTCACGCCCACGGGATTCCCGCACGCATTGACGGCGCCGCTTCTGGGATACATCTGGGATACGGAAAGCCCGAAGGGAACGATGGGCAAGAACGCCCACCCCCTGGCGGGGCGGGTCCGTTACATCGTGCTGAGAAACAAGACCGACAGGCTGGGCCGTTGGATCACGGAAAAGCGAAACATCTACGAGGACTACCGCAAGCTCTTCAGGGACATCAACGGCGGCGAGCCACCCGAGGTGGTCGGCGTCACGTTCTTCATCAATGCCCACAACACGAAGACCCGTGCCGAGAGCCGCTTCTGCGACGCGTATTTCACGAAAAACTAGGGACCAGGGCCTTTTGAAGCCTACAGTCTACAGCCGACAGTAGACAGCATAAATCCTCAGAAAGGATCTGTTGTCGGCTGTCGGCTTTTTGCTGTCGGCTGTACTATGCCTGGTCCCGACGCCCTAGTCCCTCGTCCCTTTCTGTGCGGCTTCCAGCCGCAACTTGTTCACCAGAATATGTGCCCGGCGAATCGGTTCCGGGATGCGGTAGCGGCACGCGCACTGCAAAACGATCTCCACGGCGCGCTCGAGGCTCACCCGGTGGCCCTGCGAGACAAAGACCGGCTTCACGAGGTCTTTCGTTCTCACGACGGCCCCGATGAGCTTGCCATCCTGTACAAGCGGCGAGCACTGCCCCCGCCTGCCGCCCGGATCTGCAAAGGCGCCGATGAGGCGGGTCTTGGCGCAGCCGATGGCTGGCACATCGAGAAGAAGCCCCATGTGGGCCGCGAGGCCGAAGCCCCGCGGGTGGGCCACCCCCTGTCCGTCGAAAAGGGCCACATCGGGCCGTTTCCGCAGCTTCCCGAAGGCCTGCAGTAAGGCGGGACCCTCGCGGAACGAGAGAAGGCCCGGGATGTAAGGGATGGAGGTCCTGCCGCTGTACGTGGCCTCTTCGATCACTTCCAGGGTGGCGGCATCGAGAAGGACGACGGCGGCGAAGACCCGGTCATCGCCCTTTGTGCAGGAGATGTCGGCCCCTGCGACGATCCGGATGTTCCCGGAGAGCCCGTCTGCCAGGAGGAGCTTTTCACGCAACTCGGCCTGTAGGGCCACCGCCGCCTTGTAATCCACATCCCAGGGGTGCAGGTTTTTGGCTTTCACTTTGCAGACCAGAGGAGTTTTTCATTTAGGGCGGTCAAAAGGATCCAGATGCAAGGCGCCCGACATCCCGAGGAGCGAGGCCTCTAGCAACCCTGATCCTTAGTCTTCCTCTCCCCTGGCGGGAGAGGATTGAGGTGAGGGGGCTGCGCCTCGCATTTTTTCACCCTCACCCTGGCCCTCTCCCCTCAAGGGAGAGGGAAATCATGGAACGGTTCTTTACAGGTTGAGCGACGAGGGACAAGGGCAACGCCGCAGATGCGCCCATTTGAAGCCTTGATCCGCTTCGCGGGGCTTCCCGGTAAGGAAAGAACCAGACATGGTTGCGCCTCCTTACGGGATGCGCCCCCGGTCACCGCCCTCAGAGCTCGAAGGTCATGTCGCAGCAGGCCCCCAGTATCCCCACCTGTGCATTGCTTTCCCGGACAACCCTGCGGCAGTGCTCCACAATCTTGTCCATGGCCCGGTCGGTGCGGTCCTGGTTGATATGGAAAAGGGCCAACTGCTTGGCTCCGGCCTCCATGGCCAGGTTCAGGGTATCGAGGTAGGAGGAGTGCCCCCAGCTGCGGTGCCTGCCGTACTCCTCACCGGTGAACTCGGCATCGAGGACGAGCAGATCGGCACCGGCACAGAACTGCAGATAGCTCTCGCGGGGCAGACCCCCGGGATGCGTGTAGCCCAGTTCGTGGTCCGTGATGAAGACAAAGCTTTGCCCATCCTCGATGAACTTGTAGCCTTTGCCCCCGCCGGGATGGCTGATGTCGATGGGCATGACGGTGACCGAGTCGATCTGGAACTTCTCGGGACAGCCGTCGGAGTATGCGATATGGGCCAACAGATCCCCATAGGTGACGGGAAAATTCGGCGGGGACATGATTCTTGACAGCATGGTCCGGACGAATTCCTCGGTGAAGGGGCAGCCGTGGACGCGAAGGCTCGTCCTGTCCGAGTAGAGCGGCCGGAAGAAAGGGAAGCCCATGATATGATCCCAGTGGGCATGGGTGAAGATGAGATCATACTCGTAGAGGCCCTGGACCAGCAAATCCTTGCCCAGTCTCCGGATTCCAGTCCCTGCATCGATGATGATGACGCGGCCGTTCTTCGAGCGGATCTCGATACAGGTCGTGTCGCCGCCGTACTTGATGTACTCCTGGCCGCTGACGGGAATGGAACCCCTGGCGCCCCAGATTTTGACGAACATGGTCTGCCCTCCAGCCGGCAACGCAATCGCTACAGCGCGCCGAGGTGCGGCTTGAGAAGCTCCCTGGCCCTCTCAATATCTCTTTCGATTTGTTTCACCAGTTCTTTAGGGCTTTCAAATTTCATCTCGTCGCGAATCCGGTCGATGAAGAGGACATCGATGGCCTTCCCGTAGAGTTCTTCGCGTGGAAAATCAAGGAGATGGACCTCCACGGTGAGTTTGTTGTCGCCAAAGGTCGGGCTGTAGCCGATGTTGAGAACGCCGGGGTGGCGCTTGCCCTCTATCTCGGCAATGACGGCGTAAACGCCGAGGGCAGGAACAAGGTCTTTCTCCGATTCGATGTTTGCCGTCGGAATGCCGATCTCGGATCCCCTCTTGAACCCTTTTACAACGGTACCGCTCAGATTGTAGGGTCGGCCCAGGAGTTTCATTGCCCGCCGCACATCTCCCTCCAGAAGGGCATGCCGGACGCTGGTGCTGCTCACCAGGATGCCTTCGACCTCCACGCCTTCGATGGCGTCCACGTCGAATCCGAGCTGCTTTCCCATGCTGCGCAGGAAGACCTCATTGCCGGCCTTCCGGTTTCCAAAGGCCGTATCGTGGCCGATGATGAGCTTCTCGAGGTGAAGCGTGTCCCAGAGGATTTCCCGGACGAAGTATTCAGCCGTCGTTTTCGAGAAATCCGGTGTGAAGTCGATAAGAATGACGGCATCAATCCCGAGGCCTTCGATGAGTTTGAGCTTTTCTTCCAGCGTCGTCAGAAGGTAGAAGGGCGTCCGCTCGGGTTGCAGGACCTTCTGGGGATGCGGTTCGAAGGTGAGGACAATGCCGCTGCACTGTCTCTTCCGGGCCTCTTCAACGACCTTTCGCAGCAGCCCCTGGTGGGCCAGATGGATCCCGTCGAAGTTTCCAATGGTCACAACCGAACAGGTGTATTTTGCGGGGATCTTGTCCAGCCCCCTGATGACGTCCATGGGCAGTTCAGCCTTTCTTTTCCCGTCCTTACCAATCGTGGTTTCTTTGGCGGGCAGGTTTTGTAACATACCACGAAGGCCTTTTATATCAAGCCTGTTTTTGCTTGACAAGGTTTTGAGGATCATTATAGATTGACCACTCGTTAAACAGACGTGCCGAAGTGGCGGAACTGGTAGACGCGCTAGGTTCAGGGTCTAGTGGGTGTACGCCTGTCCGGGTTCAAATCCCGGCTTCGGCACCAGAAAACAAAAGGGGGCAGCCATTCGATGGCTGGCCCCCTTTTTTGTCGTGTCCCTGGTCAAAAGGACCGAGCGGTTATGGCAGTCGTGACCTCTCAAAAATAAAAAAAGCAGAGCCACTGATGACTCTGCCATCCTTAATGTTCCGGAACGTCGCCTTGAATTTCCCTGCGACCCGTCACACGGTCGTCGTGCTCATCGAATCCTTTGCTCTTTCTTTTCTTCCCAGTCCTGCATGTTGAACAGGGTATCCTCTTCTTCCAGGAGGCCTAACCAGGCGTCCCCCATACTATCCGGATCATTAGCGAGGATAGCCGGGCCTCTACGCTGGGGGGCCAACTTTTTCAAGGCTGCATTTTCTTTTTTTTGAGCAGTGTTGATGGAGTTAACCTTCATCTTCCAAGTCTCCTCGTTTGTAATGACGGTATGATTATTAACGGGTGTCTCTCAAAACTGTCCGACGCATGAACCGTTTTGTGAAACTAGTAGCAATCATCATACCAGGGAGCGCCAAGAATGCTTTAGCGATTGATATCATTAAATTTATATTTTTGCCTTGTCTATGAAAATCAGAGGGTAATGGAATAAAGTGAAGGAATAACCCTACAGACTTTTTTGGAGAGCTCGGGATTGTCTTTAAAACACGGAAAGAACAGGGAGAAGGGATTACCCTTCACTCGTGCCTGAAATCGGGCGCGTCGAGGGATTTATTGAAAGAAGAGTTCATCGCAAACGGCCCGAAACTCGCGGTCAATCCAGGGGTCAGCCTCCAGAGGCTGGCCTTTTTTTTGCCCGCCGTCCCCTTGCCCGGAGATTCTTCCTGGCTGGTCCGGATATTGCAACTCACCCTCTGATCATACCTATCGAAAAAACAAGGAGTTACCCCGATGTTAACCTGGAATCAGTGGAACCCGATGACCGCGGCGTCGAAATGGATCTTCGATGCCTGTGAATACGCCGTCGACTCGGCTCAGCGGCAGATCCTCTTCATGGACGTCCTGCGCAGGCGGGGCAACAACTACATCGAACATATCCGCAACGGCCAGCCTCCCGTGCTGACCTTTGACTACGAGATGATCCTCGATGGCCGGACGTTCAAAAAACCCGTGAACTTCGCGCTGGTGCGCATCGTGGATCGGCGCAGTGAAGAGAAGAACTGCACCGATGGCGCGGAGCGACGCAGGACAAACCGGGGGAAAAGACCGCCCGAGATGCCGAAGCGTCCCATTGTGATTATAGACCCGAGGGCCGGCCACGGGCCCGGGATCGGGGGCTCCAAGCGAGACTCCGAGATCGGCATGGCTCTGGACCACGGCCACCCGGTATACTTCATTCTCTTCTACACGGAGCCCATGCCCGGCCAGAAGATCAAGGACGTCGTTCAGGCCGAGGAACGTTTCATCGAGGAGGTCGTCCACAGGCACCCCCACGCGGACAATCCCGCCATCATGGGCAACTGCCAGGCAGGCTGGGCGTCGGCCCTGCTGTGCGCCGACCGGCCCGACATCGCGGGGCCGCTCATCTTGAACGGCGCTCCCATGTCCTACTGGGCAGGCGTGCAGGGTGTGAACCCCATGCGCTACCGGGGAGGACTGGCTGGCGGCATCTGGATGACCTCACTTCTGTGCGACCTGGGAAACGGGAAATTCGACGGGGCCAACCTCGTGTCGAACTTCGAGTCGCTCAACCCGGCCAACACGTTATGGACGAAAAACTACAGGCTCTACTCCGAGATCGACACCGAGGAGGAGCGGTTCCTCGCTTTCGAGAAGTGGTGGGGCGGGTTCTACATGATGAACGCCGAGGAGATCCACTTCATCGTGAGCAATCTCTTCGTGGGAAACAAGCTCGAGAAGGGAAAACTGGAGCTTCACGAGGGGGAGTTTCTGAGTCTGAAGAACATCCAGAGCCCCATCCTGGTCTTTGCCTCGAAGGGGGACAACATCACCCCGCCTCAGCAGGCCCTCTCATGGATCCCCAAGGTCTATCGGTCCACCGAAGAGATCAGGAAGCTCGGGCAGGTCATCGTCTACATCATCCACGAGGACATCGGGCACCTGGGAATCTTCGTTGCGGCAAGCGTCGCAAAAAAAGAGCACAAGGAGATCATCCACAGCTCCGAAATGATCGAATTCCTCCCGCCCGGCCTCTACGAGATGGTGATCGAAGGAGAGGTGGCCACGGGCGACATCGCCACCCGCTTCGAGGAGAGGACCCTGGAAGACATCAAGGCCCTTGACGACGCGCCGGAAGAGGAGGAGGATTTCAGCATCGTGGCGCAGGTCTCCGAATTCAACGACCGGATCTACCGGACCTTCCTGAGCCCCTGGGTGAAGGCCTGTTCGTCGGAGTTCTCGGCGGAGATGATGCGCGGGCTCAACCCCCTGAGGTCACAGCGCTACATGATCTCGGACATGAACCCGATGCTGCGCCACCTCGGCGCGGCGGCAACCCGGATCCGTGCCAACCGCAAGCCCGCATCGCCGGGCAACACCCTCGCGGCTCAGGAGAAATCCCTTTCGTCCTTTGTCGAGGAGTGGCTCAATTTCTACCGCGACAGCCGGGACCGCCGGCAAGAGAGGCTCTTCCGCGCCGTTTACGGCCATGAGGCCCTGCATCGCTCCTTGAGCGCCGCAGGCACCTTCAATGCCAAGGCCAAAGACAAGGACCTGGAGGTTTCCTGGGAGGACTACGAGAAGTGGCTCCAGCATAAGTGGCTCGATGCCGCCGATAAGGGCGGTCCGGCCGAGGGGATCGTCCGGGCCATGATGGCCATGGCCAGGACCGGCCGTATCATCGGCCGCAAGCACTTCGCCGTTGCCGAGGAGATCGCCAAGACCCACAAGATCCTGCAAAAAATCCGCCCCGCCGACTTTCGCCGCATGGTGAAGGAGCAGTACTGCATCCTGGAGGCCGACGAGGAGAAGGCTCTTGCGGCCCTCGCGAAGCTCATCCCCGGCGAGCACGACCGCGACGAGGCCCTGAGCCTTGCCCGGCGCATCGCCCTGGTGGACGGGGCCTACACAAAAGAGGAGAAGGCCATGCTGGAGAAGATCGGCCGCGGGATGGGCATCGCACAAGTTGAAAGCGAGAATAAACTCTTGAAATTTCGAAGCGAGAAACGTATGTAAGGAAAAAGGCGCAAAAGGAGGGACTGGAAATGGCAAAGGCGATAAAGCTGAAACAGCTGACTTTCATCGTGCCCAACAGGGTCGGCCTGCTTTCCGAGGTGACCACCTTCCTGGCAAACGGGAAGATCAACATCGAGGCCCTCTGTGCTTACGGCAGAGGCCAGGAAGGCGTCTTCATGATCGTTACCGACAACAACGCCAAGGCAAAGAAGATCCTGACCCAGATGGGCGCCGAGGTGAAAGTGGAGGAGGTCATCGCCGTGGAGCTGCCCAACAAACCCGGTCAGCTGCAGAAGGTGGCCAAGAAGGTATCCGAAGCCGACGTCGACATTAATTACGTCTACGTAAGCCCCTCTGGCAACAAAATGACCGTCGTGTTCAAGACGGCCGACGACAAGAAGATCATGAAGGCACTCAAGAAATAAGGAAAGGCATCATTCACCCTCACCCCAACCTCGTTCGACAAGCTCACGACACCGCTCTCCCCTCAAGGGAGAGGGAGACCAGGGTCGTGATTTCCCGGAGGCACTGAAAAAATAATTAACGACAGTTCGATTCCCACAGACACCGAAGGCGCAGCGAATCCCGCTGCGCCTTGCGTTTACCCGCCCGCATCCCTTTCCCTTGCGCCATCCTGCCGATTGTGTCATGACGCAAAGGGGACCAGACAGCCGGTTCTCTTTTCCTGGCGTTTTCCCGGATGAAATTGACCAAATAGACGAATTCGAGGGGTTGATTATGAAAACAGCGGATTTATTCAGGCTCGACGGCAAGGTGGCCCTCGTCACAGGCGGGGGCCGGGGGATCGGCAAATTCATCGCCACGGGGCTGGCCGAGGCGGGCGCGAACCTCGTCATCGCCTCGCGCAAGATGAAAAACCTGGAGGCGGCGGCCGCCGAAATCCGGCAGGCCTGCGGCGTGGAGGTCCTGCCCGTGGCCTGCGACGTGGCGAAGGAAGAGCAAATCGACGGGCTCGTGAAGGCGGCCCTGTCAACGTTTGGCCGCATCGACATCCTGGTGAACAACGCCGGGGCCACCTGGGGCGCCCCGACACTGGAGTTCCCCCTGGAGCGCTGGGATCAGATGTTCAACATCAACGTCCGCGGCGTCTGGATCCTGACGCAGAAGGTGGCGGGCGTGATGAAGGCCCAGGGAGGCGGCAACATCATCAGCATCTCCTCCATCATGGCATTCCGGGGTTCCGACGAGCTCCTGCACCCTGCCGTTCCCTACAACTCCACGAAGGCGGCCATCAACGCCCTGACGATGAACCTCGCCGTGAAGCTCGCCCCCTTCAAAATCCGTGTGAACGCCATCGCTCCGGGATTTTTCCGCACCGACATGATGGCCTACATCGAGACGCCCGACTTCAAGGAGTCCCGCGACAAGGCGATGGAACTCGTCCCCATGAGGCGCTTCGGGGATGTCGACGACATGAAGGGGGTTGTGGTGTTCCTGGCCTCGGACGCTTCGGCCTATATGACGGGCCACGTGCTCGTCAACGACGGGGGGTTCCTGGCTAAATAAAGGGTAACGGGGCCAGGGTACCGGGTTCAGAGAAAACGGAAAGGGGGATCAGGCCGACAACCCGACCCCCCATCCAAAGGAGGTAGTGATATGACACAGCGTTCGTATCCGGTCTATCAGAAAGCTGCGCATCCACCCCGCACAGGCTTCTTCGCAAGAATCTCCATGATGATTGACTAACACAGTAAGCCAGAAGCACAATATAGATAAAATATAGATAAAATACGGGTCATTTTACTATACTTACTTCTTGACAGTTCCGCATAACGGAATTATTGTCTCATCCATCCGTTCCTTCATTTCACCCCCTGTTTGCCGTAAAATTGAACCCATTGGGATGCAAGCTCAAGCGACCAGGGATAAACTCATAGTTTCCGGATGGTTGGATGGCTGACAATGAGAAATGACGCCGAGGACAGGACAACCGCGAATGACGATGCTGCGTTGACCCGGAGTCTCATCGCCGCGCTGCAAGAAAACGAGGTCTGGTTCCGCAACATGGTGGATAAGTCGCCCATGGGCATCTCCGTCGCCCGGGACGGCGTCACGCTTTATGCCAATGAAGCCTGCGTGCGCATGTTCGGTTATGAAAACCCGCAGGAAATCGTCGGGACCTCTCAGCTCAACAGGGTCGCCCCCGATTACCGCTGGCAGCTCAACCTGCAGATCAAAAAGCGCAGGCGGGGCGAGCCCGTCCCCAATCAGTATGAAATCATGGGGTTGAGAAAGGACGGATCGACCTTTCCCCTCTTGATCGAAGTGTCAAGAGTGCACCTGAAAGACGTGCCTCTCTCGGTTGCGTTCTTCACCGATTTCACCGAACGCAAGCGGATCGAGGCTGCGCTCAGCTCCAGCGAGAAGCGCTACCGCACGCTCGTTGAAACGGCCGATGACTTCATCACGGAGATCAATGCCCGGGGCGTCATTCTCTATGCCAGCCCGGGGTTTTACGGTATCACGGGCTACAGACCCGCCGATATCCTGGGCAGGACACCGTTCGACTTCATGGACCCTCCCTATGCGATGCGGGCAAAGCGCATCTTTGAGGAGAAAGCAAAGAATAAGGAGAAAATCCTGGGCCTCCAGGAAACCCTCGTCTGCAAAGACGGCTCATCGGTGACCCTGGAAACAAACGCCTCGCCCTTCTTTGATTCCGACGGAAAGCTGCTCGGCTATTGCGCCGCATCTCGCGACATCACGCATCTGAAAAAAACAGAGGACGCACTGCGGGAAAGCGAGCGGCGCTACCGGAATCTCGTCGAGACGATCGACGAGTACATCGCCGAGAGCGATGCGACGGGAAGGTGCATCTACGCGAGCCCGAAGATATTCGACTTCATCGGATACCAACCCGAAGAGTTGGTCGGGAAGAGGCCCTTCGACTTCATGGAGCCCGCCGAGGCACACCGAGTAAAAACGATATTTTATGAGAAAGTGGTAAAGCATGGGCCCTTCGATTATCTCGAAAACACCCTGATTCACAAAAACGGCACCGCGGTCGTCATGGAAACTTCGGGCGCGCCTTTTTTCGGCGAGGACGGACGGCTCCTGGGCTACCGGACGATATCGCGCGACATCACAAAGCGCAAAGAGGCGGCGGAAGCGCTTGCCCGGGCCGAGGCAAAATACAGGGACATC
Organism: uncultured Syntrophaceae bacterium; assembly: GCA_964619035.1. Lineage (GTDB taxonomy): Bacteria > Desulfobacterota > Syntrophia > Syntrophales > UBA2192 > UBA2192. The sequence goes on along the minus strand of CAZUBX010000013.1, from coordinate 24,947 downwards.
TACGAGAACGCCGTCGAGGGGATTTATCGGAGCGTGCCTGCCGGGCGGTATACCGATGTCAACCCAGCCTTTGCCCGGATCTTCGGCTATGACTCCCCGGAGGAGCTGAAAACGGCCGTCAACGACATCGGTCGCCAGCTCTACACCGACCCGGATGTCCGCAGGGAATGCGTGCAGATCGTCGAGGAGCGGGGGCACGGCAGCTTCGAGATCGTGATCCGCCGCAAGGACGGCACTACGGGGTGGGTGTTCAACAACGTCCGGGCCGTACGCGACGATCAAGGGAAAACCATTTGCTACGAGGGTTTTGTCGAAGACATCACCGACCGCAAGCGGATCGAGGAAGAGCTCAGAAGAACCCACGGCGCACTGGAGGAGCGGGTAAGGGAAAGGACGGCGGAGCTTGCGCGGGTGAATGAAGTCCTGCGCCTGGACATCGAAAAGCGGATGCGCGTCGAGGAGGCCCTGAGGCAGAGGGAAAGCGAACTGGAGATCCGGTCCCGCAAGCTCGAGGATCTCAACACCACTCTGCGAACGCTCCTGGAGCAGCGGGACCAGGATCGAAGCCTTCTCGAACAGAGGGTGATTGCCAACATCAACAAGCTGGTCATGCCCGCCCTGGAGAAGCTGAAAGCAACGCCGATCAACCGCCAGGCGGCTTCCTTCGTCGGGGTTCTCGAGACCAACCTGAAGGAAATCGTCTCGCCCTTCTCCCAGCAGCTGTCGGCGCAATCCGCCAGCCTGACGCAGACGGAAATCCAGATCGCCAACTTCATCATGCAGGGCATGCGCTCCAAGGAAATTGCCGGTTTAATGAAACTCTCGAAGGGCACGATTGACTTTTACCGGAACAACATCCGGAAAAAACTCGGCATCCGCAATCAAAAGGCCAACCTGCAGTCCTATCTCCTGGCTCACTTCAAGATGTAGGCATTGAGAAGAAGGGCATAGGGTCAAGGCTATAGGGTAGAGGGATAAGAGGAAACGGGACGTATCGGGTCATTTTCTCTTGCTGATGGTTTTTGCCTCCTCGCGTGTCCTTTTGCGGACGTCGGCGCGCCAGGGGTTTTCGAAGGAAACGCAGCCTTCGCCCGAACGAAGCTCCCGTTTCACGAAGTCGGCCATCTGCCCCGGTTGCATCATGAGGCGGCAGACATAGCGATGGCCTGCCCACTCGAGCTCCGGGCACAGTCCGCTCTGTGCCTCCGGGTGCCTTGCCACCCCGAAGGTGCACCGCTGATGCACGCAACAGAAGCCGCACCCGACGCAGAGCCACACTCTCCGATCCTCGATCAGCACGATCCCTTCCCCTCCCGTCCCGCTCTCTCCAGGCGCAGGATCCGGTTGATGCACGAGGGCATCTCGTCCTCATAGTGGCTCACGTAAACGATCCGGGTGCCGGTCCCGGCACCGATGCGGTCGATCAGCTTCAGCATCTTCCTGCGGTTTGCCGGGTCCAGCCCCTGGCAGGGCTCGTCGAGAATGAGAAGCAGGGGCGATTTCACCATCGCCCGGGCAATGAGCGCCATCCGCCGCTCCCCGTACGAGAGCCCTTCGAAGACCCGCTCCGCCATGGGCAGGATGCCGAGAAGGTCCATCCAGTCCTCCACCGTCCGGCGATCCTCCGGACTCAGACGGCGGAAAAGACCGATGGAATCGAAAAGCCCCGAGGCCACCACGTCCCGAACCTGAATCCCCCTGCGGTAGCGCACTTGCAACTCCGATGAGACGACACCGATCTTTTCCCGGATGTCCCACACCGTCTCGCCGGAGCCTTTGAGCATGCCGAAGAGCCGGATCTCATTGGCGTAGCCCTGGAGATTGTCGCCGGTGATGAGACTCAGCAGGGTCGTCTTGCCCGAGCCGTTCGGGCCCAGCACCGCCCAGTTCTCGCCGCGCTTCACCGTCCAGTCGAGGTTGTCGAGTATGGTGACATCGTCGAACTCGATGGTGACCCCCTTCATATCCACGAGGATTTCGGGCGCCGTCGCCGACGGCCTGTCCTCCCGGGGCAGGTAAGGAGCGGGGCTCTCGTCCTCGGCGCTCATCCGCAGCCATCCGGAAATAACTTCCTCACGCCTTCCCTGGAGGACGACCTGTCCGTCCTTCACGCAGAGCACATGGGTGATGCCCGGCGGGATCTCGTCTGCGCGGTGGCTCACCATGACAAGCTGGACACCCTCCCTCGTCAAGTCATCCAATAGAACTTTAAGCTCCTCGCGCGAGGCCGCGTCGATCCCGCCGAAGGGCTCGTCGAGGATGACAAGTCGCGGGGACTTCATCAGGGCCCGGGCAATGAGCACCTTGCGCATCTCGCCCGTCGAGAGGTGGCGCATCGGTCTGTTTTGACAATAGCCGATCCCGAGCCGTTTCACGATCCTGCGATATGCGCGGGCGCCGTCGATGCCGGGAGGGCTGCCCGAAAGGATCGTCTCGCGAGCCGTTTCGGGGTCCCCTCCCCTGCCGGCACAGCCGCCGTTTTCGACGCGGTTCTCCTCGGCACCCAGGAGCCACTCCTGCAACTCGGGCGACACCCAGCCGATGCGTTCGCGTGCCGCATCGGCGTGGTGTCGTGTGACCGTCCCCTTCGTAGTCGGTACATCGTCCATGAGGACCCGGGCGAGCGACGACTTGCCGGCGCCGTTGGGGCCCAGGATGGCCCAGCTCTCGCCGGCGCGGATCTCCCAGGACGTGCCGGGCAGGATGAAACGGTCTCTCACGCGCACGGTCACATCATCGATGGTTATGAAAGGGTCTCCCGGTGCGGGTGGGCGCTTAGCCCTGGCCCCACCAGAAGACGCGGACGGGGTCTTCATCGATTTCTCTCAGCAGAATCTCGAAATCCGCTCTTGGTTTCAGGTAGTAGGTGTGCCACTTCGAGTCGGCGTCCACGTAGTAGAGGCTCCACCTTTTTGTCCGTGGGTCGAAACGGAAGCGTGCCATGTCAAGCCGGACCCATTTTTCGGGGTCCAGCAGGCCGGGGCGCTCCTCGAAGAGCGTTACAAGGTTGTCCTCGATGGCATAGCCGATCCGCACGCGGTGGCACAGCACCTCGTGGACCCGCCCCTGGCAGTAGTCTCCGAGTTTGCGTTCCACCAGCTTCAGGGTGAATTCCGAAAGCGCCATGGCAACCTTCCTTTCATAGCTCTATACCATAAATCGGTCGAGCCCGAAACAGCGGCTCCGCGGGCAGAATTTCCTTGTCAAAAGGACCGTGAATTGTTTAACATCCGGGAGACTTGAATGAGAGGATCGACCGATGGAAAACAACTCCAGGAACATATCGGATTACACGCAGTTTATCGTCGATCTGCGCCGCCACATGTGGATGGCCGGCATCGAGATGGACCTGAGGCGGCTCATCTGGCAGATCGCCATAACGGGAAAGTACATCTCGGCAAAGATCCACGAGTCGAACCGCAAGTTAGCGGGCCTGCGCAACATCCATGGCGACGAGCAGCTCGCCCTCGATAAGATCGCCGACAACATCCTTCAGAACCAACTCCAGTACTCGGGTTTCGTGAAGGCGTACTGCTCCGAGGAGCTGGATCACATCGTCTCCTTCGAGGCCCCGTCGAGCAAGTACCACATCACGGCAGACCCTCTTGACGGCTCGTCGCTCGTGGACACGAACCTGTCGATCGGGACGATCATCGGTATCCACAGGGACTCTCCGCTTGCCGCCGTGGGTCGCAAGACCATGGTGGGCGCCATGTACATCACCTACGGGCCCCTCATCACGATGGTCTACTCGGCAGGCAAGGGAACCCACGAGTTCGTCCTCAACCGGGAGGGGGAATACGTCCTCTCGGAGGAGAACATCACCCTCGACGAGAAGGGTTCCATTTACAGCCTCGGGGGGCTTCGCAAGGAGTGGCTCCCCGGGCATCTCAAGTTTGTCGAGATTCTCGAGGGCGAGGGCTACAAGCTGCGCTACAGCGGCGGTTTCGTTCCCGACGTCAACCAGATTCTTATCAAGCGGGGGGGCGTTTTCACGTACCCCGGCACGAAAAAAGACCTCGCGGGGAAGCTCCGCCTCATCTTCGAGCTTCAGCCCATGGCCTTCCTGGCTGAACAGGCCGGGGGCATGGCCACCGACGGCAAGCAGGACATCCTGGCCATCAAGCCCGAGAGCCTCAACCACCGCTCGCCAATCTACATCGGCAGCCGCTACGAGGTGGAGAAGGCAAGGGAATCCCTGGCCTGAACGATCACACAAAGGGGGAAGCATGCTCTTTAGCAGCATCGACCAGCTGAAAAAGGCGATCGACGGCATCCTGAAGATCGAGGGGGACAATGTCCGAGTCCTCGACGAGAAGAAACTTCGCGGATCGCTCATCGACCACCTCGTCTACTCGGCCGTGCTGTCGGGCGATGCGGGGGTGAAGCAGGCCGCCCGCTGGCTCATCCGCAGGGCGGGCGTCACGCTCGGGGTGCTGCCCTGCTCCATCCAGTCGCTCTACGAGGCCATGGGCCGCGGAGAGATAAAGGGCTTCACCGTGCCCGCCATCAACATCCGCGGTCTCACCTACATGACGGCGCAGGCCATATTCCGCGCGGGCCTCAAGGGGGGCGTCGGGCCCATCATCTTCGAGATCGCTCGCTCCGAGATCGGCTACACCGAGCAGCGCCCCGACGAATACGCCTGCGCCATCACGGCGGCGGCTCTCAAGACGGGCTGGCGGGGGCCTCTTTTCCTGCAGGGCGATCACTTCCAGATCGGCGTGAAGAAATTCGCCGTGGAGCCGCAGAAGGAAGTGGACTCCGTGAAGGAGCTCATCGGCGAGGCGATCGAGGCCGGGTTCTACAACATCGACATCGACTCCTCCACCGTGGTGGACCTGAGCAAGCCCACCGAGGAGGAGCAGCAGCGAAACAACTTCACCATCGCCGCCGATATCACGGCCTTCATCCGCCAGGTCCAGCCCAAGGGCGTCGAGGTCTCCGTGGGCGGCGAGATCGGCGAGGTGGGAAGCAAGAACAGCACCGTCGGGGAGCTGCGGGCGTTCATGGGCGGCTACCTGAAGGAGCTGGCAAAGCACGGCAAGGGCCTCAAGGGAATCAGCAAGATCAGCGTCCAGACGGGAACCTCCCACGGCGGCGTGGTGCTTCCCGACGGGAGCATCGCCAAGGTGAAGCTCGACTTCGACACCCTGCAGACCCTCTCCGAGGCGGCCAGGAAAGAGTACGGCATGTCGGGCGCCGTCCAGCACGGGGCTTCGACCCTTCCCGACGAGGCCTTCGACAACTTCCCGAAGCGCGGTACCGCCGAGGTGCACCTGGCCACGGCCTTCCAGAACATGATCTACGACAGCACCTTCTTCCCGGCGTCGCTTCGCGAGAAGATCTACGAGTACATCCGCAAGGACCTCGCGGGTGAGAAGGGCGCCAAAGACACCGACGAGCAGTTCATCTACAAGACGCGCAAAAAGGGATTTGGCCCCTTCAAGAAGGACCTGTGGAACCTCCCGCCCGATGTCCTGAAAGGGATCGGGAAGGAGATGGAAGATAAGTTCCTCTTCATCTTCGACAAGCTCTCCGTCTTCAAAACGAAGGACGTGACGGCGAAGTTCGTCAAACCCGTCGACGTGCCCGTCCCTGCACCGGCGAGCCTCACGGGCAAGGGAGCTGTGAAGGGCGAGAGGAAAGCCGAGGCCTTTGACGAAGGGGAGTGAGGGCTTCGCCCCGGGACAAGGGTACAGGGTCAAGGGTAAGACGGAAAATACTGAAAAAGAAAAAGGCCCGGGGTGATGCCCCGGGCCTTTCGTTTGGAAGTACGTTTACTTCGAAGGGGCTCCGCCGGCGGCCTTTTCGATTTCCTTGTTTCGCTCGTCGTTTTGATCGAGAGTCTTGTCGATTTTTTTGCGCATCTGGCTTCCGTTATAGCCTGCAGCGCTTGCACCTTCGACGATCTTGGTCTCGGAGCGGCCTTCGGGAGTGCCTTTGGTTTTGGGTGGCGGGCTGCCGGAGCCGCAGCTCAGGATAAAGAGCATCGTGAAAAAGAAGGTCAACAGGCGGCAACTGTGTTTCATTGCAGATTCCCTCTGTAAGGTAATAAACAAGTGGTTTGCAACTTTCGGGCCGGATCGAGAGCCGAGAACGCCAGGTTCGGAAGGAGCCTCATTCGACTTGTCATCTGAGTCATGAAAAAGGGCAGGGCCGATTCACGACCCTGCCCTTCAATCCAGTCATCCCGATGAAGACTTACGCGCTGACCTTCCTTCTCAGACCGAAAAGCCCGAGCAGTGCCGCCCCAAGAAGGAGGAGCGTCCCCGGTTCGGGCACGGAAACAGATTCGTACACGGCATAGAGACCGTTGCTGCCTGAAGTGACCAGGACCTGCGCGCGGGGGTCGGACACATCAATGTCCAGCGTGTCGTTGCCGTTATTCTGGTAGAGATGATCTACCCCTGCAAAAATCGGGTGGGAACTGTTGATTTCAATGTTACCGCCCACGCCATTGTAAACGCTGCCGAATCCAAGCCCAAAGGCATTGAGGAATGTGTTCCACTGCGCAGCCTCAGCCGCAGCGCCACCCAATCCGGTTCCGCCTTCCAGAAAAACGTTGCCGCCGCCGTTGACATAGTCTATCAGCAACTGATTATCAATACCATTGCCGGCCAGAAAGACTCCCTTAAAGCTTTGCAGATATGATAACGTCGGCACCGTACTGGTATCTAAGGTCCATGCATTACCCGCTCCGATCATAACAGAAGAAAGGGAGCTGCCCGTCAGGCCAAAATTACTGGAATATACGAGGAAGCTGTTGCCAGTGGAACTGCCCGTGAACCACTGGGCCACGTTTAATGCGAACTGTCCGGGGTCATTCGGGACACCAACCCCGGAATCCGACAGCGTCCACTCGTCATTTGTCACCACGATCTTGCCCGCCTGGGCAGGAAGAACCGCACTCACTGCAAGGATGAAAGCAACTGCCGTAACTGCAAGTAATCTTTTCATTTTATACCTCTCTGATGTCTCGCATCGATTGTTCTGCGGCCCTATCACAGGAAAGAAACACAGTCATAATCAGAGCAAGACAAGTGCCATGTCTGCAACCATTATTACAACCTGTTGATTAGTTATAGCTTTTTTAAAAACAGCAGCAAACGCAGATAACACACCTTGTAAAGATATCCGACATTTCTATGCAGGCCCGGCGGAGTAAAAAGTGAAATAACAAACAAAAACGAAGTGTTGTCCCACTGTCTCGAAAACGTAAGAAATATCGACTATTGGCCGGATGCTGCCCCGATTTTGGAAAAATCGAGCCCCTTGCATTCCCCCGGGCATTGATTTTTTAAAAAAAACAGAACGGCCGATGGAATTTTCAGGCAGGGGCGGCTCGCATCTTATATTTCGTCTCACCGATGCTGAAGACCAGGACTGGAAGCGCAGAAAAGGTCCGGGGAAGAAACCCCGGACCTTTTTTTTGACGCAAAGCAGATGACTTGAATGGGTCTGTGAAAGGAATGCATCCCAACCCGTTCATTGAACGGTGTACTTCTCGGGGTTCTGCTTGAATTCACCCGGACAGCCTTCGCAGCAGAAATAGAAGCTTTTGCCGTGGTAGTCGATGACAGGGGTGTTCGCATTGATCTTGAACTTGTGGTTCATGACGGTGCAATGGGCTTCCTTGCCGATTTCCTCCGGGGACGGCTTGCGCTCCCGAAACTCCGTCTGTGCCAGATACTTGTCGGGGTCCTTCTTGAATTCACCCGGACAGCCTTCGCAGCAGAAGTAGAAGCTTTTGCCCTTGTAATCGATGACGGAGGTACTTGCCTTCACGTCAAAGTTGTAATCCATGATGGGGCACCAGGCTTTCTTGCCAATCTCATCGGGGCGCGCCTGACGGATATTGAGTTCCTGAGAAAAGGTCATGGACGGGATCAGCAGCGCTCCGATCAGCACGGTGACAAGTACGATCCTGGTCAGATGTTTCATTTATTCGTCTCCTTATTTTGTATCACCGCCTAGCGGCTTTAACTTAAATGCCCGGACCGGGAAAATCAAGTCCACCTCGAGAAACAGTTACGGAATCCAACTGCGGGATGTGCTCCGAAACAGAAATGGTCCAAGGCAATTCACCTTGGACCTCTTCTTTTCTTCGGATTTTTTTACAGTATTCTCCTGAACTCTGGCCCTTTCTTCCTCTTCACTCAGACACTCAGTCACTTCATTCACTTCTTCACGCACTAGCCACTGACCACTATCTCACTTCCCCCGCCGGCTCCCTTCGCGACCGCGTATTATTTGTACAGGACCTCACCCTGGCAAGCAAGGCAGGCAGCACCTGTCTTGACGGGGTAGGCCTCGCCGCATTCCGGGCAGAGAGCTGTCGGGCCGCCCTTCTTTTTTCCGACATGCTTCCCGTCGACCTGCACGTCGGATGCCGCGAGAATCCGCGCGCCGGCGCTCGCAATCTCGCCCATGAGTTTCTCCTGGTCCTGCTCCTCTTTTCGCTTCAATCTGAAAAACCAGGATTTGATCTCCGGGTAATCGTCCAGTTTTGACGCATCGAGATGCACGCGCACCCCCCTGCCCGAATACTTCTCAAACACGGTGATCGCAAAGCGCCCGATATCGATCACCTTCAGCCACCCGTTTCCGAATGTGCACGGCGTGAGCAGCTGGACCGCGTCGGGGAGACACACGGACGTTTCGCACAACACATCGAAGAACTCGCCTTCGGGCCTGTTTCGCATGGCCAGGTCGACCATGAATCCCCCGATCAGGAGCCCGGGCGCTGGGTGCCCGTGGAATTTCACCACCCTGGCGAGGTATTCTTCTGTGGAATAGCCGCATATCGTCGTCATGGCCGCTCCCCCTCAATCCGCTCGACTCTGCAGGGGACATACCGATGAAGGGGGGTAGCCGCAAGAAAATCGCGGTGGGTGTTCTTCGTGAGATAATTAACGTTCACGCCGTATGCCGTGCCCCGGTGCACAAGGCCAAATCCGTGGGGAATGAGCACCTGTCCCTTTCGGACGTCCGCCGAGAGCTCCGCCCCGATCTGAGCGGAGCCGGCCTGGGTCGTGACGCGAACCGTTTCGCCGTCCCCGATCCCGAGAGCTGCCGCATCGTCGGGATGGATGGCAAGCGTGCACCCCCGTTTGCCTTTGAGCCACGCCGGGTCGCGCATGAGCGTATTGGCGACATTGCGGGTGTGGCGACCTGCATTCAGGATGAAGGGGTATTGGCTGTCCGGCGTGAGGGCTGCGCGCTCAGATTCCGGGGCAATCCCCTTCAACGGCTCTTCCATCTCGGGGATGTGGAGATGGATCTTGCGGTCCTGCGTGCGGAGCTCCTTCCTGTTCGCTTCAGGATCGAGCCGCCCGATCCAGATCCCCTCGGGGTGCTCGAGCAATTGGTTATAGATCATCTCACTCTGAAGGATATTCGGGTGCAGGGCCATGAGGGGCGCGACAGACCCGTATCGCACGGCGGCGCCGACGGCACGGGCCACGCGCCCCGGACGGGCGAGGATGCTCCACGCCGAGGGACTGGGGAGCCCGGCGCGTGCGGCGTTTCGCCTTGCGGCCCCGGGCATGGAGAGCAAGATCCCCCACAGGGCAGCCTTGTTTGCCGAATCCTCCTTGCGCCCCAGGGTTTCGGCAAGGATGAACGGCATGACCTTCATCGCCTTCGGGTTTTTCCTCATGAAGGCAAAAAGGGCGATGGTAAATGTGAAGATGTCCTTTTCCGCAGCTTCTTTCAGGGCTGCCGGGATTTCAGGGATGATGCCGATCCCCCTTGCAAGCCGCGTATAGATCTGCCCGCACTCGAGACGTTCGCCTTCGGGTTTTACGACGGGCGGTCGCATGTGGAAGAACACCTCGGGGTAGTTCCAGGCAAAGAAGGTCGAGTCCCAGCTCTCGTAGCCCGACCGGGCCGGCAGGACATAGTGCGAAAGGGCCGCCGTCTCCGTCATGGCAATCTCCAGGGTCACGAGCAGGTCGAGCCCTCCGAAGGCCTCTTCATAGGCCCGCGTGTCGGCATAGGATCGAAGCGGGTTCGATCCCGACACGATGACCGCCCTGGGCCGCTCGGCATGGCCGCTCAGGATCTCCTCGGGGAGCACGTTGGGCGGGAAGGTCCCCATGATGGCGGGAAAGTTCGTTGCCACGGTGCGCCATGTCTTCGGGTCGCGCTCATCGCTGTTGGCGCCTATCGGCATCACGGTCCCCGGGATCACGTCGCCGCCGGGCACACAGAGTCTGCCGCACACAGCTGCAAGCAGCATGTGCAGATACGACACGACCGTGCTGTGCCGGTTCATGAGGGTGCCCAGGTCTGCGTGGAAGCACCAGCGACGGGCGGCCAGCTGCCTGCACAGGGCATGCACCTCGTCGTAGCTCACTTCGCAGATAGTCAGGGCGGAGCGGATGTCGAAGGATGTAAACCAGGGCTCTATTTTCTCGAAATCGGTGCAGGTTTTTTCGAGGTAATCTCTCTTCTCCCATTTCTCCTTCAGGATGATGGCGATCATCGCCTTGACGAGAAGGGCGTCGGTCCCGGGCCTGAGCGCGATGTGCACATTCGCGATCTTCGCCGTTTCCGATTTCCTCGGGTCGATAACGGCGAGGAGTTTGTCCGGATTCGAGGCGAATTCCCTGAGCACGAGGGGGGCGCGCGGCATCTGGTGGCTTTCCATGCCGTTCCACCCGATGGCCACGATCATGTCCGAATGGTGCTCGTCCGGGATCACGTAGCGGTTCTGGCTGCCGAGCATCCTGCCGCACACCCAGAAGTATCCGGTAAGCTCCTGCGCGAGCGCGCTGTAGTGATAGCGCGAGCCGAGACTTTTCATCAGGGTTGTGCCGAAGCCCGCCTCGAAGTGGCATCCCTGTCCGCCGCCGCCCATGTACACGTAGGAGCGCGGGCCGTATTGCTTCACGATGGATGTGATCTTCTCCGAGATCTCCGCAATCGCCTGCTCCCACGATATCCGGACAAATCCCCCGTCCGTCTTTTTCAGAGGGTGCGTCAGGCGGTCCGCGTGGTGCTGATGCCAGGGCACGTTGGCGCCCTTGACGCACATGTAGCCGAGGCTTCGCGGATTGGATTTATCGCCCCGGACCTTGCCGATGCGGTTCTCTTCGATCTCGACCTCGAGACCGCAGTTCTGCGGGCAGAGAACGCAACTCGTTTTTTTCCACTCGCCCATGGCGTGCCCCTCACGTGATGTTACGGATGATGAACAGCCTTACCATAAAAAAGGCCCAGGGCAAACACCCCGGACCTTTTTGATTTATATTTTTTCACTGATCACTGGCCACTAGCCACTGACCACTATCTCACCTTCCCCCCCGGCACGGGCTCCTTGTCGAACCCCACCAGGGCAAGGCCGCCTTTCTCGGCGTCGGTGGCCAGGAGCATGCCGCGGCTCTCGACGCCCATGAGCTTCGTCGGCTTGAGGTTGACGACAACGACGATCGAGCGGCCCACCATCTCTTCGGGCTTGCAGTCCTGGAGGATGCCGGCCACGATGGTGCGCACCTCGCCGCAGTCGATCTTGAGCTTCATGAGCTTGTTCGATTTGGGAACGGCCTCGGCCTCGAGAACCTTCGCCACGCGCAGGTCGATCTTGCCGAAGTCGTCCCAGGTGATCTCGGGGAGCATCTCGAACTTCTTTGCGGGCGCCTCTTCCTCCTTCTTGTACTCCACTCTCGGGAAGAGGGCCTCGCCGCGGGTCACGGTGGCGCCGGGCATGATGCCGCCCCAGCTGCGGATGGCGTCGAAGCTGAACTCCTTCACGTCCGCAAGGCCGATCTGGTCGAGGATCTTGCGTGCCGTGTCGGGCATGAAGGGGTAGACGAAGTAGGCCGTGAGCCTGAGGGACTCCATGAGGTTGTAGATAACCGTCTCGAGGCGGGCGCTCTTCGCGGGGTCCTTGGCGAGCGTCCAGGGCTCGTTTTCGACGATGTACTTGTTGGCTACGTTGATGAACTCCCAGATGGAGATGAGCACCTTGTGGAAAGTAAGCTCGCGGAAGAACTGCTCCACCTCGCCAAGGGTCTTTGCCGCCGCCTCGGTGATTTTCCTGTCGGCCTCGACGGCTGCCTTCGGTGCGGGAACTTTCCCCTGGAAGTACTTCACGTCCATCGCGACGACGCGGCTCACGAGGTTGCCCAGGTCGTTGGCCAGATCCGAGTTGATCCGCTGCACGAGGGCCTCCTCGCTGAAACTCGAATCGAGCCCGAAGACCATGTCGCGAAGCAGGAAATAGCGGAAGGCATCGAGGCCGTACTTGTCCTTGAGATCCAGGGGCCGCACGACGTTGCCCAGGCTCTTGGACATCTTGCTCTGATCCACGTTCCAGTAACCGTGGACATTGAGGTTCTTGTAAGGCCCGATCCCTGCGGACTTGAGCATCGTGGGCCAGTAGATCCCGTGGGGCTTCACGATGTCCTTGGCGATGAGGTGCTCCGAGGCGGCCCAGTACTTGCCGAAGTCCTTCCCCTCGGGGTAGCCGATGCCCGTGACGTAGTTGATGAGCGCGTCGAACCAGACGTAGGTGACGTACTCCTTGTCCCAGGGGATCTCGATGCCCCAGGTCAGGCGCGTCTTGGGCCGCGAGATGCAGAGGTCCTCCAGGGGCTGCTGCAGGAAGGAGAGCACTTCGTTTTTGTAGCGCTCGGGGCGGATGAAGTCGGGGTTGTCGTGGATGTAGCCGATGAGCCACTGCTGGTACTTGCTCATCTTGAAGAAGTAGTTGCTCTCCTTGCGGAACTCGGGCTCCGTCTGGTGGTCGGGGCACTTGCCGTCGACCAGTTCCGTCTCCGTGTAGAAGCGCTCGCAGCCCACGCAGTAGTGGCCGCCGTACTCGCCGAAGTAGATGTCGCCCGCGTCGTAGACCTTCTGGAGGATGTACTGGACGGTCTTGACGTGGTTTTCGTCGGTGGTGCGGATGAAGTAGTCGTTGGTGACGGAGAGCTGGGGCCAGAGGTTGCGGAACTGGATCGAGATCTTGTCGGCGTAGGACTTGGGCGTCTCGTTGTTCTTCCGGGCCGCCTCGGCGATCTTGTCGCCGTGTTCGTCGGTGCCCGTCATGAAGAAGACGTCATAGCCCGACATGCGGTAGAAGCGGGCCATGACGTCGCCCACGATGGTCGTGTAGGCATGCCCGATGTGAGGCGAGGCGTTGACGTAGTAGATGGGTGTCGTGACGTAAAAGACCTTCTGGGCGTTCACGGTGCCTCCTTGTTCCAATGCCTGATTGTGTTTTCAGAATATCGGCGGGATGTGCCCCCGATGAGGCGGGGCGGCGGATCGAGGCAGGGGATGTCAGCGCTGTCCCCGGCCCCCGTTTCTCGGGCCTCTGGGCGGCGGCCCTTCGGCTGCCGGGCCCGGTAAGGGCTGGGGCTCCCGGAGATCCTTGATCTCGACCTCGACTTCTTTTCCCTCCTCGGTATAGACGGCCAGGGTGCCCTTGAGAATGTTCTGGCGGATTACCTTGCCCGATCCCCCCTGAGCGATTCCGACCCGTTTGCCGCACTTGGGCATCCCGCGTTTCATGTCCAGGTACGAGTCATACTCGAAGGCCAGGCAGCACATCAATCGGCCGCACAAGCCCGATATCTTCTCCGGGTTGAGCGGCATGTTCTGCTCCTTGGCCATCTTCACGGACACGCGGTCGAGGTTGTAAAGGAAATTGGTGCAGCAGATCTTCTGGCCGCAGACCCCGAGCCCGCCGAAAATCCGCGCTTCGTTGCGGGCCCCGATCTGGCGCAGTTCGATCCGGGTCTTGAACTTCTGGACGAGGTCTTTCACCAGCTCGCGAAAATCGACACGGTTGTCGGCAGTGAAGAAGAAGATGAGCTTGCTGCGGTCGAAGAGGCACTCCACGCTGATGAGCTTCATGGGGAGGCCCCGCTCGCGGATGCGCGCGAAGCAGAGCTCCCGGGCGTCGCGCTCGAGCTTCTGGTTCTGCTCCAGCGCCCGCAGGTCCTCATCGGTGCACCTCCGGACGATGTTCCGGATATCCGTCGGCAGCAGGTGCAAGGGGACGGCCTTGCTGTCCGTCGCCACAATCCCAACGCTCGGCCCGTTCTCCGTGTTGACGATGACCGCGTCGTTCTTTTTCAACGTCTCGTCCGAGGTCTGGAAGTTGAGCACCCGCCCTTCCTTCTCCGCCCGGACGCCTACGATATGTCTCACGTCTATTTCACCTTCCCGCCCTCAGCGGCCTGTGCGGCCTCGGCGGGAATCCTCAACGAAATTGGCCTTGTTGGTGAACAATGTAAAGACCATCGTCTCCAAAGTCAATGGTTTATTCACGTTGCGCTCGATGGCCGCAGCAGCTCCCTCGATCGCCCGGACGCTCCGGAGGATCCCCTCCACGTCGAACAGGCCCGCCAGGCGCCCGATGTCGCTTGCATGATCCAGGTTGATGAGCGCCTCGGCGCGCCCCGTTTCCTTGAAAACGAGCAGGTCCCGGTACCAGGTCTTCAGGATGTCGAGGGCCTCCTGGATGTCCTCCCGGTCGCCGGCAAGCTCGCCCGCGAGTGCCAGACAGCCCAGCGGGTCGAGGGCCCCTTTCGAAACCCGGCCCAGGATGGAGTCGCGCAGGGCGAGATAATCGCCCTTGTGCAGGTTGAGGGCCCGGCCGATGCTCCCCCCGGCCGAGGCGGCCAGAAGGAGGGCCTTGTCGGGCGCAAGGGCATGCTCCTTTTCCAGGAAGGCGGCAATGACGTCGCGCTGCACGGGGTTGAAGCGCAAGCGATGACACCGCGACGGAATGGTCAGGGGCAGCAGGTGCGGCCGCGACGAGACGAGGACGAAGACGTTCGTGGACGAGGGCTCCTCGAGGGTCTTGAGGAGCGAGTTGGCCGAGGTGATGTTCATGCGCTCGGCATCGTCGATGATCACGACGCGCCTGGCACCCTCGAGGGGCCGGAAACGCATCCTCTCCTGCAGCTCCTTGATGTCGGCCACCTTGATGAACTGGCCCTCGGGCTCGATGATGAGGATATCGGGGTGGTTGCCGCTGTCGATCTTCCGGCAGGAGGTGCAGGCATCGCACGGATCGGCGCCGCCCTTTTCGCAGTTGAGGGCCTTTGCGAAGACGAGGGCCGTGGTGCGCTTGCCGATGCCCTCGGCCCCGTAAAAGAGAAAGGCGTGAGGCACCCGCTTCTTCCCGATATCGCTCTGCAGGACGGCGATGGGCCCTTCCTGGCCGTAGATCGAGGAAAAGCTCATGGGTCAGACCCCCAGAAAAGACGAGAGGATGGCGCAAACCTCGCGCCGGGTGGACTCGACGTCGCGCGAGGCGTCGATGATTTTCACCCGGCCGGGCTCCTGCCCGGCGATGGTGAGGTATCCCTCGCGGATGCGGCGGTGAAAATCGAGGTGCTCGCGCTCGAAGCGGTCCTCGCGGCTGTCCTCCTTGCGGCCGGCGATACGGCTAAATGCTCGCTCGAGGCCCTTTTCCACGGGAAGATCGAAAAGGAGTGTGAGGCCGGGCGAAAGCCCCCGTGAGGCAAAGCGGCAGATCTCCCGGACGGCCTCCAGGGGAAGCCCCCGGCCGTATGCCTGGTAGGCGATGGTGGCATCGGAAAAGCGGTCGCAGAGAATGACCGTTCCCGCCTCCAGAGAGGGAAGGATCACGGCATCGGTATGCTGGGCACGGGCTGCGGCAAAGAGGAAGACCTCCGCCTCGCCCGAGATGTCGAATCCAACCTGGTTGAGCAGGATCTCGCGGATTCGCTCCCCCAGCGGAGTGCCGCCGGGCTCCTGGGTCATGATGACCGCAAGACCCTTTTCCCGCAGGAATTCCCCCGCGAGCCGGAGCTGGGTGGTTTTTCCGGACCCTTCGACGCCCTCAAAGGTGATGAAACATCCCGCCATGACCGATCGGCATTCCTTTCAGGACGAACCGGGTAGTGATTTTCCCGCTGCGCTTACGGCCACAAAAAAGAAAGAGGGGAATCCCTTTTGACGGGTTCTGCTCCCCTCGTTTCAAACAGCCGGTTCTGCGGGTCTATTCCTCGTCGCCGGGGCTGATGGCCTCGACGGGGCAGACATCCGCGCAGGCCCCGCAATTTGTGCAGAGGTTGGCGTCGATGACGTACTTCTCGTCCCCTTCGCTGATCGCCTCGACGGGGCACTCATCCTCGCAGCTCCCGCAGGCGATGCATTCATCTGTGATGACGTATGTCATTTCCGATAACTCCTCCGTGTGAAAACGTTTGCACGCGCATTGAAGCCTTCTGCCGCTTCGCGGGGCTTCCCGGTAAGGAATGAACCGGACATGATTGCGCACCCTGCCGGGATGCGCCCCCGGTCCCCGCAGCGCCTGACGTGAGCCAGTCGAACGTTGCTGCGGGGTAAGCGAGCATAATAACAGATAAACCCACTTCCTCATGTTTCTAAATTCCTGGCACCTTGGTGCGAGGAATTTTAATATTCGTTAGCCGGTGTGACGGTCGCGGCCCTAGACGGACTCGACGGTCTTCACCTCCGGGACGTTCATTTTCAGGAAACGCTCGATGCCCATCTTCAGGGTCATCTGGGACATGGGGCATCCGTGGCAGCGGCCGGTGAGCCTCACCTTGACGATCCCGTCCTCGGTTACATCCACCAGCTCCACATCGCCGCCGTCGCGCTGAAGGTTGGGCCGCACCTGTTCCAAGGCCGCCTGGACTTTTTCTTTCAACATATTGCTCCTCACGTCGCAACAGGCATTGGGCATTGGGCATTGGGAATTGGGTAATGGGTATAGCAAATCGGACCGATCGTTCCGCATGCCCGTTTTTCGACTTATAACATAATCACGAAATCAGCCATGTCTATTTCGCCTGTCGTTTCTGCCCCTATACCCGATACCCACGTGGCTCTGACCCGGTCAATGAGGCATCTGGTCGATCATCTTCCGTACCATCGATCGACCCATGTTGGTGAGCTCCGGTTTCAGGAACCGGTACTCCTCGCTAACCAGGTGGCCGGCCCTCCAAATGGTCTTGCCTGTCTTCGTGTCAACAAGTTTCATCGAGATTCCCACCCGCGCGATCTTGTCGCCGCCGAGCATCGTGTATTCCCACACATCGACGGTGGGGATAAGGATCGCCTCGATCCCGCAAAGCTCGCTGATCACCTTGCAGAGCTCGGGATCCGAGAAGTTCAGCTCCCGGAGCTTTGCCAGGTAGACGTCAACGGACTTCTTGAGCTCGGGGTTCGCCTCGATCTGCTTGCGGATGTCCTCGCCGCCGACGACGGCCTGGTACCACTTCGTCCTGACGAGCACGTCCGTGATGATGCCGTCGATTTTCCCCTCGGCATCCTTGTAGATGCCCGCGTCGGCGGGCAGCACCCCGATCGTCTTGGGGTGAAAGTCCTTTGCCTCCTCGGCCGTCTGCACCAACCGCAGGTTCTCACAGCCGGCAACGAGCCAGACAACCAATACCGCCACGATGACCCAGGCCGGTCCGGGAATTCTTCTCAAAGGTTCTCCCTTGTCCTCACGCGAGCAGCCGCAGGGCGACAAGCCAGCCGACCGTGCATAACCCCGCGAGAATATAGTTGGTTTCAATCAGTCCGTTGATCACGGCCGCGGAAAGCGCCGTTTTTCTATCACAAAGTTCGAAACAAATCCACATGTAATATACGCACGGGAACAGCGTGAAGCTGAGCGAAGTCGTCCACTTGAGCGGATAGGAAAGGACGAGCAGCAGCGCCAGGAACAGGGAGATCCCGTTGAGCAGCTTGCGGGTCTTGTCCTCGCCGATGACGACGGGGATGGTTTCGCGCCCCAGCAGGCGGTCGCTCTGGATCTCGATGAGGTCCGAGAGGGCCGACCGGACGAAGACGATCGAGAAGATGAACAGCGCGGCCACGGTCATGTCCGCCGAGACTTCTATCGGCCAATCCATGTAGGGGACAACGGCGATGACGAGGGCCCAGGCGGCTGCCATGAAGAAGTTCTTTGTACCCGGCAGGTCCCGCAGCCTGCGGAAGCGCCAGCCCTTTGGGAAGACGCGCATGTTGTAAAGTGCCCCCACGATAGAGATGAGGGCGAGCAAGAGCCAGGGCAAAAGCCCGATCAGGTAGGCAAGCCCCAGGGACAGGAGCATGGAAAGAAAGGCCATGACGACATAAAGCCGTGCGTGCTTCGCATAGGCCTCCTCGCGGAAGGTCCCCCTCAGGCCGCTCACCTCACGGTCGACAAAGCGGTTGAGGGTGTGGACGGAGAACACATAGGAGGCCGCCATGAGAAGCTGCAGGATGCTGAAGGAGACCCCCTGGAGATACTGGGCGGCAAGCGCCAGGCAGGCGGCCCCGATGGCGGCATAGACGTCGGTCCCGACAGAGGCAAGCCAGAGATTGACAAACCATCCCCGCGCGTCGGCCCCGAGCCGGGCGTTCTGGATCGTGTCGACGACGCGCTCGATGATCCAGTTTGGCGTCGAGGCCCCGGCGGAGATCCCGATGCGGTTGTACTTGTGGAGCGGCACCTCGCGGATCTCCTCGGCCGTCTCGATGTGGAAGGTGGGCGTGCCCATGGACTCGGAGATCTGGGCCAGGCGATGGGTGTTGGCGCTGTTGCGTCCCCCGACGATGAAGACGGCGTCCATGGCACAGGCGAGCTCCTTGATCTCGGCCTGGCGCTTCTCCGTGGAGTCGCAGATCGTATCGAAGACGACCGTCTCGGGTACGCGCCCGCGGATCTTCTCCACGATGGCCCGGTACTCGTCGAGGCCCTGCGTCGTCTGGGCCACGACGCAGACCTTCTCCATGGCGGGCAGGCGGTCCACATCCTCCAGGCCGCTGACGACGGTGCCCCGGCCGCCGGCGTAGCCCAAAAGGCCGTTCACCTCGGGATGCTCGGCGTCGCCCACGATGACGATGCGGTAGTCCTGGGCGGCGTGTTTCTTGATAACCGACTGGACCCGTCCCACCTTCGGGCAGGTCGCGTCGACGATCATGACCCCCTTCTTTTTGAGGGTGTCGCGTTCCTGGGGCGAGATGCCGTGGGCCCGGATGATGACGGTCGTCCCTTCCTCGATCCCGTCAAGATCCTTCAAGGGAATGATGCCGCGCTTGCGCAGCAGCTCCACGGTCTGGGGATTGTGGATCAGGGGTCCGTAGGTGAAGATCTGGCGGTCGCCCTTGTGCTGGGCCATATCGAGGACCATGTCGACGGCCCTTCTGACGCCCATGCAGAACCCCGCCGTCTCGGCCAGCCGGATCTCGATGTTTTTGACAAACCTTTTGATCATGATTATCGGGTATCGGGTCCAGGGTATCGGGTTTCGGGCTGAAAAGCGGCAGGCTTCATCCTCTTTTTCTCACCTTCTTACCTTCTCTTTACTTTACGGCCCAGATGAAGAATTCCTTGTTCCCCTCGGGGCCCGTGAGCGGCGACTCGCAGGTCCCCCGGATGGACAGGCCCTGCTCCACAAAGAAGGCGGCCAGTTCCGCCACCACCCTGAGGTGAACCGCCGGGTCCCGGACGACGCCCTTCTTGCCCACCTCGCCCCGGCCCACCTCGAACTGCGGCTTGACGAGGGCAAGAAACGTCCCGCCCTCCCTCACAAACTGAAGCACGGATGGGATAACGAGCGTGAGCGAAATGAAGGACGTATCGATCACCGCGATATCGACCGGCTCCTCGACACCGACACCGCTGAAGTGGCGAATATTGGTCCGCTCGAAGAGAACGACCCGGGGATCGTTGCGGAGCTTCCAGGCAATCTGCCCGTAACCCACATCGACGGCATAGACCTTCCGGGCGCCCGCCTGCAGCAGGCAGTCCGTGAAGCCCCCCGTCGAGGCGCCCACGTCGAGGGCCGAAAACCCGTCGACCCGGATGCCAAAGGCCTCCAGAGCCCCCTTGAGCTTCACACCACCGCGGCTCACGTAGGGGTGATCCTCGCCCCGGATCCGGACGATCGCACCCTCGGCAATCAGGGCGCCCGCCTTGTCGACGGGCTCCTCGTGGACAAGCACCGCGCCCGCCAGGATAAGGGCCCGCGCCCGCTCCCGGGACGCAACAAGGCCCCGGTCCACGAGCAGCACGTCCAGCCTGATTTTAGGGGATTTTTCTTTCATGAAATGGTTAATGGCGGGTACTCAGCCCGGCAATAAAATGACTCAACTTGCCATCCCCGCGCATAGCCTGCCCCTGAATCGATCAGGGGCGGGGATCCGCTGCGCATGCGGACTCCTGGTCAAGCCAGGAATGACATCATTGACATGTTCAGCTGCCGGAGCAACAACTTGTTCTCTATTTCGCCACTACCTCCCGCAGCGCCGGCTTTGCCGGTCCCGCGAGTTTCCGTGCGGACTCGAGGATCCCCTCCTCGTCGATGCCGTAGCGGTGTCTCAACTCGGCCTGGCTTGCGTGCTCGACGAACTCGTCGCGGATACCCAGGCGTTTCACCTCGATGCCGGAGAGACCCTTCGCCTCGAGCATCTCGAGAACCGCGCTGCCGAAACCGCCCGCAAGGACGTTCTCCTCCACGGTGAGGACCTTCCCCGTTGCCGATGCCACACGGCTCAGGAGCTCCTCGTCCAGCGGTTTCACGAAGCGGCAGTTGACCACGGTGGCGTCGATTCCTTCCTCGCGCAGTCGCTTTGCGGCATTCAGGGACGGCTCAACCGTGTAGCCGATGGCGAAAATAGCCACGTCCCCGCCCTCCAGAAGAATCTCGGCCTTGCCAATCTCGAGGGCTTTCAAGGTTTCGTCGAGGGGCACGCCCATTCCCTTGCCGCGGGGATAGCGAACCGAGGCGGGGCCACCGCATGTGACGGCCGTCTTGAGCATGTGCTGCAGCTCGTTTTCGTCCCTGGGCGCCATGATGACGATGTTCGGAATGGCCCTCAGGTACGAGAAGTCGAAGAGCCCGTTGTGGGTCGCACCGTCATCGCCCACGATGCCGCCGCGGTCCAGGGCGAGCACCACGGGAAGCTTCTGGAGGCAGACGTCGTGCAGCACCTGGTCGTAGGCCCGCTGCATGAAGGTAGAGTAGATGGCCACAACGGGGATGATCCCCTCCGTCGCCATCCCGGCGGCGAAGGTTACGCCGTGCTGCTCGGCAATCCCCACGTCGAAGAATCTCTCGGGAAATTCCTTCGCGTAGGCATCCAGTCCCGTCCCGCTGCACATGGCCGCAGTGATGGCCACAACTTTCGGGTTTTCCCGGGCGAGCTTGATCATCGTTCGGCCGAAAACCTCCGTGTAGCTGGGGATGCCGCTCGAATCCTCGGCGATGTCGCCTGTCCGGGCGTTAAAGGGGCCGATGCCGTGGAACTTCGTGGGCTCCAGTTCAGCAAAGGGATACCCCTTTCCCTTTTTCGTCAGCACGTGGACCAGCACGGGGCGGTTGTGTTCCTTGACGTTGCGGAGCATCGTGATGAGATGGTCGAGGCGGTGCCCCTCCAGGGGGCCCACGTACTCAAAGCCCAGCTCCTCGAAAAGTGCCCCGGGTGTGAGGAAGGACTTCAGGGCCTCCTCTGCCTGGCGGGAGATCTTGACCATCTGCTCGCCGACGTTGGGGATGCCCCGGAGGAACTGCTTCACGTCACCACGGAGCTTGGTGACCCGGCGGCCCGTCATGATCTGGTTGAGGTAAGCCGAAAGAGCGCCCACGTTGGGCGAAATCGACATCTCGTTGTCGTTGAGGATGATGATGAGGTCCTTCTTGCGGTCGCCCGCCCAGTTGAGCCCTTCGAAGGCCATGCCCGCCGACATGGACCCGTCGCCGATGACGGCGACGACCTTGAAGTTTTCGCCCTTCAGGCATCGCGCTTCCGCGATCCCGGCCGAGGCCGAGATCGAGGTGCTGCTGTGGCCCACGCTGAAGACGTCGTAGAGGCTCTCCTCGCGTCGCGGAAACCCGCAGACGCCACCGCTTTTGCGCAGCGTGTGGAATTGCTCGCGCCGTCCCGTGATGAGTTTGTGGGCGTAAGCCTGGTGACCCACATCCCAGATGATCTTGTCCCGGGGGGCATCGAAGACGTAGTGAAGAGCAAGGGTGAGCTCTACGGTGCCCAGCGACGGGGCCAGATGGCCGCCGTTTTTGGAGCAGGTCTCGATGATGACCCTGCGGATGTCCTCGGCAAGGATTTCAAGCTCCTCCTGGCGGAGCAGCTTGATGTCGGCCGGCGAATTGATTTTTTCCAGCATGCCTTGGTTAACCTGTTCTCTATGCCTGTGCAACGCGATGGAGCTTATGTTTTTCGGTCCACGATGAACCGTGCGATCATCCTGAGGGGCTCGGCCCGCTCGTCCAGCAAGCTGAGATCGGCGAGGGCCTTTCCCACGAGCTCCGCGGCGATTCGCCGCGAGGTCTCGACCCCGACGAGGGCAGGGTAAGTGAGCTTCCCCCGGGACTGATCGCTCCCGGTGCCCTTGCCCAGGGCCTTCGCGTCGCCTTCGACGTTTAAGATATCATCGGCGATCTGAAACGCAAGCCCCACGTGGCGTCCGTATTCCGTCAGCGCGTAGAGCGCGTCGGCGTCCGCCCCGCCGAGGATGGCCCCGGCCCGGAGCGAGACCGTGATCAGGGCGCCTGTCTTTCGCGTGTGGATGAAGTTGAGCGTCTTCTCTTCAGGCGCTTTCCCTTCCGACTCGATGTCCACCACCTGGCCGCCCACCATGCCGAACCAGCCCGCCGCGAGCGCCACCTCCTGGATAACCTGGAGCAGCTTCTCCGCCTTCACGACCCCCGTCGGCGTCCGCCCCGCGATGAGGCGGAAGGCGTCGGTGAGCAGGGCATCGCCTGCCAGGATGGCAACGGCCTCGCCGAAGACCTTGTGGCTCGTCGGCTTGCCGCGCCGGGTGTCGTCGTTGTCCATGGCCGGGAGATCGTCGTGGATGAGCGAGTAGGTATGGATGAGCTCGAGCGCGCAGGCCGTGGGCATGACGACGTCGATCGGGCCGCCGACGGCCTCGGCAGCTCCGATGCAGAGGATCGGGCGAAGGCGCTTCCCCCCGGCGAACACACTGTATCGGGCGGACCTGAAGATCACGGGAGGCTCGGTGGACTCGGCGGGAAGGTAGAGCTCCAGAGCCTGATCGACGAGGGTCTTCCGCGTCTCGAGGTACTCGTCCAGGAAAATGGGGTTAGTGGTCATCTCCTTCCGGTTCGGGCTTGAAGGGCTTGACCTCCGTCTCGCCCTCCTTTTTAAGAAGGATCTCGATCCTTCGTTCGGCCTCGTCGAGCTTGCGCGAGCAAAGCCTTGCCAGGCGGATCCCCTCCTCAAAGGAGGCGAGGGACTCGTCGAGCGTCAGCTCGCCCAGTTCCATCTTCCGGACGATCTCCTCGAGCTTCGACAGGGCGTCCTCGAACTTGGCCTCTGCCATGGCGTCATTCTTTTTCGATCTTGGTGACGACGGCATCGAACCGACCTTTCGCAACATTTATGCCAACGGGATCCCCCGCTGATAGTTCTTTTGCATCCCTGATTACCCGCCCCCCGGGCATCGTCCGGGCGATGGCGTATCCCCGGGCGAGTACTCCCAGAGGGCTCAGGCTGTCCAGCAGGGCCGACCGGCCCGCAAGCCTCGTCCGCAGGGCTTCCATCTGGCGGAAGATACCCGTTATCATGCTTTTTCTTATATTTTCAAGCACAAAGGTGAGGTTTGCCAGCCTTACCCCCGGGCTCAGGTACTGGAGGTGCGTCTCGAAATGGCGCAGCCTGTCCCGCTCGGTTCGCGCCCGGCGGATGAGGGAGGCACTCAGGCTGTTGAACCGCTCGTCGAGGCCGAGCCGCAAGTCGACAAGGCGGCGCCTCGGGTCGCGGACCCTCTCGGCAAGCGTTTCCAGCCGGTCCTTCCGGAGCTTCAGCAGCCGCTCTCCACCGTTTACAAGCCGCGCGGTGAGCGCCCGGAGCTGCTGGGTGAGATCGCTTCGCATGGGGACCACCAGCTCAGCTGCCGCCGAAGGGGTGGGCGCCCGCATGTCGGCCACGAAGTCGGCAATGGTGAAATCGATCTCGTGGCCCACGGCGCTGATGACGGGAATGCGCGAGGCGAAGATGGCCCGGGCGACGCCCTCGTTGTTGAAGGCCATGAGATCCTCGAGCGATCCCCCGCCCCGCGCCACGATGATGACGTCGATGCCGGGCATCTCGTTCAGATGGTGAAGGGCCTCGACGATCTCGGCGGGGGCCTCGGCGCCCTGCACCCGCACGGGGGCGATGAGGATACGCACGGAGGGGAAGCGGCGCTTCGTGATATTAAGGATGTCCCGGATGACGGCGCCCGACGGCGAGGTGATCACACCGATCCGCGAGGGCAGGTAGGGGATGGGCTTTTTGTGGACGGGATCGAAAAGCCCCTCGGCCTGCAGTCGGGCCTTGAGCTGCTCGAAGGCGATCTGCAGGGCGCCGACACCTCTGGGCTCGGCGTAGTCCAGGATGAGCTGGTACTCGCCGCGGGGCTTGTAGACGTTCATCCGGGCCCGGCAGACGACGTGCATCCCGTCCTCGAGATCGAATTTCAGCGCCCGTGCGACGGTCCGAAACATCACCGCCCGGACCTGGCTTGCTTCGTCTTTCAGCGTAAAGTAGAGATGGCCCGAGGCGGGCCTGCGAAGGTTGGAGATCTCGCCCTCGACCCAGAGCTGATCGAAGGTGGCCTCCAGGACATCCTGGACCTGCCTTGTGAGCTCTGTGACGGTCAGAATCTCGCGGGTTGAAAAGAGATCCATGGGAAGGAAGTAGCAGAGGGGGCGAAGCGATGCAAGGGATTTGTACCGCACCCCTGTCGCCGACAACGCCTTTCGCTCTTTGACTTTTTCAAGGCCTTGGGGTAAGAAGTGGCAATAATAACCAGGGGGGAAATGGGTTTTTCATGGCGAAGAAAATCAGCAAGAAGAAGCAGGATTACCTGAAATCCAAAGTCGAGCACATCGACATCACCAAGATCGACGCCGTCGACATCGTCAACTCGATGAAGAAGATGTCCTTCTCGGCCCGCGACCTAGCCGTGGCGGCCGAGATGT